>CAYVDO010000001.1:0-29728 GCA_964450125.1 uncultured bacterium
GTCAGCGCTCGGCGTCTGCGAGCGCGGCGGCGGCTGCCGGATTGGCGAGCACCACGAAGCGGCTCGAGCCGCCGATCTCGACGACGTCTGGAATCGGTTCGCGAGCGACGTGCTTGCGCAGCGTGGCGACGAAGAGCGGTTCGGGCTTCGCGAGCTCGGCGTCGAGCACGGCGCGGTCTTTGGTGGTCGCGATCGGATGCCGAGCGTAGTAGACCATCGTCGGCCGGAAGAAGCGGTACTGGAGGATCCTGCCGGGCTCGCGCGCGAGTGCGGCCCCGATGCGCCGCGAAACGTCGCGGGTGTCGCCGTGCATCTGCTCTCCGAACGCGGGCATGGCGAAGAGCGCGACGAAGAGCGCGAACGCGCCGAATCCCGTGCCGGCGGCGGCGAAGAAGCGTCGTGCATCGCCGCGCGCCAGCGCTCGCGCGGCGAGCACCGCGCACGCCGCGAGCACGGTCGCCGGCACCATCGGCATCCAGCCCAGGTCGGGAAACTGAGCGCGCGTGCCTTCGTCGAGGAGCGCGGCGACCGCTCGTCCGATCGAGCCCGAGAGCAGCACGCACGCGAGCGCGGTGAGCGCAAGCACCGCCACCACCGCGCGCTCGCTTCGTCCCATCGCGCGCCGTCGCGAGCAACGCGCGTCGATCTCGAGCGCCGCCGCGATCGCAACCGCCGGCAGCGCCGGGAACACGTAGTTCGCGAGCTTGCCCTTGGAGAGCGAGAAGAAGACCAGCACGGTCGTGGCCCAGGCCAGCGCCATCGTGGCGAGGCGGGTCACGATCGTGTCGTCGGCCGCACGTCTCCGGATCCACGCGTCTCGCACGCTCGCCGGCAGGTGCAGGATCGCCGGCAGGAACAGGAACGGCACGTTGGTGGCGAAGTACCACCACGGCTTGTCGTGGCCCGGCAGGCCACTCACGAACCGCTCCAGGTGATGCTTGAAGAAGAAGATCTTGGCGAAGTCCACGCCTTCGAGCACGGTCTCGACGACGAACCACGGACCGGAGACGGCCGCGCCGACGACGAGCACGCGCGCGATCGCATCGCGATCGGGTGCGTGTCGGAACGGACCCGACGCGAGCCGGTATGCGGCGAGGCTGAGCAGGAGCAGCACCGGCGCCACCACTCCCTTGGTGAGCACCGCGAGCCCGAGGAATACGCCCAGAGCAGTCGCGCCCGCTCGTCGCTCGACGATCCCCTCGACCCATCCGAAGGTCGTGAGCCAGCAAGCCGTGAGGAAGAGCGCGAACGTCGCGTCGGGAATGGCGAGGCGCCCCAGTGCCAACGACTCGCCGCTCGTACCCACGAGAAGCGCGGCGATGAACGCAGCGCGTGTACCCGCCAGCCCGTCGACGGCCGCGAAGACTCCGAGGCTCATCAGCAGCAACGCGAGCGCCGACGGAATGCGTGCCGCGGCCTCGTTCTCGCCGCGAACGGCGCGGCTCGCGAGCTGAGACCAGTAGTAGAAGATGGGCTTGTCGTAGCGCGGCTGACCGTTGAACCAGGGCGTGAGCCAGTTGCCGCGCTCCGCCATCTCGCGCGCCGACTCGATGTAGAAGGCCTCGTCGCGGTCGAAGAGCGGGGCTGCGCCGAGCCGCAGCCCATAGAGCGGCAGCAGGATCGCCAACAGTGCAAACACGGCGCGTCCCCGCGCCGGTTGCGCGGAGGCCGCAGCGACCGAGGTCGCCGAATCGTCACGGGGCGGACGCATGGCGGGTCACGAATCGAATGCGACGCAACACATAGTACGTTCGAACGCGGACTTCGAGGGCTCGAGCGGCCCCGCCGACCGGCACCCGGATGAGCGGGCCGCTCGCCACGCGCGAGAGGCGCCGGTCGCCCGTGCGCGGGCCGTCTTGCGGCGCTACGCTGGCGTCGGTATATCGCTCTCTCCCCCAAGCGTTCGCTCGGTGTCGTACGTTCCATGTCGTCGCTTCAGCGTCATCCTCGCTCGGCAGATTGCCGTCGCAGGTTCGTGATGTCGTGGTCGCGCACGTTCGCGCTCGGCTGCATGCTGAGCTGCGTCACACCCGTGGCCGTTGGGGCGGCGATGGCCCGGAACGGTCTTCCTGCCGCACGGCTCTTCGATGCCGTGACCACCACCGGCGCGCGATTGACACCACTGCTCGGTCAGCCGATCGCCAGGCTCGCGCTCTTCGCGGTCGGCGCCCAGGGGCTCGCACCGATCCCGTTCCAGATCGACGAGCGGGAAGGCCGGGATCCAGGCGACGCGCCCTGGATCTACACCCTCGGCGCGTACGCGCATCCAGACGACGACGGTGGTCACCTCGACGCCAACGACGAGCTGGTGTTCATGGCGCGCGACACCGGTCCGCGCACCAACGCGGGCCCCGCACACACCCGCATCACGGTGGAGCTCGAGGTTCGCGACCCAGTCACCGGCGAGGTCGCGTACGCCTACTTGGCGTCGTTCGACGGCAGCCCGCCGCGCAGCGACCAGAGCTACGTACGTCTCGATGCCCAGACCGACACCGTGAGCGCCACCAACTACTTCGCGAGCGTCTCCACGGCGGTGCCGGTGTCTTGGTCCAACTTCACGTTGCGGGACGCGCGCGGCCGCCCCAGCGCCAATCTGCTGGACCGCTTCAAGGTACGCGTGCGCGCTCTTTTCATCCTGGGCCTCGTGGAATGGAGGGTGAACGAAGAAGAGCTTCAGTCGGTGCCGGTGGGCTACCGCGACGGACCGGTGCGGGTGATCCGGCGCGTGCGCAATCGATTGGAGACGGGGCTCGGTCTCGAACGCTCGGACTACCTGCTCGACACCGTCTATTACGACAACGCGGTATTCGTGCCGGCGTTCGTGGTGGTGCCGTTCGAGCCTGGCTTCTTCATGAAGGACATCGCGATTCGTACTTCCGTGGATTTCCGCCACGCTCTCGGTGGCTGGACGTTCACCAGCTCGCGGAACCCGACGCCCGTGACGATCGACGGCGTCATGTCGCCGGCGGAGCGCGCGCTCGACCACGGCGATACCGATTGGGTCGTGTTGTCGAAGGACGACACCGCCTTGATCTCGCGGGTGCTGGTGCTCGACGCACGGCTCAAGAGCGTCCAGCGCGGGCTCTATTACGTGGACGATGCGAACGCTGCCGATGCACCCGAGGGCGAGTCCGGGCAGACGCCCAACGTGGGCTTCGAGTTCTCGCATTTCGAGGGGGCCACGGCCGGTTCGTACAAGACGCTCGGCGAGATCTACGTGGTGAACGGCTACGAACGCGGGATGGAGCGGCCGTTTCTCGACCTGCGCAGCAAGCCGTTGCTGGTCACGGCCACCGTGCTGCCGTAGCGATCCGAGCGCCGTGCGGGTGGTCGTCGCAACCGACAAGTGGCGGGGGTCGTTCTCGTCGGTTGCCGCCGGGAAGGCGATCGCCACGGGGCTGGCGCGGACCCTTCGCCGAGCGAGCATCGAGATCGTCGACGTCGCGGACGGAGGCGAAGGCACGCTCGAGGCCGTGCTCGCGCGCGAGCCGGGCGAGCGTCGCACGGCACGGGTCGCGGACCCGCTCGGCCGCGTCGTCGACGTGCCGTGGGCACTCCTCGGTGACGGCACGGCGCTCCTCGAATCCGCGACTGCCATCGGCCATGCACGCCTCGGACCCGAGGAGCGCCGTCCGCCCCGTACCAGCACGCGAGGCGTCGGCGATCTGGTTCGCGCGGCGCTCGACGCCGGGTGCTCGCGGATGGCGCTGGCGCTGGGTGGGAGCGTGACGGTGGATGGCGGCGCCGGCTTTGCGCAGGCGCTCGGCGCGCGGATCGTCGACGCGGGTGGCGGCGACGTCGCTCCTGGTGGAGGAGCGCTCGTCGACGTCGCAGCCATCGACGTGTCCGGGCTCGATTCGCGCCTCGCCGCGGTGAGGATGGAGGCGTGGTGCGACGTGCGCAACCCGCTCGTGGGCCTCGAGGGCGCCGCGCGTGTGTTCGGTCCGCAGAAGGGCGCGGGGCCGAGCGACGTCGAGCGTTTGGAGGGGGGCTTGATCCGCTTCGCCGACGCGATCGAGCGTGACTTGGGCGTGCGCGTCCACGATCTCGCGTGCGGTGGCGCCGCTGGTGGGCTGGGCGCAGCGGCGCTCGCGTTCGCCGGTGCTGCGCTCGTGCTCGGCGCGGAACGGGTGCTCGATGCCATCGATTTCGATCACGTCCTCGAGGGGGCGGACCTGGTCGTGACTGGCGAAGGACGCTTCGACGGCGAAGCGATGCAGGGAAAGATCGCGCCGACGGTGGCCGAGCGTGCGTCGAGGCGCGGGATTCCCGCGATCGTGGTGTGCGGCGAGGACGCGAG
Organism: uncultured bacterium; assembly: GCA_964450125.1. Lineage (GTDB taxonomy): Bacteria > JADJOY01 > JADJOY01 > JADJOY01 > JADJOY01 > JADJOY01. Next base: position 4,301 of record CAYVDO010000001.1, read on the forward strand.
CGGTGGCCGGGTCGGGGATGGAGTCGTGCGCGTCGTCTCGGGTGTGGGGTTGGGCCGAGCAGTGGGGGATCACCTCAGTGCGACGGACCTGAGCGCTCTCGGCGACCTCGCCGGCCGATCGATCTCGCGCGGCAGGTGAGCGCGATCGCCACGGGCGCGGCACCCGCCGTGTCTCCCGCGCCGCTGCCGGCGATGTTGCAGCCCCCGCCGCTGCCGCTCGCTGGGCGACCGGTCGACGAGCCTTCGACGGCGTACCGATACGTACCGACCGGCCCGCCGAGAAGCACGTTGAACGACAGGTTCGAGATCACGGCGACGCGATCGTCGGCTGCGTTCCAGTCGGAGAGCGGGATCTCGACACGGGGTGTGAGCTCGTCGAGGAGCTCGCGGGTGATGGAGTAGCGCATCGTCACTGGGTCACGCATCAGGACCGAGACGCCCCACCGCATTCCTGCGAGCCCCTCGAATCGGAACACGCCATCGCGCTGCGCCGGATCGGCGGCGAAGCGGACGTAGTTCGACGCGAGCGGTCGAGGCGAGTGGGTGCCGGACTCACCCGCTGCCGGCATGCGATCGTGCTCGAAGGTCACGTTCACGCCGCCGAAGATCGACGCGAAGCGCTCGGCGAGCGCGTAGCCGGCGCCGTCGGCGTAGGGACCGACCTTGTAGTTCCACTCGGCATAGGTCTGGAAGTCGCTGGCGAGATCGCCACCGGTCTCGCGCAACACGCGGTCGGTGGCGGCGAAGCTGCCGCCGTAAGTGTCGAGCTCCGTCGCCTCGTAGATTCGCCGCAGGATCGTGCGATCGCCGCCGCGGCTGTCGACCAGATACTTCGACCACGCGGGGACGTAGTTGAGAAGTGGCAGCAGCGAATGCACGCTGAACGCGGGAATCGCGAACCGCTCGCTCGTGAGCAGCGTGACGAAGAGCCGGTCCTTGGGATCGTCACTCTCCAGCACGCCGTAGAGATCCACCTGGTGATAGGTGGCGGAGTTCTCGCTGAGGAAGCCCTCCAGCACGGGGCCGTACGCCATCTGGCAGGCGTGGATCAGCTCGTGGCCGAAGACGCTGCGCACGATGCGCTCGCTGTAGTAGGGCTGGAGCGGATGCCAGTCGGCGCGGCCGCCGGCGCGGATGTCGGCGTTGACGAGGATGTGGCTCGCGCCGCGAACCCGGCCGTCGGGGAAGGTGACGCCGCGGTTGAAGTGATTGGGTTCGGGAATGCCGGGTTTCCCGAAGCTCATCAAGTAGACGTCGTAGCGATCGTCGCCACCCTGGCCGCCATCGGCCGCGGGGGCCTTCCAGCCGAGGCGGCCGATCCACTCGGACCAGGCGAGCTCCAACGATTCGCGGCCCCACGTGACGAACGTGTCGTCCACGGCGTCGGCGCCATCGCGGGTGAAGTGTAGAAGCATGTGGCCGTCGCTCGTCGCCACGGTCTCCTCGGGGCCGGTGAGCGGCCCGTACGGAAACTCGCGGGCGTCAGCGCCCGCGCTCGAGAGGCAGAGCGCGAACGCGATGGAGAGCGTTGCAGCGGCGCCAGTCGAAGGCGCTGCGTCGCGCGCGGCGGAGCGTGTCGCCGAGCTCCACAGCGCGTAGGCCCAGAGTCCCAGCACCGCCGAGCTCACGTTCAAGCGGACGTCGCGCCAATCGAAGAAGCGGATGAAGAAGAAGTTCTTGACCTGGTCGGGAGTGGAGTCGAACCAGCGCACGAGCGCCGCGAGTGTGGGATCGTAGTAGTGGTGGATCAAGCCTTGTAGGCACTCGTCCAGGAACCCGAGGAAAGCCGTGATGAGGGCTGCGGTGATCTGCCGGCGCGCTCCGCCGAGCTCGACGGGCATCGCGCGCAGAACCAGCACCGCGAGCAAGCCGTACTCGAAGAGGTGCATCTGCTCGATGGCCTCGTGGCCGTAGATCACGAGGCTCACACCGTAGAGCACCGCAAGTGCCGCGATCTGGATCCAGAATCGGGGATCGCGGATGCGCACGCGACGCAGCAGATGCTGGCCGGCTGCGATGGTGAGCGCGACGAAGAGCGTCGTGGCGAGGTAGCGGATCGGCCATTCGCCGACGTGGTTCTTGATCCAGCGCCGGATGCCGGAGACTGCGGGAAGCGTGAGCCAGATGAACGCGGTGAGCAGCACCGGTGGCAGCCAACGCCGCGACGCTCGCGGCTGGGGCGGGGCGGATGGCGCCATCGGTGGGACGCGCGAGGTGCTCGCGAACGGTGAAGGTCTCGTGCTGCGAGAGAGGATCGCATCGAATCCCAGGAGCGTCAGTGTACGACCGGGGCGGTTGACGCAACCGTGCCAGGGAGTATTAACTGATATCGAATTTGAGAATCGTTCTCATATTGGAGCCGCCCATGATCCCGACTGCGCGTCCCCGCACCCTCGTTTCCGCGATGCACGCCTCGGCTTCCACGCCCCGCACCTACCGCATCGGTGTGCTCGTGCTGCTGGCCGGATTGCTCGCTTGGTCGAGCACTGCCCCGGCACAGGAGTCACCCTCGGCACCCGCAACCGATTCGCCTTTCGAACGTTACCGGCCGGTCTTCGACAGCGCTCTAGGCACCACCACGCTCGGTTCCTACGGCGAGATCATCTACAACAACCGCCTCAGCGATGGCCGCGACACGATCGATCTCAGGCGGGTGGTGCTCTTCGTCGCGCACGACTTCAACGACTGGATCTCGTTCTTCACGGAGCTCGAGCACGAGCACGCCGAAGGCTTCGAGGCCGAGCAGGCCTTCATCGAGCTCCGACCCAATCCGCGACTGGCCGTGCGCGGCGGCCTGCTCATCCTGCCGGTGAGCCACATGAACCTGGCGCACGAGCCGGTGTACTTTCACTCGGTGGAGCGCCCGGACCTCGACCGGTACTTGGTGCCCAGCACTTGGCGGGAGCTCGGCGTGGGTGTGTCAGGCCAGCTCACCGATTGGCTCAGCTACGAGCTTCAGCTCAACAACAGCCTGTCGCTCGCGGATGGAGACGACGAGCTCAAGCTCGCCGAGGTGGAGACCGAGGGCATCCGCGAGCTGCGTCAGGAGGGGCGTCAAGCCGCCTTCAACGACATCGGTATCACTGGACGGCTTTCGGTGCGACCCGCGCTCGGCCTGAATCTGGCGGGCAGCTTCTTCACGGGTGAGGCCGATCAGTCGCAGCGCATCATCGTCGACGACGTCGAAGTCGCGCTGCCGGATGCCCGTGTCACGGTGCTCGAGGCGGATGCCCGTTTCGAGCGGAGTGGCTTCGATCTGCGCGCTGAGTACGCCCTCGTCATGTTCGGCGAGGCCGGTACGCTCAGCGAGCTGGCGGGGCAGACCGTCGGCGAGCGCCAGCAGGGCTTCTACGTCGAGGCCGCATACGACGTCTTGCGACTGCTCGTCGACACCGACCATCGTCTCGACGTGTTCTACCGCTACTCGTGGATCGACCTCGCGAGCAGCGTCCCCGCGGGCTTCGCGCGCAATCCTGAGAGCGAGTGGACCATCCACAGCATCGGGCTCGCGTGGTTCCCGGTTCCCCAGGTGGTCGCGAAGCTCGACTACGAAGCACGCGACGACGACGCCAACGCTCGCCCCGATCGCCTCAACGTCGGTCTGGGATACGCTTTCTGACGCTTGCGCCCGCCGCGGCGTCGGAGACCGCTGTGATCGTCTGCTCGTGCCACAACCTGACGGAGCAGCACATCCGCGCCGAGATCGGACGCGGCGCGAGGTCGCTGCGCGATCTCGCAACGCGTTGCGGCGCGGGTCGGGATTGCGGCTCGTGCGCGCTCGACTTGCTGGAGTTGTTGGCCGACGCGGAGCCCGGGCTTACGTCCAGCGGTTCGGGCTCGACCGGGCGAGACCGCACGAGCGTGCCGCGAACGAAGGGCGCACCACCGCCACTCGAACCGAAAAGGAGCCGGCCATGAGCAAGAAGAGCCCCCCCGAGCCCGCCGCGTCCGTGGTCGACGTCCTCAACGACGTCCTCACTGGTGAGCTCACCGCGACCAATCAGTACTTCCTGCACGCCAAGATGTGCGGCCACTGGGGATTCGCCGCGCTCGCCGCGAAGGTGCGCGCGGAGTCGATCGACGAGATGCGTCACGCGGACTCGCTCATCGACCGGATCTTGAGCTTGAAGGGGTTGCCGAACGTGCAGCGGATCGGTCGGGTGCGCATCGGCGAGACCGTGGTCGAGCAGCTCCGTTCGGATCTGGCACTGGAGCACGAGGCTACGCCGCGATTGCGCGCCGGGATCGACACCTGCCGTGCTGCAGGAGATCACACGAGCGCCGCGCTCCTGGAATCGATCCTCGAAGCCGAGGAAGGCCACGCCGAGTGGCTCGAGACCCAGCTCGAGCTGATCGAGACCTTGGGCGAGAAGGCGTACCTCGCTCAGCAGATTCGTGGCTGATCCGTACGTGGCGCCTCGCTCACCCGCGCTGCTGCGTGCGTCGGCAGCGCGCCGACACGCGTGGTTGCTCGCTTGGGCCTTGGCGTTCGGCATCCTCAGCGCATCGACGCGCGCAGCGGACGACGTCACGGTCTATCTCAGCGCCGACGAAGCGATGAAGCTCGCGTTTCCCCTGGCGAATCGCTTCGACGTGACGAGTGTCGCGGTGCCGGGCGCGGTTCGGGCGTCGTTGAGCGAGCGTTTGGGGGAGCCCTTTTCCACCGCCACCATCGAGGTGCACCGCGCGTTCGCCAGCGACGGCGGAGGCGAGCGCCTCGTGGGACGTGCCCTGCTCAACGACGATGTCGGCAAGTACCGCCCCATCACGTATCTCGTTGCCGTCGATACGAAGGGGGAAGTCGTGCGGGTGGAATTGCTCGTCTATCGCGAGTCGCACGGCGGCGAGGTGCGCGCTCGTGGCTTTCTGGATCAGTACGAGGGCAGGAGCGCTGGCGATTCGGTGCGTGTGGGCAAGGACATCACGTCGATCTCCGGCGCCACGCTGTCCGCACGTGCGGTCTCCAAGGGCGTCAAGCGGACGCTGTTGCTGCTGCAGGCGCTCGACGCCGCCAGTTCGCCAGGGGCCGCGGCGGGAGGGCCCCCATGACGCCCTCGCCCAGCACGGCGTTCGCGTCGCGCTGGCCGGACATCCGGCTGCGCGCGCTGCCGTACCCATTGCGGCTCTTCCTGACGGGATTCCTGCTCACGCTGTCGTTGGGCTACGCGCTCGGGCTCACTCACGTGTGGGAGAAGACCGGTATGAAGGCGAGCGGAATCCGGGATCGTTACGGCGCCGTCGAGACCGAGACCCACTACCCCAAGAGCCTGGGCGAGCTGCTCGAGACCACCCACAACCACACCATCACGTTCTCGTTCATCTTCCTGGCGCTGGGCACGCTCTTCGCCTTCACGCCCACACCGCCCCGGCTCAAAGCGGCGCTGCTGGTCGAGCCGTGGATCGCGATACCGCTCTCCATGGGCTCCATGTTCGGCACGCGCTACCTCTCGCCGCATTTCGGCTACCTCATGTTCGTGGCGAGCGTGGCGACCGCCGCGACGTTCGCGGCGATGGTCCTCGCGAGCCTGGCGGCGCTCTGGCTCGAGTGGGGTCCCGAGGCATGATGGACGTCCACGGCGGCGTCTCGAGCTGGGACGTTCGTCGGCGCGACCTGCGCGTCCGGCTACGAATTGCCGTGCTTTCGATGTGCCGATGAAGTCCGAGAATCCGACGTTTCGCGGCCAACTCGCGCTCGTCACCGGTGCTTCGAGTGGCATCGGCGCCGAGCTGGCTCGCCAGCTCGCCCGTCAGGGAGCGCGCGTCGCCATCCTCGCGCGCCGTCGCGAGCTGCTCGAAACGCTCGCCGCCGAGCTCGTGAGCGGCGGCGCCGAGGTGCTGGTGCTGACGTGCGACGTCGCCGATCCCGCCGCGGTGCGGGACGCGCTCGCGCGGCTCGAGCGCGAGCTCGGCCCGCCGGACCTCGCCATCCTGAACGCCGGCATCGGCGAGTCACGAAAGCTCGAAGAGTTCACCGTCGAGTGGGTGCGGCGCATCTTCGAGACCAATCTCTTCGGCGTGCTCCATTTCGTGGAGCCGCTGCTCGCCGGCATGCTCGCGCGCGGGCGCGGCACGGTTGCCGTGACCTCGTCGCTGGCCCGCGATCGCGCGATGACGCAGACGGGCGCCTACTCGGCGAGCAAGGCGGCGCTCTCCGCCGTGATCGAGTCGCTGCGCGTCGACGCATGGCCCAAGGGCGTTCGCCTCGTCACGATCGAGCCGGGTTTCGTGAAGAGCCCGATGACCGACCGCAACCGCTTCCCCATGCCTTTCATGGTGCCCACCGATCGCGCCGCCGCCATCATCCTCCGCGGCATCGCGCGCGGTACGCCCGTGATCCGCTTCCCGTGGCCGATGGCCGCGATCACCTACGTGCTGCGCCTCTTGCCCGCGCGCCTCTTCTTGTGGGCAGGCTCGCGTCTCAGCCCCAGGCGCGACCTCAAAGCACTGGTGTGATCGGGCAGCGCCGCTGGGCGCTGCCGGCGTCAGTGGCCGTCGAGCTTGGTGAGGACGCGCAGGAACTCGGTGACCGACCACGCCTGCGCACAGGTGCCGCGCGGGGTGTGTGGATAGTCGCCGTCTTCGATCTCGGAGATCTGGCCGATGCAGCCGCGCTGGAGCTCGCTCTCGACGGTGCGCATCGTGGCGCGTGCCAGGTGCGTGGCGCGCGGGTCTTCCGGGAACGCCGTGAGCAGCGCTTCACACCACAGCGGCAAGAGGTGCGTCCACGCGGTGCCGTTGTGGTACGCGAGCTTGCGCGAGCCGTCCTCGTCGCCGACGTACTGGCCCCGGTAGGGCTGCAGGATGTCGAGCCCGGCTGGTGGAACGGTGTCGGGGAGCCATGGCCGCGAGCGCAGCCGCAGGTTGGCCACCGAGCGCAACGCACCCGGCACCACCAGCTCCCGCTGCGTCGCGATCACGGTGCGTTGGGCGTGCTCGGGCTGCGCCAGGCCGAGAGCGACCAGCCACAGCTGATTGGGCCGCAACGATTCGTCGCGCACCGCGCTCGCGGCGGGAGTATCGGCGCGAGCGGCGAGGCAGTCGGCGAACCAGCCCAGATCGTCGATCCAGAAGCGCTCGCGGATCGACGTGCGTGCCCGTGCTGCGAGCTCGCCGAGCGCGGGTCGCTCCAGGATTCGAGCCCCGAGCTCCAACGCGCGGACCCACAGCGCTTGGATCTCGATCGGATATCCCTCGCGAGGCGTGGCTGCGGGATGATTCGTATCCATCCACGAGAAGTGCGCGGGTGACCACACCAGCCCGCTCGCGGCGTCGCAGCGAATCCCGTTCGGCGTGCCGTGCAGGTAGTGCTCGCAGATCGAGGCCAGCACGTTCTTCAGCTCGACGCCCGCGAGCGACGCGCGCGCCGCCAGCGCCGGCCAGCCGATCGTCTGCGCCAGCTCCTCGATCACTCGCGTGAGCCAGAGCGGGCCATCGGAGGTGTCGCGATTGGCGTCGCCGTCTCCGACCAGCGAGTTGGGCAGCGTGCCCTCGCGTTCGCGCGCAGCGAAGGTCAGTGCCACCTCGCAGGCCTCGTCCACACGGCCGATCGCCAAGTACCCGCGTGCGGCGATCAGCGCGTCACGGCTCCAATCGAGGAACCACGGATAGCCGGCCATCACGGTGTGCCGGCCGTTGCGCTTCGCGAGGAACTGGCTTGCCGCGCAGCGCAACACGTCCACGAGCTCCTCGGGACTGGCGTCGCGGTGGGTAGCGGCGGGCGCTGGAGCGGGGGTGGTGCGATAGCGTCCGATCGACACCTCGGCGACGGAGATCGCAAGGCTCGCGGCGCCGCGCCCCGGCGTGAGTGGGACGCGGAAATAGCCTGGGCTCAGGGTGTCACCGGCAGCTTCCTGACCACGCGTCGCCTCGAACGGGTGTTGGACGTTGTAGATCCACTCGTCCTCGACGTGGAAGGCGCCTGCGCTCGCCACGGCACAGAGCTCGAGGCCGTGACCCAAGTCGCGCCGGAAGCCGCATCCCTGGTTGGCCGCGAGCGCTCGGTAACCCGCCGCGAATGCCGCCTGATCGATGCCGTGGGCCTTGGTCTCGCCGTGGTGGCCGCGCAGCTCGAGGTCCGGGCGCACGATGAGCGTCAGCGTGTCGCTTCGTTCCGACTCCCAGCGCAGCTCGACGGTGACCACGTTGCTGTCCGGGTCGAGCGTCACGCGCTCCTCGACGTGCACGGTGCCGCCGGGCAGCTCGAAGCGGTAGCTCCAGGTGGGCGTCGGCCAGCGCTGGAAGTCGGTCACGTACTCGCGATCGAGCGGGTACGAGACCATCGGTGTCGCCACCCACGCGCGCAGCCGCTTTGCCACCACCACGCGCTCGTCGGGTCCGGTTGGATGCAGATTGGCTGCGAGCAACGCGTCGTACTTCGACCAGATGGTGCGCGGCGCGAGTGGCAACAGGGTGTACGAGCCTCGCGCGTTCGTGAGCAGGAAGCGATGGGAGGGATCGATGGCCTCCCGCTCGAAACGCAGCCGCACGGGCCTCGGTTCGGCGCGCAGGCTGAGCGCGTGTCCCTGAGTGGCGATCCACTTGGGCTCATCTGCATCGGTCGCGCCGGCGGCAGCGGCGGGACGGTCGAGCCGGCTGTGCTCGATGCGGAACTCACCTTCCGGCACCAGCGCGAATGCGACATAGCGTCGATCGCCGAAGTCGCGGAAGGTTTCGAGCTCGGCCGAGTCGTCGGCGAAACGCAGCCGCACGCGAAACGGCACGTTTTCTTCGATGTAGAGGAACTGGTTCGCGCCGAGCACGTGCAAACGATCGGCGCGCGCTGCGCTCCAGTGGCTGACGCCCAGGAATCGGTCGCCGTCGGATGCTTCGAGAAGGCGCCGCGCCAGCTCGGCGCAGTCGTTCGGGACGCCGAGGGACACGGCGGCGAGAAGCCCGCGCAGACCCTCCCGGCGAACGGCGTCGGTGAGCAGCTCGAAGCCGCTCAGCTCGACACGCTCACCCCAGAGCTCGCCGAGGATCCAGCGCAGGCGGCGCTCTTCCTCGTCGTGCTGCCGGGCGCGCGCGACCGCTTCGCCGGATTCGAGAGGCTGGGTGCGCTCCAGGTCGAGACAAACGACCTCGAACGGGTTCAGTGAAAACGTCGTCGATGGATCGAGCATACGGCGGGTCAGAATGCAGGTTCGATGCCCGCCGGGAATCGCGACATTTGCAGGAAAACGGATGCTATCTCGGTGGGTTCGACCATCGAGATTGATGAGGATCAAGACTTTTTCGCGGTCGCGTTGTCGGAAGAACGCCAGAATTCCCGACTCCATCCCCTCGATCGGGAGGATCCGTGACGTCCCCCAGAAGACGGGATGTTGACGCGTGAGGTCGCTCAGTTGGCGCAGCCACCCGACGAGGTTCGGGGTGCCGCCCCAGTTGAGACCCGACGAGCCGTGCACGTCGACCCGCTCGCTGGCCAGCCACTCGACGCCGTTGGTGAAGCCGAACGCCCCGGCCTGGGAAGTGAGCGCCGCGAGCGCCACGCGCATGCGAGCGTACGCTTCGCCGCCCGCAGCGAGACGCGGATTGTCGTGGGTCTCGGCGTAGTTCGCGAGAATGCCCAGCTCGGCGCCGGTGTGGTCGAGATGGCGCAGGTAGCCATGCAGCATCTCGTTACCGTGCTGTTGGAAGATCTCCGAATACGCCCACTGCATGCCGCCCATCTTGAGGATCGACTCGGTGGCTTCCCACGGGCCGCCCAGCCCTTCGAGGAGGAAGAGGGTGCTCGGGAAGACGTCGTGAACTCGCGCCGTCACGTACTCCCAGAGCTCGGCGGGGAGCATGTAGCCGGCGTCGCAGCGAAAGGCGTCGACGCCGCGTGCGCACCACGTGAGCAAGCTCTCCGCGAGATGGCGCCACAGCGACGGGTTGCGATCGTCGAGCTCGACCAGGTCTTCCCAGGTGACCCCCCAGGCGCCCGGTGAGTGGAAGCGCCCGTCCGCGTGCCGCACGAACCACTCGGGATGCGCGTTGAGGAGCTCGGTCGCCCAGCCGAGATGGTTCGCGGCGATGTCGAGCATGACCTCGCCGCCGAGCGCGTGGACGCGGGCGCAGAGCTCTTGAAACTGCTCGGCGGGGGTGCGATCGACGCGGAACTCGAGGTAGGCGTGGCCGACGCTGGTGAGATCGGTGGCGGCGTAAGGGCTGCCGTAACGGCCCATGCGCGCGTAGACGGTGGGCGTTTCCTGCACGGGCAGGAGGTGCAGGATGCGCACGCCCAACTCGTGGAAGAGGAATGGGAGCTCGCGAGCGAGGTCCGTGAGCGTGCCGCTCGGTGGGATGACCGTGAATCCCTGGCGCTCGAGCGCCAGAACTTGGTCGTTTTCGAGGAGCTCGCGTGCTTCGCGGAGCTTCTTGGTGGGACCGAACTGGCGCGGGAACGCCGTGTAGATCGTGTTCGCACCGCGCCACTTGAGACCGTGCACGGAGGCGTAGCTGTTGGGTCCTCCCACCCAGTGCTCGACGCCGTCGACGAGCACGTAGCACTTGAGCTCGTAGTAACCGGGGCGATGTGCGATCAGCTCGGCGGCGAAGGTGTCGGGCGCGCTTCGCGTCAGCTCGATGTCGCGCCAGCCGCGCACGATGCGGGGCACACCGTGCTCCACGCGCTCGATCACGTGGCGGCGCTTCTCGGGTGCCGAGTTGAGATCGGTGCGGACGAAGGCACGTGCGTCCGCAGGCAGCTCGATGGGCGCATCGTCGGCGCCGAGGGCGCGGACGCCCACATGGAGAATTTCGCCGGCGTAGAGCAGGCGGCCCCGCCCCGGCTGGGGCATCTGCACGAGCTCGAAATCGGACACGGCGCTCACACGGCGTACAGGCCACGACCCGGCCGCCAGCCGCCGAGCGCATCTTGCACGATGCGCGCCGCAGCGAGCGTGAGGTCGTCTCGAAGGCGCGGTCCCACGATCTGTACGCCGGTGGGCAAGTCGTGCTCGTCGCGTCCGGCGGGAATGCACGTCACCGGAAGCTCCAGCACGTTGAACACGCCGGTGGAGATCCATTCGAGCGGTCTCAGGAGCGGCCCGCGATGGCGCGGTGCCACTCGTGGGAACGCAGGACACACCAGGACGCCGTCCTCACCGAGACGCGTTTCGATCTCGTCGCGCAAGGCGTGGCGAAGCTCGCCGGCGTCGCGAATCTTCTCGGACACGCGGCCGCCGCTCAGCACTTCGCCAAGGACGGTCGCGAGCGCGGGCCACGTGTGGTGGGAGCGTCCGAAGGGCAAGCGAGCGAGCTCGCGCCACAGCGGGATGGGTACGCCGTCGCCGAGGACGTGACCGAAGGACTCCGCGGACCCCGACCGCACCGCGCCGAACCAGATGTCGACGCCGCGGTCGAGGAGTGTCGGCCGCCACGGCTCGGCGGCGAGCCCGCGATCGGTGAAGGCGCTCACGGCTCGCCGCACCGCGGCCGCCATGCTCGCGGTCGACGGGAATTGGCCGTGCTCGTACCAGAACACGCGCCGCGCGCCCCGCTCGGGCGTGCGGAGCCGCCGAAACGGCGGGGCGTCGACTGCGTCGTCCTCGCCATCCGGGCCGCTCAGGATCTCCATCGCGAGCTCGAGATCCTCGACGCTGCGCGCCAGCGGCCCGCACACCGCATAGCGCCGCACTTGGCCGTGCGCCGCCGGGAAATGCCCCGTGCCCGGCACGCGTCCCGCGCTCGGCTTGTGGCCGGCGACGCCGCAGAAATGCGCCGGCATGCGGATCGAGCCACCGATGTCGCTGCCCAGGCCGATCGGCGAGGCGCCGGCGCCGATGATCGCGCCCTCGCCGCCGCTCGATCCACCGGGTGTGCGGCGCGTGTCGTGCGGGTTCGACGTGCGACCGTGGATGGGATTCACCGACTCCATCCACATCGCGGCCTCGGGGACGTTGGTGGTGCCGATGGGGATCGCGCCCGCGGCGAGCATGCGCGCGACGATGGTCGCGTGTCGATCGGCGATGCGATGCCGCCGCGCGTGGATTCCCGCCGTCCACGGCAGCCCCTGAAACGCGAACGTCTCCTTCACGCTGCACGGCACACCGAAGAGCGGCGGCAGCTCGTCCGCGGTACCGCGCACCAGCGTCTCGTTGGCGCGGCGTGCCGCATCGCGGGCGCGGTCGAAGAGCGGGGTCACGATCGCGTTGATGCGACCGTTCACCTCCAACGTGCGATCGAGGTGCGCGTCCATCACCTCGAGCGGCGAAAGCTCACGCGCGCGGATCAGGCGCGCCAGCTCGCTGGCCGAGAGTAGACAGAGTTCGTTCATGGTTGCGGGGAATGCAATTCCGCTATGCGGGCGCTCGGTATACTCGGCCGCCGATCCACTGCGGAGAAGACGGAGGCCCACGTGGCGACCTACGAAATCTGGCACAACCCGCGTTGCGGCAAGTCTCGCACCACCCTCGAACGCCTTGCGAAGGCCGGCGTGACGCCGAACGTGATCGAGTACCTCAAGAATCCGCCCACCAAGGCGCGCATCCAGAGCGTGCTCGCGCTGCTCGGCTTCGACGATCCGCGCGCGCTCATGCGCACTGGCGAGCCGATCTACAAAGAGCTCGGCCTCGCAACAGTGACTGCCAAGTCGGCCCTCATCGAGGCCATGGCCGCCAACCCCATCCTCATCGAGCGCCCGGTGGTCATCAAGGACGACAAGCGGGCCGTGCTCGGCCGTCCTCCCGAGAACGTCGACCAGTTGCTCTGACGTCGTTCTCGACAGTGGCGCCATCGGCTGGGGCTTGGCGCCTGCCACGAGCCAGCAACCGGAACTCGAGCGAGGCTCGGCGTGGAAATCGATCTCGTGCTCAGATGAGCAGAGTTCCGGCTCGGGTCGAGCTACGCCCTCGATGCTCAGCTCTGCATCGAGGCGTTCCGAGCTCGGGCGGCGAACGAAGCGGTCGCGCGCGTTCGCCGACACTGCGAATTCGCGTTCGTACTGCCGTGCCTAGCAATGGGCCGATGGGGAGCGATCAGGCCCGCGCGAGCGGCGTGCTCACTCCCGCCGCAACCGTTCCTTTCGGTCGTAGAGCGCGTCGATCGCCCAGACGTAATTCATGGGTTCGCCGTACCACTCGGGGATGATCGAGTGGGCGTCGATCCGGATTCCCGCGCTCACCTCGGCGCGCTCGAAGGCTTCGAGGGTGTCGGCGTATTCGTCACCAGCGAGCGGGACAGGCCCCCAGGCGGCGCCATCGTCGCGCACGAACTCCAGCCCCTCGTTCCCGAGCCGCAGCAGCCAGCCGCCTTCGTGGACCATGGTGTGGTGCACGCGGCAGAGCAAGACGAGGTTCCTGAGCTTGGTCTCGCCCCCGTCGGCCCAATGCTCGATGTGATGGGCGTCCACGAAGCGGCGATTCGCACAGCCGGGGAAGCGGCATCCGCGGTCACGCGACCTGAGCGTGCGCCGAATCGCCGGCGGAATCTGGCGCGTTTTCCTTCCGACGCTCAGGATCTCGCCGGCCTCGTCCTCGTGGACGCAGATCCGACTGCAATCACACGCGATTCGCCGCGCCGATTCCGGCGCCAGCGCGGTTCCGCTTTCGAGCTCGGGAGCCGGTCCGTCGCCGTTGGCTGGCAGCACGCCCTCCGCCACGTGAACCACAACCTCGTAGCGATCACCGCCACTCATGGCCGCAGGCCCGTGCGCCAACATCGTCTCAGCCAGCACCAAAAGCGCGTCTGCATTTCCCGCGGGAAATGCGTGGCCTGCAGGGCTCTGATCCCGCTGGGCCGCGACCGGGTCAGCGTCTGATGCGGACGGCGCATCGCCCTCCACGCTTGCAGCGGGACTTCCCGCGGGAAATTCTCCAGGAGATTCCATTCCGCGCTCTGCCTCCCGCATCGCATCGCGCGCCGCTTCGAGTGCCTTGAGGAACACCGCCGCCGCGTCCGCGGGCAGTCGCCCTTCGAATCGCAGCGATCCGTCCGCGAGCTTCCAGTACTTGAGCTCGCGATCCCGGAACTGCTCACCGGCCTGCTGATCGAGCCGCTTCCGCTCGCAGCGCCGATAGAGGCGCACCAGCCGCTCCACGTGCGTCGCCGTGCCCGACTTCGCGATGTTGAGGAAGTAGTCCTCGTTCTCAGGTTCCGCGGCGCGGGTCATCGCCCGCACCTTCGAGTAGCTCACCTCGCCGCGCGCGAATGCCGCCGAGATCAGCGGCAGCTTCTCGAGCGCCCGCGCCACTCGAACCTTCTCTGACGCCGCCACCAAATCGATCCCACAGCGCACGTTGAGCCAGTGGGCCGTCGACACGATGCCATAACCCGACCACGGCCGGCGCCGGTCCAGCTCGGCGAGCAATACCAGAAAGCGATAGGTGGCGGCGCTGATCTGCGCTGCGATTCGCGTAACCTGATCCGCCACCTCGTCGTCGGAAAACCGCGCAAGCTCAGTCGTGGACACCCCTGCGTTGGTTGTCATGGCGGGCGGCTCCTCGTAACGACTCTCGGATGTGACCATGCGTTCACTATCTCATGTAAAGGGCGTGGGCGTCAAGCATTTCTTGCCCATTTCGGCTTGGATTTCGATGCGACGAGCGCGTTCCCCAGCGCTGCCGACGTGGGTAGAATGCGGAGAGTTCGTTGCTCGACGGAGACTCGATGGCCGCCAAGAAACCCCAGTCAGCCAGGTCGAAAGCACGCCCCGTCGCAGGAACCCAGGCGGGCAAATCCCCGAAGCCTACGCCCAAGAAGCCCATCGCGCAGTACGAGCACGCCGACAAGCAGCGTCTCAACAACCCGCCCGTGGGCCTGGTGAAGCCCGACACCGATCCCGAGGAGACCAGGAAGACCTGGGCCTACGACCCACATCTCGATCCTCAGCTCGTGTGGGCCGGGAAGGCGGAGCACACCTCGTTCGAGGTACCGACGGTCTCGCTCCACGTCCACGAACGCATCGATCCCAAGACCATCCTCGCGGCCGTCCGCAAGCAGAACGGCCACAGCGAGCCCGAGCAGCTCTCGCTCTTCGCCCGCGAGAAGCCGCCGCTTCGCGAGGCGCTCGACTTCTACAAGCACGCCCACGGCTGGTCGAACCGGCTCATCGCCGGCGACTCGCTGCTCGTCATGAACTCGCTCCTCGAGAAGGAGGGCATGGCGGGCAAGGTGCAGATGGTCTACATCGACCCGCCCTACGGCACGAACCGCTCCCGAGCCTGGTCGCGAACGCCTACCACTTGCTCGGCAACGATTGGCGGGCCACGCGTCAAGAGTGGGAGAGAGCCGGGGCACCAACGCCGCCGGTGATGATCACGGTGGCCAACCGAACCGAGACCGCCGCGCGGATTCGCTTCGCGTTCGAGCGCGGACTCCGCCGCACGAGCTACGACCTCAACGAAGAGGGACTCTTTGAGCCCGAGTTCGTGAACGTGTTCGGCGTGCCGTTCACGTTCCTGCCTCATGAGGCCGACGATGGGACGCCGCCACCACCGCCCAAGCCGAAGACTCGCGTGGAGGTGCTTTCGGAGCGCGCCGCGTTCGAGATCGAGTGGCCCAACGTGCTTCGGATCGACCACACCTACGAGCCGCGGCTTACGCTCGATCTCGAGTCGGTCAAGCCGCTCACGATCGACGCGGCGCAAGCGCGGCTGCTCGCGGAGGTTGCACCGACCGTGGACGGGAAGCCGGATCTCTCTCAGATCAAAGAAGTGGATCTGAAGGAGATCGGTCGACGCAATCGCTTCCAAACTCTCGCGTTTCGCGTCGCGGCGGAGGTGTTTGATCAGATCCAGCCGGGCTGGCCTGGCCGCCGCGAGGTGCTGCTCGGGCAGCTCGTAGGCCTCGTCGAGGGCTTCCTTCAATCGCGGCGGGTCGAGTTCTGGCCGCCGTGGATCGGGCTGGATCCGGTCTTCCGTCGGATTCTGTTCGCGCTCAACATGAGCACCATCGTGCAGCACCTCTTCGAGCACATCCGTCACGAGAACGCTGCCAGCAGGAAGCTGATCCTCGACGGCGAGCGCCCGATCCGCCGGACCGGTGACATGGCGGCGTGGTACACGGCGAGGCCTTGCGAACCGACGCGGAAGTCACACGTGAGCTTCTGCGTGTTCGACAGCGCCTGGGAGGCGACTGAGGCATTCGCACTCGACCACGACTCGAACGTGGACGCGTGGGTGAAGAACGACCACCTCGGCTTCGATATCCACTACCTCTTCCAAGGCGCCGTGCGTCGGTATCGCCCGGACTTCTTGATTCGGCTCGCCAACGGCGTGCGCCTCATTCTCGAGGTGAAGGGCCAAGACACGAACGAGGACCGCGCCAAGCGTGAGTTCTTGGCGGAGTGGGTAGATGCCGTGAACGCGCACGGGGGCTTCGGCCGCTGGGCGTGGGACGTTTCCTTCTCCCCGCGCGACGTCACGGCGATTCTCGCGAAGCACGCGCTGACGTAATTGCGCGCCAGTCGCCGCTGCGCCGCCTCACCCCAGCGGCTGGCTCTCGTCGAGGGAGTTGCATCCGGCGATCTCGCCCTTGTCGAGCCCACGTTTGAACCAGTGAACCCGTTGTGCCGATGTGCCGTGGGTGAACGACTCGGGGGTCACGTAGCCGCGCGCGCGCATCTGCATGCGGTCGTCGCCGATGGCGCTGGCAGCGCCTAGGCCTTCCTCGACGTCACCGGCTTCGAGGATGCCGCGGGCGCGTTGCGCATGGTGGGCCCACACACCGGCGAGGCAATCCGCCTGAAGCTCGAGGCGCACCGACAGCCGGCCGGCGTCTTCGGCGCTGGCGTCGCGCTGCGCGGCCGCGACGCGCTGAGAGAAGCCCAGCAGGTTCTGGACGTGGTGCCCCACCTCGTGGGCGATGACGTAGGCCTGTGCGAAGTCGCCGGGCGCGTGGAAGCGGCTGCGCAGGTCGTCGTAGAACGCGAGATCGATGTAGAGCTTCTGGTCGGCGGGGCAGTAGAAAGGCCCGACCGCGGCGCGCGCGAAACCGCATGCCGAGTCCACCGCTCGCGAGAAGAGCACCAGCACCGGCTCCTCGTACTCCCGCCCGAGCCGTCGAAAAAGATCGTGCCACGTGTCCTCGGTGTCGCCGAGCACTACCGATACGAAGTCGCGCATCTCGTCTTCGTTGGCCGGGGCCTGCGTGTCGGGCGAATCGGGATCGGCATCCGGGGAGCCGTTGGCTCCTGGGGAGGTCGGTGAGGAGGGCGCGCTGGTGATCGTGCCCTGCAGCAGGTCCTCGGGATTGATCACGCCCAGATAGACGAGCACCAGTAGCAGCACCAGCGCGCCGAGCGAGCCACGCACACCGAATGCCCGGAGTGGTGGTGTGCCGAAGCCGCCCGCGGGTGCGAGCTCGTCACGCCTGTCTTCGACGTGGGTACTGCGTCGTCCGCCGCGCCACTTCATCGTGTCCGTCGTCTCGAGCTGCGATCTCAGCGCTCGAAGGGGATCGTGGTGCCGACCTTCTCGCGCACTGCGCGATCGTAGACCGCGCGCGCCGTGGCCACGTCTTGAAGCGCGAGCCCCGTCGAATCGAAGACCGTGATGTCGCGATCGGAGAGGCGTCCCGGAACCTTGCCCGCCAGCACCTGCCCCAGTGTGCCGGCGATCTGTTCGCTCCGGAACACGCCGCTCGCGAGCGGCACGTTGATCTCGCCGCTGTGGCTCGCCTGCTCGAGGTCGTCGACGAACACGCGCGCGGCGCCGAGGATCGCCGACTCGAGCTCCTGCTTGCCGGGCGCGTCGGCGCCGATGGCGCTGATGTGAGATCCCTCCGACACCCACGCGCGCTCGACGACCGGCGCGTGCGAGGGAGTGGTGGTGACGATCACGTGCGCGCCGCGCACCGCTTGCTCGACGCTGGTGGCGGTCTCGAACGTCACGCCGCGCCCCGCGAACTCGTTCACCAGCGCCGCGATCGAGGCGGTGTGAGGGTCGTAGACGCGCACCGTGCGGATCGGGCGCACGCGTAGCAGCGCGTCCAGCTGGGTGTGGCTCTGGGCGCCAGCGCCCACGAGCGCTGCGATGCTCGCGTCCGCGCGCGCCAGGTGCTTCGCCGCGATGCCTCCTGCTGCACCCGTACGCATGAGGGTGATGAAGGTGGCGTCCATGATCGCGAGCGGCTCGGCGGTCTCGGGATCGCTCAGGATGAACACCGCGATCACCGCCGGCAGCCCCTTCGACGGATTCGCCGTGTACGACGAGACCCACTTCATCCCTGCAGACTTGAGCCCAGGGATGTAGGCGGGCATGGCGCGGAAATCGCCGTGATACTCGGGCAGGTCGAGGTAGATCTTGGAAGGCATGCGCGCCTCGCCGCGGCCGTGGGCGAGGAACGCCGCGTCGACGGCCGCGAGCGCCATCTCCATGTCGAGGAGCTGCCGTACCTCGGAGCGCGTGAGCAGCAACGTGTCGCGGATCGCCATGGGCGTGTCTCCTCCGAATGAAGGCCGAGCGATTGGATCACACCATTCTGCGCGAACGGAACCAATCGATGGCCTTCTCTACGGCGGTGCGCAGCGGTGTCACGTCGAGCCCCAAGTCGCGCCGCGCCTTGGTGTTGTCGAAGTAGACGTGCTGATTTGCGTATTCGAAGGCTTTGAGCGTACCGAGTGGCTTGCGCCCGGTGAGCTTGGAGACGCGCTCCGACGTGGACACCATCGCGCGGATCGCCGCCGTGGGGATCTTCACGTCCGGTATCCAGATCCCCGCCACCTCGGCCACCAGCTTCGCGAACTCGCGGTACGTGACGTTGTGGCCAGCGAGGATGTAGCGCTCGCCGATGTGCCCTTTGGCGCTCGCGAGCAGGTGGCCGCGCGCCACGTCCTCGACGTCCACCGCGTTGAATCCGCCTTCCATGTATCCCGGTACCACGCGCTTCACGGTGTTGAGGATGATCTCTCCGGTGGGCGTGGGAGCGATGTCGCCGGAGCCGAACGGAAACGCCGGATTCACGATCACCGCGGGCAAGCCGCGGCGGACGAAGTCCAGGACTTCCAGCTCCGAGATGTACTTGCTCAGGATGTAGTCGTTGGCGCGGTCCCAGAGATTGAAGAGCGTGGTCTCGTCGGCGGGCTCGCGACCGGGCCGCTTGCCGACGGCGGCGATCGAGCTGGTGTGAACGACCTTCTCGAGGCTCTTCGAAGCGAGCGCCGCGCCGAGCAACGTGCGCGTGCCCTCCACGTTCACCTCGTACATCAGCGCGGGGCGCTTGAGCCAGAGCTGATAGATCGCAGCGAGGTGATAGAGCTCGCGGCAGCCCTCGAGCGCTTTCTTCACGACGTCGCCGTCGCGCAGATCTCCCTCGACGCGCTCGACGTCCAGGACGTCGATGTTGGCGGTCTTGGCGCCGGGCTCCACCAGCGCGCGCACGTCGTGGCCCTCGTCGAGCAAGAGCCGCACCACGTGCGAGCCGATGAATCCCGTACCGCCGGTCACCAAGACCTTCATCGTCACGTACCTCCGTTCGGCACTTCGTCGCGGAAGAGGCCGCGCGCGGCAATGTAGCTCGCCACTCCCGCCGTCACGAGACCGTCGAGCGGCTGCTTCGCGCGCAGCCGTGCGCGGATGTCGACGCTTCGCGATTGTCCGCATCGAAGCCGCGCCGCGGGATCCACAGCGGCGGCGCGAGGCGCTCGACCTCGTGGAAGTCCTTCCAGTGGGTGCGTTCCTCGTAGAGGTCGGCACCCAGCACCACGCGAAACGTGTGCTCGGGAAAGAGCCGATGCAGGTACCGCAGGGTGTCGATGGTGCGACCCGTGCCCCCGGGAACGTCCTGCTCGTGCGTCACTACGTGGGCACGGTGCTGGGAATCGTCGAGATCGGCGAGCATGCGCTCGCACATCGCCACGCGATCGACGAAGGGGGCGAGCGCTTTGCCGAACGGGTGTGCGAAAGCAGGCATGAGCCAGAGCTCGCCCGGATGAACGCGAAGTACGTGGCGGCACACCCCGAGATGGCCGAGGTGGGGCGGGTTGAAGCTGCCGCCGAAGAGCGCGACGGGCAGCGGCGATGCCATTCAGCCCTCGATCTCGAAGCGGACGGGGAAAGGCGCGGGAACGGCGAGGCGGCGAACCTCGGCTGGGATGGCGCGTAGGCTCGCGGCGGCGCGCGCGCGTGCTTCGGCCAGCGGCTCGATGGGACGTACGCGCTGGCCGCGCTCGATCACGGGTTCGAGCAGCGCGCGCTCGCCGGGCCTGCCAGGCGTGTCGCGGAACACCACGCGGTCGCCCTGCGCCCCGCCGGAGGGGTCGAAGCTCCGCAAAACTTGCTTGGCGCCGGCGACGTTCACTTTGCCGGGGCTCCGTTTCGCTGGTCGACGCACGCCGTCGGGTCCGTCGATCTCCACGAGTTTCATGACTGCGCCCAGCGCGGGTGCGTCGGCGGGAGTCGCGAGCTGCTTGCCCACGCCGAAGCGGTCGATGGGCGAGTCCGCGCACACCAGCTCGTCGATACGGTACTCGTCGAGCTCTCCGCTGGCGGTGACGATCGTCGCGGTGAGGCCGTGTGCGTCGAGCGCCGCGCGCACGCGCTGGCTGAGCGCGAGCAGATCACCGGAATCGATGCGTACGCCGCGAACGGGACGCCCCAGAGCGATCAGCGTCATCAGCGCGGCGTCGACGTCGTAGGTGTCGAGCGGCACCAGATCGGTCTCGGGAAAGAGCTCGAGCAGCCGAGCGAATGCGTCGCTCTCACGTTCGTGCGCGAGGACCCATGCATGCGACACGGCTCCCACCAACGGGATGCCGTGGCGATCCGCCGCTTCCACGTTCGAGGTCGCCGCCGAACCGGCGAGGTGCGCGGCGCGCGCGATCACCTCCGCGGTCGCGTGGCCTGCGGCGCGTCGGCTCGCGAACTCGACGACGTCGCGCCCGCGCGCAGCCGTCACGAGCCGCGCCGTCTTGGTCGCCGCCGTCGTGGCGAGCTGGATCGTCGTCAGCGCCAGCGTCTCGAAGAGCGCGATCTCGATCAGCGACGCGGTGATCTGTAGTAGCGGCTCGCCGGCGAAGATCGGCGTGCCTTCGGCGGGTGCGCGAATGGAGCCGGTGAAGCGATAGCCCGCGAGCCAGGCGAAGAACGCGTCGGGTACGGCGCTGAGTGCCGGCAGCGCGCGCAGTCGTGCGAGGTGTTCGGAGGAGAACGCGAACGCCGCGATCGCGTCGGCGGCGTCGTCCATGCCGGCGGCGATCAAGTAGCTGCGATTCCGCGGCAGCGTGCGGACGAAGACCTCCGCGGTGGCGATCTCGTCGCGTCCCGCGGCGTGGTGCGCCGCGGCCATCACCAGCCCCTGCAGATCGAGATCGAGCGGGCTGGGCATACCGGACTCAGTCCGCCGTCGGCTCTGCGAAGAAGCCCTTGCCGGGGACGTGGTTCACCTCCAGCCGAATCCCGTCGGGGTCCTCGAAGAGCACGGAGTAGTAGCCCGGCATCCAAGCGCCTTCCTCGGGTGGATGGATGATGGTGGCGCCGATGGACTTCAGGTGCTCGTGGAGTGCGTCCACGTCGGCGCGTTCGCGGGCGCGGAAGCAGAGGTGATGGAGCCCCACGCGAAACTGCGCGAAGCGCTCGCGGGCGTGCGTGTCGTCGCAGCGCACCACGCCGACCGCCGTGCGGCCGCCCACGTAGTAGAGGTAGCCGTCGCCGTCGATCATGGGCCTGAGCCCGAGGAACACGAGGAGACTCGTGTAGAAGGGGCGTGCTTTCTCGAAGTCGCTCACGGTGAGAAAGACGTGAGCGATGCCGTTGATCTCCATCGCACCTCCACGCGCGCCGGCCGTCACCCGAGCTCGGCCGAGAGCGTCGCCAGTCTCGCCGACCCCTTTGCTGGCGAGCAATGCGCGGCGCGTGCGCTCGTCAGCGATTGGCGAGGAGGGCTTCGACCTGCGGCTGCACTTGCGCGAGCCGGAACGAGCCGGCGCCGGAGTAGCTGGCGCGGATGCGGCCTGCGCGATCGATGAGCACCGCGCTCGGGACTCCGTTGAAGCCGTAGCTGCGTTGCGTGCCGGGCGTCGTGACGATGGTGGGCACGGTGCTGCCCGCACGACGCAGGAAGTCGTCGACCGTGGCGGTGCGCTTGTCGACGCTGACCGCGATCACGTTCACGCCCTTGCGCCCCAGCGCGTCGTGGAGCTTCTGGATCTCGGGCATCTCCTTGCGGCACCAGCCGCACCAGGTGGCCCAGAACACCACCACGTTCACGCGCCCGGCGAGCGCGTCGAAGCTCTGCGGTGCGCCCGCGAAGGTCTCGCGAAAATCGAAACGCGGCGCTTTGCGAGCGTCCTGGGCGGCGACCAGCTTGGGTGGCCTTCCGTTGGTTGGCCCGAGTGACTCGCCGTCGTCGGTGGAGGGCGCGTCGTTTGGATCGTCCGAGAACGGCTTCGCCGCTTCGGCGCGAGCGACCTCGGCGGGATCCGGCGGCAATGCGCTCGTGACCAGCGCGCTCAGAAGCGCCCGACCCGCGCCAGTGAGCGTGTCGGGCGTGCCGCCGAACCCCCACAGCACCCGATCGTCGAAGCGAGTGATCGCGAAGTCGGAGTTGGCGGCATCGCTCACGCGGCCCACGGCTTCGACGGTGACGGCGCGGCGCGTGTCGATACCGACGATGGTGCGCATGGGCACGTCGTTGGCGTAGAGCGCGACCCGTCCGTCGGGCTGCTTCGGGATCGACGGCGGCAGCTTCAGTCGCTCGGCGGCAGCCGCGGAGAGCGCCACCGCGTTGCCGCTGCCGGGAGTGAAGCGAGCCCCCTCGGTTCCGGCGCCGCGCGGCGCCACCAGCTCGGTGGCAGCGCCCATGAGGAAGAGCGGCCGCGCCGACACGGCTTTCCACGGCCCGGGGTGGCCCTTCCAGTAGAGCGCGGTATCCGAGCTCGCGAACACCAGGCCGCACGCGAGCAGATCGGGCCGATTGGCAACCTGATCCAGGTCCAGCGCATCGACGACTCGAGTGGAGATGCGGTGCTCGCGTAGGGTTTTCGTCCACTGCTCCGCGAGCGCCGGCGTGGCTGAAACCACGCACACGGTCCGATCGACGACCTGGCTGGTTGCTGGCGCGGCGGTCGCGAGCGCGAGGCCCGCGGCCAGAACACACCACCAAGCCGTCTTGCGCGCACGCGTCGCCGAGTCGAACCAGGTCATGTGCTGAGACTCTCACAGCCCAGTCGGGCTTGGAAACCGATGCAGGCCTTTGGGCGTCAACGGGGCTCGCGGAGAAATGCGGCGAACGCGCGCCCGTTGCTACGCAGCGAGCCGTCGGGATTCTGCAGGCCACGGCGATCGGCGCCGTCGAGGCTCGACCACACCACGAATGGCATGTCGAGACGCTGCACCGCCGCGAGCAAGCTTCTCACGTCGTCCTCGTCGCTGGTGGGCTGGCCGAGCTCGTTCGAGACCACGGGAAGCCCCGTCGCGCGCGCCAGGTAGCGTGTGGCCTCTTCGAACGCCGCGGCATCGGGAACGTCCCAATGCAGGTTCACGTAGTCCGCCTTGGCGCTCGCGTACCCGCCCAGCAATGCCCGCGCTCGCTCTACGGTGCGTGCCGCGCGATCGCGCCCGCCGGGCGCGCGCAGCTCGCGCTGCTCGGCCTCGCTCGTGGCTTTGCGAAGAAAGACGTCCGCCCGCTCGGTTTCGCCGCGAGAGCGCAGGTGCTCGGCGACGAGCAACGCGACGACCTTGCCGGGCAAGCCACCGTTGGTGCAGCGCAAGCGACGCGCATGCGCGGCCTCGCACGCGGCGCGCAGCATCGCTGCGTATTGCTCGGGAGTGCCCGAGAAGCGGCTGAGTGAGCTCTCTTCGTCCTCGATCGCCACCAGCGCCGGTTGGTACTTGTCGAGGACGCTGGCAAGCCGGGCCTTGTAGCGATCCAGATCGAGTGGCGCCTTCGATGGCGACCCAGACGGCCCGCGCTCACCGCTGTTGCGGACCGTCAGCACGATGCCGAAACCCGCGTCGCGGAAGGCTTCCGTGTCTTGGTGGAAGCCGCCCCATCCGGAAAGTGTGAGGTCCCACGGCCGCACGTAGCTCACACCGAGGTTCTGCGCTACCTCGAGGCGGCTGCGCATGGTGAGCCCGCCGCCGCCCACCATCACACCGAATGGGTTGGCGCCTGCCGCGCCTGCACCTACGGTCGCAGCGCAAACGATGACGAGCGCGAGGATGATCCTGGTGCGCCCGTGTCGCGGGCGATTCGTTCGCAGCATCTGGATCGCCATCACTCGAGGTTGAGCCGCTTCTTGAGCTCGGCGAGCTTTTCGGGTGGAAGGTTCCGCGATTCGAGGGAGCGCGCAAATGCAGATGCGTTCTTGGCGAGGGCGCGGTATCCGCAGGCAGGAAAGAAGTCAGGCCAGGCACCGTCGAGGAGCACCCGCGGGTAATCGCGGCACATCCCGGGGCGCGAATCGTAGCTGTCGCAACTGCGCGTGGCTGTGTCGAAATGGGTGCACCGGAACACGAACACGCGCGAGCTCTTCTCCTCGGACACCAGCTCGAATCCGTTCACGCGCCGCTGCCACGCGAGGAAGAGCCGTCGCGCGGAGGGAAGGAACCACACCGTTTTTCCGACCCGCATCGCCGGCGCCTCGCAGCAATGGCCGCTCTTCACGCAGGCGCCGGCGAGCATCCACCGATCCTCCCGCCGCACCCGTCGGAAGGCGCGCACCAGCGCCAGATCGACGCGGAACACCGCACGGGCGAGCGCCTTCACCACACGACGAACGGGGCCGTCACGCATGGTGAGGGTTCCCCGCGCAGGCGGCGTGCAGCGCAAGTTCACGTGGATCGCGCGCGCGACGCGAACGTATACTCGCGCGCCTTTCCCTCCCCTCGGAGCGCGACATGACAAACGGAATTCGGCGGCGCTCGGCCGCGACGACGATCGGGATGCTCGCCTGGGTCTTGATCGCGGCCACGCCGTCAGGATGCTCGAAGCCCAAGCCGGAGTCTTCCTCTTCGCGCGTGCCTGTTGCCGTGCGCGCGGCTCGCGAGGCGCCGTCGGTGGGTTTGCCCAAGACCGGGCCGGTGTCCGCGCCCGATCCCACGCTGGTCACCGGTCGCCGCATCCTCTTCGGTGACCTCCACGTCCACACCACCATCTCGCTGGACGCGTTCTTCATGTCGCTGCCGATCATGGGCGGCGTGGGTGCCCATCCGCCGGACGAGGCGTGTGACTTCGCGCGCTTCTGCTCGGGCCTCGACTTCTTCGCCATCACGGACCACGCGATGGCCACGCTGCCCAGCGATTGGAAGAGCATCAAGGACTCGATTCGGCGCTGCAATGCGCTCGCGGGAGACCCGGCGGACCCCGACGTGGTGGCGTTCACGGGCTTCGAGTGGACCCAGCACGATGCCGATCCCGAGCACCATTTCGGCCACAAGAACGTGATCTTCGCCGGCACCGCCGACGACGAGCTGCCGCGCCGCCCGATCGAGGCCACCAGTCGCGATCAGCGCCAGGCGATCCGTGGCCAAGCCAACACGATCCTGCTCGCGTTGCTCGACGACCCGG
>CAYVDO010000001.1:29738-37019 GCA_964450125.1 uncultured bacterium
CGCTGGCACCTACTTCGATTTCCGCCACCATCTCCTCGACCTCTCGAAGGTCACGTTCTGCCCCAGCGGCGTCGATACCCGAAAGCTCCCCGACGACTGCCAGGAGGAAGCGCCCGACCCGCCGGCGCTCTTCGAGAAGCTCGATCAGTGGGGCTTCGACGCGCTGGTGATCCCGCACGGCAACGCATGGGGGATCCACGTGCCGCCGCACGCCAACTGGGATCTGCAGGCGCGCCCGGGCTGGCACGATCCCGCGCGCCAGAACCTGATCGAGGTCTACTCGGGACACGGCAACTCGGAGGAATTTCGCAAGTGGCAGGAGTGGGACGTGGTCGATGGCCAGAACGTCTGCCGCGAGCCCACCAAGGACTACCTGCCGTGCTGCTGGCAGGCGGGCGAGATCGTGCGCTCACGCTGCGCGGATCCCAAGTCCACCGAATGCGACGCCCAAGTGCTCGCCGCGCGCGAGGCCTACATCGAAGGAGGCGTTTACGGCGCCGCGGCACTTCCCGACGCCCAGCCCGAGGAATGGCTCGATTGTGGTCAGTGCCGCGACTGTTATCTGCCGGACTTCAACATGCGCCCGCGCATGACCGTGCAAGCGGCGCTCGCCACCACGGGCCTCGCCGATGCGGCGAGCCCGGTGAAGTTCCGCTTCGGGCTGATCGCTTCCAGCGACACCCACCGCGCCAAGCCTGGTACCGGCTACAAGGACGACCGCAGTGCTTTCACCGATGCTTCCGGTGCCCAGGATCGCGTGACCCAGTGGGTGATGGACGTGGGACGCCGCCGCAATCACGGCAAAGGTGGCGTCATGGACTGGGAGCTCGAGCGTCAGGGGAGCTACTGGTACACGGGCGGATTGGTGGCCGTGCACGCCGAGAACCGCACGCGCGAGTCGATCTGGCAGGCGCTCAAGGAGCGGCGCGTGTACGGAACGTCCGGCGAGCGCTTGCTGCTCTGGTTCGACTTGCTCGGCGTCGACGGTTCCCGAAAGCCGATGGGGTCGGAAGTCACGATCGGCGGGACGCCGCGTTTCGAGGTGCGCGCGGTGGGCGCCTTCAAGCAGAAGCCCGGCTGCCCCGCGGACAGCGTGACGGCGGCGGGGCAAGAGCTGATCGACCGGGTGTGCGTGGGCGAGTGCTACAACCCGAGCGACGAGCGCCAGCCCATCGACCGCATCGAGGTGGTGCGGATTCGCCCGCAAGCGAAGCCCGGGGAGCCACTCGAGAGGCTGATCGAAGACCCGTGGAAGGTGATCCGCTGCCCGGCTGATCCGGCGGGTTGTGTCGTGACCTTCGACGATCCCGAGTTCCGGTCGAGCGGGCGAACGAACGTGTACTACGTGCGCGCCGTCGAACCGGACACCGAGACGGTGAACGGCGCCACGTTGCGATGCGTGTGGGACGAGCACGGCAATTGCACCAAGATCGAGCCCTGCTACAGCGATTTCCGCACGGCGGCGAGCGACGACTGCTTGGCGCCTGCCGGCGAGCGCGCGTGGTCGTCGCCGATCTTCGTGGACTGGAAAGATCAGGTGGATGTGGCGGCTCGAGTCGAGTGAACCGCCGCGGCGCGGGACTCGAGCGCTCGTTGCGGGAGCGCTTGCGGGCATCGCGCTGATCGCGATCGGCCTCGTGGGCGGGCCGCAGGTCCCCGCAGTCTTCGCACCGGCGGACGCCGAGCCGGCCGCGGCGATCGTGAACGGAGTCGCCATCCCGCGCGCCAGCATCGAACGATTCGCCGAGGCCCTCGAGGCGGAGCGCCCCGACCGGGACGGCGCCGCTCGGGTGGATCTCGCCCGTACGGCCCTCGATCGCGCCATCGACGACGAGCTGCTCTTGCAGCGCGCGCTGGCGCTCGAGCTGCCGCGAAAGGACTTTCTGGCGCGAAAGCAGGTGGTGAAGACGCTCATCGATGCCGTGGTGCGCGAGGCGGAATCCCGCGAGCCCACCGCCGCCGAGATCGAGGCGACCTACGCCGAGAGCCCCGAGTTCTTCCGCCGTCCCGGGCGGGTTGCGCTGCGGCAGATGCTCTTTCGCGAGGGCGCGTCCGCGCACTCCGAGCCCGCCGCCCAGCGCGTCCAACGGGCGCATGCGCGGCTCGTCGCCGGTGAGGCCTTCGAGGTGGTAGCGGCCGATCTCGCCGATCCGCCGGTGATTCCGCTTCCTGCAGGTGCGCTCACGCCCACCGAGCTTCGCGAGTACCTCGGCCCCACGGCGGCCACGACGGCGCAAGCGCTCGCCGTCGGTCACGTGAGCGATCCCATCCGCACCAGCGCGGGCGTGCTGCTCTTGATCGTGGACGCACGCCAGCTCGGTGAGGTCCCGCCACTCGACGACGTGCGCGAGCAAGCGCGCCAGGCGGCTCGTCGCCGCGCCGGCGAGGAGGCGCTCGTGAGCTACCTCGCCGCGCTGCGCGCCGGCGCCGTGCTCGAGCGCGATCCGCGATGACGCGCATCGCGTTCGTCGTGTGCGCGGTGGTGATGCTGCTCGCGTCGGGACGCACGGCGGCGCGCGCCGAAGGAACCACCCAGTCGATGTCCGTGTGGCGCATCGCGGGCTCGCAGGCACGCGTGACGGCGTGGGTGCCGCTGGCGCTGGCGCGGCGCTTCGGGGCGACCGGCGAAGCCGGGACGCCCGCCGGCGTCGAGAGCATCGCCCGGGCGGGCCTACTCACCGGCGACTACCTCGCGCGGCATCTGGTGCTGGTCACGGCGACGGGGGCGTGCACGCCCGCTGGCGGCGGCCCGGGTACGGGGCGGGTGGAAGAGGCGTGGATCGTCCACGAATGGATCGCCTCGTGCCCGGAGGATCACGGCTTCCGGCTTCGTGACGACGCCTTCTTCGACGATGCGCCCACGCATGCGCACTTCGCGCGGATCGAGTTGCTAGGAGCGGATGCCGCTGCCGGAGACGTCGTCGAGAAAGTGCTCACGGCGGGAGACCGCGTCCTCGAGACGCGCCACCTGAGCCTGGCTCTCCCTGGAGGGCGCCGCTCCGTCGGCGCCACCCCATTCGCTGCGCTCGCACGCGCTCGCGGCGCGCTGCCGATGTGGATCGTGCTTCTGGCCGCGGCGTTCGCGAGCGCCCTTCTACAGCCCCTCGCGTGGCCCGTCGCGTTCGCAACGTCGGTTGGCCTCGCCTTGGGAGCGCTCGCATCTGCCGGCGCCGTCACGGCGTCGATCCCCATCGCCGCAGCGGCGATTCTCGCGCTAGCGCTCGCTGTGCTCGTTCGGGAAGGTGCCAGTCGGCCGGTCGCTGCCGCGATCTACGTCGGCGCGGCGCTCGTTTCACTCGTGCGCGCAGAGCTGCCACGATGGGACCTCGTCGCTCAGGCGTCCGTGCTCATCGGCCTCGCCCTGCTCGCGATGACGAGCTGTCGCTCCGCGGTCGCGAATCTCGCGCTCGTCGCTGCGGCTGCGCTCGTCGTGAGCGCAACGGCAGTCGCCGCCACATCGCCGACATCCGCGATCTCGGATCGCCTCGCTAGCGCAGGCGTGCTCGTGGTCCTCGCCCTCGTGTCCGTCGCTCTCGCGCGGCGGCTCGGTCAAACGACTCGGCGGCGCATCGCGCGCCGTCTCGCTGCCCCGGTCGTCGCCGTCTCGATGGCCTGGCTCGCGATGCGCTGATTCCTCGCCGCGCGCTCAGCGCGGCAGCGTTCTCACCCGTCGGTGTCCTCGCTGCGATCTCGCGCCGGAAGCGCATCGCGAAAGACGTCGAAGGTCTTCCAGGCGGGCACGGGCGGCGTGTAGTCGGTCCGCGGCGCGTACTCGGAGTGCTCGACGAGCTGCATCTTGTGCATGTATCGCGGGCAATTGGGAAAGATCTGTGTCGAGCTGACGCGAACGATGAAAACCGCGCCGGGACATTCCGCGAGCAAGGGATCGCGCTCTGCGAGCCGTGCGGTGCCGTTCACACGGATGCGTCGGGACTCGGCGAAGTCGAGAAAGAGCAGCCCCACGTGCGGGTTGGCGAGGACGTTGCCCCACGTCCTGTACATGCCGTTGCCATCGTAGTCGGGGATGGCGAGCGTCCGATCGTCGAGCACGCGCACGAAACCGGGCAGCCCGCCCTTGTACGAACAGTCGGGTCGCCCCGCGGCGTCGGCGGTGGCAACGAACAGCATCGAGCAGCGCTCGATGAACGCGCGATCGTCATCGGTGAACGTCGTGTGCACCGTGATTTGGTTGAGGCGATCGGCCAGCGGTCGCGTCTCGCGCAGATCCTGAAGCCGCCGCATCCCCTCGTGAAACAAGTCGTCGATCGGCATGGATCCCCTCCTGGATCAGGTCGGATTCCCGGATCCGTATCGATGGTCGTCCAGCGGTCTTCGAATCACCACTCAGCATCCATCGAGGCTTCGAGGAATCTCGATCCCCGTGCAGCTGCCCTCATCCGGCCGAGCGAGGCAATCCCGGCGGCGAATTGGATCGCGCGTCGCACGTTCACCCCAGCGCGAGGAGGGCTTCGTCGGGGCCGATGTCGGCGGGCAGCCGGGCGAAGCGCCACGTCTGTCGCTGGTGGGTCGTGGCGCCGGGGGCGAGCCGCTGGAGCGGCGCGTGGAGCTCGATCTCGAGGTAGTCGTGGTGCGGGGAGTTGTACACCTCGACGGACGAGTCGTGGGCGAACGCGGCGCCCGGCTGAAGATCGAAACGGCGGAGGTGCGCGAGGGTATCGCGCTCGTTCGGTCGCAATGCCACGATCACGCCGCGCTCGGCGATGCCGCCGAACTTGAAGTGACGGGCTTCGCGGCACGGGACGCACGTCCAGCGATCGCGCGCCGCGAGCACTTCGTCGCGGATGGCGACGGAGTCGCCTTCGTCGGGGTATCCGCGCACGCCGTCGATGGGGACGGGCAGGTACACGTCGAGCGGCCGTAGCATCTGCGTCACGTTCCAGATGCCACGCGCGACTTCACGCTTTCCGGTGTTCACGAGCTTCTCGTCGAGCAGCAGATCGCCATTCGAAAAGAGCTCCACACGCCGCGTGACGCGGAGCTGGGTCTCGCGACACACCGGGCTCTCCATGACGATGACCTTACCTTCGCGTCGCCAGGCGTAGCGGCCGGCATCGAGGTCGAGTGGCGGAATCGCCAGGTGCCACGCGCGCTGTGGCGCCACCCAGGTCTTGTCGCCTCCCCAAAGCCGAAAGCCGAGTCGGCGCTTCTCGGCGGCGAGGTCGCGGGCGGCGGCCACGTCGAGTGGCTCGCCCATGTGCTCGTCGTGGACGAAGAAGAGCTCCTCGCCGCGGTGCTTGACCGACAGGATTCGGCCACCGACGTCGGGAACCAGCAGTACCGCGAGCTCCGGGATCGCGAGACGAACGGCGGCGTGACCGAGAAACGCGGTCTCTTCGATCTTGACCAGCGTGTTGGTGGGCATCTCGAGTGGCCTTTGGATCGCGAAGCGAGGGCGCGGCGATCTTACGTCAGCCGCGCCCTCGCTGGGCCGCCCGTGCGTGCGTCGATGCTTCGGGCGCCGGCGCGGCGCGCGCGGTCACGCGGCCTGGCGGGTGGGCTCGTTCCCGCCGACGGCGGCGAGTGAGCGACTGCGTACGAGCGAGATCCAGATCGATCCGCCGAGCAATGCCGCGATGACTAGCAACGAAACCGCCGGCGGCACCTTCACCACGTCGACGAGCGACATCTTGGCACCCACGAACACCAGCACCGCGGCGAGTCCCACCTTGAGGTAGGCGAAGCGTTGCACCATGTCGGCCAGCACGAAGAAGAGCGAGCGGAGGCCGAGGATCGCGAAGATGTTGGACGTGAACACGATGAACGGGTCGCGGGTGATGGCGAAGATCGCGGGAATCGAGTCGAGGGCGAACACCACGTCCGTGAACTCCACGAGCATCAGCGACAGGAAGAGCGGCGTGCCCACGCGCTTGCCGTTCTCGCGGGTCCAGAAGCGCTCGCCGTCGAATCGCTCGGTGGAAGGGACGAGTTTTCTCACCAGCTTGAGCGCGGCGCTGTCCTCGAATCGCTGCTCCTGGCCGCGCTGGCGGAAGAGCTTGATGCCGGTGAGGATGAGGAACGCGCCGAAGACGTAGATCAGCCAATGGAAGCGCGCGAGCATCGCGGCGCCGGCGAAGATCATCACGGCGCGCAGCACCAGGGCGCTCAGGATGCCCCAGAAGAGCACCCGGTGCTGGTAGAGCGCGGGGATGCGGAGCGTCGAGAAGATCACGACGAAGACGAAGATGTTGTCGATCGAGAGCGATTTCTCGATCAGATACCCGGTCAGGAACTCGATGCCCGGCTGCGCGCCGAACGCCCACCACACGCCAGCATTGAAGATCAGTGCCAGCGTGATCCAGACGGCGCTCCACGTGAGCGCCTCACGGAATCCGACGATGTGGGATTTGCGGTGGAAGACGCCCAGGTCGAGGGCGAGCATGACCATGACGAAACCGATGAAACCGATCCAGAGCCCGGGACTTCCGATGGTGGTGGGGGGCATGAAGCTCTCCTGGGGACCGCCGTTCGCTCAGCGGGTGGTGCTCGCCAACAGCTTCTTGACGATCACGATGAATAGACCGGTGAGGATGAGATTGAGGGCCAACGACAACGTCGCCGCGCTGACCATGGGGCCGCCGATGCCGTAGCCGATCGAGACGACCAGCACTCCGGCCCCGACCTCGCCGCGGGGCCACATGCCGACGCACAGCGCCAGCCGCTCGCGCCAGCTCACCTCGGACCGGTAACAGAACAGCGGGAACATCTTGCCGAGGTTCGCCAGCACGGTCAGCGCGATCACGTGCAGCGCGAGCAGCTGCCAGGTGATGCCCCCGGCGCCGCCTAGCTCGATGCGGGGCATCGACAGGCCCACCAGCAGCATGAACACGGCGGAGATCGCCGTCGACACTCGCTGCTCATTGGGTTGCTCGGGCCCTTCCTGATGCCCTTCTCGGGCGTCGTCCCGGTGCGGGTCCTGTCCGGCGGGACGCGCCAGGATGCAGCCGAGCACGAAGGCCGGCAGCAACACTTCGATGTGGATGGGCACGCTGTCGTCGACCAGCAGGCTGCCACGGTGGACTAGCTCGGACACCGCGGTGATCGCCGCGGCGTACCCGAGCACCCACGGCCAGGTGACCGGCCAGCGGACCGCGTGGAGGTAACGCCACGCGATCCACACCTGCGCCGCCATGATGAAGATGATGATGCCGGTTCAGGCTCACTCCCTCCCATCAGCAATGCCACTGTTCTTTCTCTTAAAAATGCCACTGCTACTGAAAAATTCACCGCCCACCCTCCAAGGTTCGGCGAAGCCAGCCTGGT
>CAYVDO010000001.1:37029-76904 GCA_964450125.1 uncultured bacterium
CCACGATCATCATCTTGAGCGGGATCATGAGCAGGACGGTGTCGAGGTCGTCGAAGATCGCGAGCACGCGCGCCTTGCGGAACAGCCAGGTCGCCGACAGACCCGCCGCTGCCAGCATCGAGAACAGCACGCCAGCCGACGTCGGCGCGGCGAAGCGTCCGGCCAGCAGGGCCTCCTTCCACGTCTCCCAGCTCGTCAGGCTCCCCGGACCGCCCATCACCGCGACGAAGTAGACGGCGCAGAAGATCCACGGGAACGCCGCGGCGGTCGCGGCGATGGCGTAGTCGATCCCGTAGGGACGCAGGTTCGAACGATCGATGTCGAACTCGTAGCCGACGTGGATCATCAGGAAGGCGAGGCACAGCATGGTGGCGGCGGTGAGCCACGGCCGGAGCGCGAGCCACGCCTCGGGCGCCCATGCGGGACCGAGCTGGGAGCCCGCCATGCCGAGTACCAACAGCAGCGAGAACGCCAGGACCTTGCGCATCGTCGGGGCCTCCCCGGGGTGGGTGTGCCCCGGCTACGAGGGATCGGGGTCAGGAACGGCCCTTCCACCACGAATGGCCGGCCAGGACCACGATCGTGACCGCCGTGATCGGCAAGACCCAGGCCGTCATGAGCGCGGTGAAGCCGTGCAGGGCATCGTGCTCCTGGGCGGCGAGGATCAAGAACGCGGTGTACGCGACGTAGTAGGCGACGAACAACGCACCTTCCCAGCGCGCGAGGTGCCCGCTGGTGAAGAACAGCGGCAGGCACGCCACCGCGACCGCGATCATGACCGGCACGTCGATGGCCACCATCGCCGGACTCACGGTCAGCCCCGTCCCCGACAGCAGCCCGGCGAAACCGAGGATCGCGAGGAGGTTGTAGATATTGCTGCCGACGACGTTGCCGATGGCGATGTCTCGCTGGCCCCGGACCGTCGCGACGATGGAGGTGGCGACCTCGGGCAGCGACGTCCCGGCGGCGACGATCGTGAGGCCGATGACCGCCTCGCTCACCCCCCACGACTGGGCGATCGCGATGGCACCCTGCACCAGCCACCGAGCCCCGAGGACGAGGGCGCCGAGTCCGGCGGCGATGAACGCGAGGTCGACCTTCCAGCTTCCGCCGGGCTTCTCGGCGGGAGCGCCAGAGGCGGCGGACGCGGCGGCCGATTCGCGGCGGCTCTGCCAGATCGAGGTCGAGGTGTAGGCCGCGATGCCGGTGAGCAGCACGGCAGCCTCGGCGCGTCCGATCGTGCCGTCGCGCACGAGCCAGAGCAGCGCCAGTGACGCCGCGATCATGATCGGTACCTCGCGGCGGATGATCTGGGACGTCACCGCGAGCGGCGTGATCACCGCGCACACGCCGAGGATGAACAGCACGTTGAAGATGTTGCTCCCCACGACGTTGGCGACCGCGATGTCCGTCTGGCCCTTCAAGGCGGCCATCGTGCTCACCACCAACTCGGGAGTGCTGGTCCCGTACGCCACGACGGTCAGTCCGATCACGAGCGGCGAGATGCCGGCGCGAGCGGCCACCTTCGACGAGCCGCGCACCAGGGATTCGGCGCCGGCGAAGAGCAGCGCGAGGCCGAGAACGAACAGGAGGAACACGGTGAGTGTCATACGAGCCTCGTCGAGGTGAGCACGTGTGGGCGAGCCAGGCTAGGCCCGCTCAGGTCGCAGGCCGTCCGGTGCACGCCGCCAGATCGAGCCGCTCGGTCATCGGGGGGGCGGCGCCCTCCATCTTCGACAGGAACGGCACCAGCTCGCGCTCGTCCAGCGTCTCGCGGCTCAGCAGCGCGCTGGCGCTCGCTTCGAGGACGTCCCGTCGCGCTTCGAGGATGGCGCGCGCCCGCTCGAACGAGGTGCGCACGATCCCGCGCACCGCGCAGTCGATCTCGCGGGCCGTCTCCTCGCTGTAGTTCCGGCCCTGCATCGCGATCGCGGCCGGGCCGAGGAAGCCTTGTGGCTCGCGGTCGTAAACGACGTGTCCCAGCTCGGGGACCATGCCGAAGCGGGTGACCATGCTGCGCGCGATGTCGGTGGCGCGGGCCAGGTCGTCCGCTGCGCCGGTGGAGAGGTGTCCGAACACCAGGTGCTCGGCGGCGCGTCCGCCCAACAGCACCGCCATCTTGCCCTCGAGCTCCTCGCGGGTCATGAGGAACCGGTCCTCGGTGGGGCGCTGGATCGTGTAGCCGAGCGCTCCGATGCCGCGCGGGATGATCGAAACCTTGTGCACCGCGTCGCTGCCCGGCTGCGCGGCGGCGACCAGCGCGTGGCCCATCTCGTGGTACGCGACGACCTTGCGCTCGCGCGGGTTGAGCAGGCGGTTCTTCTTCTCGAGGCCTGCGACGATGCGCTCGATGGCGGCGGTGAAGTCCGCCATCGACACGGTCTCGGACTTCCGGCGCGTCGCGACCAGCGCCGCCTCGTTGACGAGGTTGGCGAGGTCGGCGCCTGTGAACCCCGGCGTGAGCTGCGCCACTTGGTCGGGGTCGAGGTCGGCCGCAGCGACGATCTTCTTCAGGTGGACGCGCAGGATCTGCGCGCGTCCCACGCGGTCGGGGCGGTCGACCAGCACCTGGCGATCGAAGCGGCCGGCCCGCAACAGCGCCGGATCGAGGATCTCGGGGCGGTTGGTCGCAGCCAACAGCACGATGCCCGAGGCCGGATCGAAACCGTCCATCTCGACGAGAAGCTGGTTGAGCGTCTGCTCCTTTTCGTCGTGCCCCCCGAGCATGCCCCCCGCATTACGTGCGCGGCCGAGGGCGTCGAGCTCGTCGACGAAGATGATGCACGGCGCCTGCTGGCGCGCCTGCTCGAAGAGATCGCGTACCCGCGCCGCGCCGACGCCCACGAACATCTCCACGAACTCGGAGCCGCTGATCGAGAAGAACGGCACGCCAGCCTCACCGGCGACGGCACGCGCGAGCAGCGTCTTGCCGGTGCCGGGAGGACCGACCAGCAGCACGCCCTTGGGCATGCGCGCGCCGAGGCGGCCGTGGTCCTTGGGCTCGCGCAGGAACGCCACGATCTCCTCGAGCTCGACCCTGGCCTCGTCGACGCCCGCGACGTCACGGAAGGTGACCTTCGTGTCGGTCTCGACGTAGACCTTGGCCTTGCTCTTGCCGATCGAGAGCAGCCCGCCGCCCGCGCCCATCTTGCCGGCGAATCGCTTCATGATGAACGCCCACACGCCAAAGAAGACCAGCACGGGCACGATCCACGACAAGAGCGTAGGCAAGAGCCGGCTTTCGATGCGCGCCGAGTAGGTGACGCCGTGCTTGCTCAGCTCCTGCGACAGGTCGGTCTCGACGCGCGTGGTCACGAACCGGCGCTTCGCCACCGGTGCCGACTCCTTCATCTCGCCTTGGATCGTGTCGGTGCCGATCACCACCTCTTTGACGTGCCCCTCACGCAGCCGTTGCTCGAACTCGCTGTACGGAATCGGCTCCACGAACTGGGATTGCATCCAGACATCGTGGATCGTGACGATGCCCAGCGCGGCGATCAGGAAGTACACGACGTTGAAGCGGACGCTCTTGGGGTTCATCGGGGACATCTTCGTGCTCCGGTTGGCTGGTGATGTTCGGATCGAGCTCAGCGGGCCGCGCTCGCCTTCGCGCGTGTAGTGCGGGGCTCGCGGCTCAGCGAGCGCGCCACCGCGCGCCCGGCGCGATCCGCGGCGTCGGAGATCGCCGCATAGAGGTCCGTGTGGCGGGTCTCGATGTGGACGTCGCGGGGGGCGTCCAGCCGGACCTCGAGGCGGCAGGTCTTGTCGACGCCGCCGCGCTCGGGACCGTTCGAGTCGCCGATCGACACGCGCACGGCGCGCACGCGCTCGTCGAAGCGACCGAGCGCGAAGTGCAGACGGCGCTCGGTGTGCACCCGAATGGCTTCGGTCGGCTCGATTCCTCGGTCTCGGATCTCGACTCGCACGGGGCCCTCCCTTCGGTGATTAAGGTTCGTACGTCGGTGATTTCCGATGCGCGGCGGCAACCTATGGATCGAGCCAGACATCCACAAATAGAAAGTTTGGCTCTGTCAAATCGAAATAAACGATGGCTGCCGTCCAGCGCCGAATTGGACTACGCCGTCGAAGCTGCTTCACTCTCGGACGAGGTCGACGATGCCCTGGGACCTGAGCGTTCACACCGATTCGCGCTTCGTCGTGGTGCGCTTCGTGGGAAATGTTCCGCCCGCGGAGCTTCGTGCAGCTCTCGACGCCACGATCGTAGCGATGCAGAGCTGCGGCACGGAGGCCTGTCTGGGAGATTGCAGCGAGCTCCAAGGCGGCCATTCCATCGTCGACCTCTATGGTCTCGTCGAGGTCCTCGCGGCGCGATGGTCTGGCCCGCTCGAGGAGGCGGTGTTGATGCCGCAGCGGGCGGAAGGTCAGGAGGACGTGCGCTTCTGGGAGAACGCGTGCGTGAATCGGGGCTTGAACGTGCGTGTCTTCGCAGATCGCGCCAGCGCTGTCGCTTGGCTGAGCGATTCGGCATCTGGCTGAGAGGCGCGGCTCGTGCGAGCTCGGAGGTGTGCGTGCTCTTTCTCGTGATCGAGCATTTCCGCGGCGGTGACCCGGTGCCCGTCTGCGCTCGCTTCCGCGAGCACGGGCGAATGGCTCCCGAGGGATTGGCGTACCTCGGAAGCTGGGTGACGGAGGATCTCCGGCGCTGCTACCAGGTCATGGAATGCGACGATCCCGCATTCCTCGAGGACTGGATGGATGCGTGGAGGGACCTGGTCGAGTTCGAAGTGGTGCCCGTGCTCGCGTCCGCGCAAGCCGCGGCCGTGGTCGCCGAGCGCGGGTAGTCGCCGCGGCGCCGGCACGCGCAGCGGGATCGAGTAGGCTCTCGCGCGATGGAATGGCTCAACTACCACCACTTGCTCTACTTCTGGGTGGTTGCTCGCGAAGGCAGCATCGCCAAAGCGACGCGCGAGCTGCGTCTGGCGCAGCCCACCATCAGTGGCCAGTTGCGGATGCTGGAGCGCTCTCTCGGCACCAAGCTCCTGCGCCGCGAAGGGCGCGGGCTGGTGCTCACGGACATGGGACAGATCGTGTATCGCTACGCCGACGAGATCTTCTCCATCGGCCGCGAGCTCATCGACACGATCAAGGATCGTCCGACCGGCCGGCCGTTGCGGTTCACGGTGGGAATCGCCGACGCGATTCCCAAGCTGGTCGCATATCGCCTCATCGAAGCGGCGCTCAAGCTCCCGGAGCCGGTGGCGCTGGTGTGTCGCGAGGATCAACCGGAACGGTTGCTCGGGCAGCTCGCGCTCCACGAGCTCGACTTGGTGATCTCCGATGGCCCGCTGCCGGCGGGTGTGAGTGTGCGTGCTTTCAATCACTTGTTGGGTGAGTGCGGCGTGGCGTTTCATGCCGCGCCGGAGCTCGCGAAGAAGCTGCGCAAGGGATTTCCGCGGTCGCTTCACGGCGCACCGATGCTCATGCCGAGTGAGCACACCAGCCTGCGGCGCGCGCTGGAGCAATGGTTCGACGCGCTCGGGATTCGGCCGCGTACGGTGGCCGAGTTCGACGACACCGCACTGCTCAAGACCTTCGGTCAGTCGGGATTGGGTGTGTTTCCAGTGTCGCAGGTGATCGAGAACGAGGCGATGAGGCAGTACGGCTCGCGGCGGATCGGTGCCACCGACGACGTGCGCGAACGCTTCTACGCAATCTCGGCGGAGCGCAGGCTCAAGCACCCGGCGGTGGTTGCGATCTGCGATCTCGCCCGCGAGAAGCTGTTCGGCTGACGCCGGACACGGCGGGGCGCGGATGGCGGTGAAGCGAGTGGTGGTCCGCCGTCCCGGGGCTTGGGACCGGCTCGAGGTGGAGCAGGCGAACTCCGCTCCGGTCGGCGCCGGCGACGTGCGCATCGCGGTGGCTGCCGCAGGTGTCAACTTCGCGGACGTCGCGGTGCGGATGGGGCTCTACTCGTCCGCGAAGAAATACGTCGGCTGGCCGATCACGCCGGGATTCGAGGTGGCAGGGCGCGTCGCCGAGCTCGGTGCCGGCGTCTCCGATCTCGTCGTCGGCGACGAGGTCGTCGCCGCCACGCGTTTCGGCGGTTACGCGAGCGAGCTGGTGGTTCCGCGTCACCAGGTGTGGCGGCGGCCGTCGCGAATCGAGGCGCTGCGCGCCGCCGGGTTCCCCGCGGTGGCAGCCACCGCGTATTTCGCGCTCTTCGATCTCGTGCACCCGCGCGCTGGCGACACGCTGCTGATCCACTCCGCCGCAGGGGGCGTGGGCGGGATGTTGGTTCAGCTCGGCAAGCTCGCGGGTACTCGCGTGATCGGTGTGGTGGGGGCGAGCCACAAGGTGGAAATCGTCCGTGATCTGGGTGCCGATGCTGTGATCGACAGGAGCCATGTCGATCTGTGGAGCGAGGCCCGCCGTCTCAGCCCGCGCGGCTACGACGCGATCTTCGACGCCAACGGCGTCGCTACGCTGGCCGAGAGCTATCGACACTTGGCGGCTCCGGGGAAGCTCGTGGTCTATGGATTCGCCACGATGCTGCCGCGCGGTGGCGGCCGGCCGAGCTATCCGAAATTGGCGTGGGATTGGTTGCGCACGCCGCGCTTCGATCCACTCGACATGACCACCCGGAACCGCAGCGTCCTCGCCTTCAACCTCTCGTATCTCTTCGACGAACACGAGCGCTTGGCGGCGGGCATGGTCAAGCTCTTGGAATGGCTCGATTCGGGCGCGATCCGTGCGCCATCCGTCACGGCTTTCCCGCTCGAGCGCGTGGACGACGCGCACCGCGCGCTCGAGTCGGGCAACACCACCGGCAAGCTGGTGCTCACGATGGGATGAACCTCGCGCGTGGGGGTGCTCAGACTTCGATCGTCGCTTCCAATGAGATCTCGACGTTCAGTGCACGGGAGACGACGCACCCAGCCTTCGCTCCTTCGACGATCGCGCGCACTTTGTCGGCATCGCCGCCTGGCACTCGGACCGTGGCGCTCAGGTGGCTCCTCGTGATGGTCGGTCTTCCTTCGACGGGCTCCATCGTGATGGTGCAGGCCGCGTCGACGCTCCCGGGCGCGAAGCCCGCGCGTTCGAGCTCGGCAGAAGTCGCCATCGCGAAGCATCCCGCGTGTGCCGCTGCGATCAGCTCCTCGGGATTGGTGCCGCGTTCGTCGCCGAAGCGGGTGACGAAGGAGTAGGGCGTGCTGGTGAGCACGCCGCTGTCGCTCGCGAGGGTGCCTTTGCCGGTCTTGAGCCCGCCGGTCCACGTCGCTGAGGCCTTGCGTTTCATGGGGATTTCCTCGCTCGTTGCGCGTCCGTCGTGGTGGGCGCGTTGGTTGGGGTGAGCGAGAAGTTACACGCTGCGCGTCGCGACGGCGCAGCGCGTGGGAGCAGGGCCGCGTCCGCACGCGCGGCGCGAGCACGTCGTCTACGATTCGGACGACGGAACGGATCCGCGTTCCGCTATCGAAGGGGGAATCGCGCGACGATCGCGCTCACGCGGCGTCGCGGGAGCGAAAGCGAGCGTAGGTCGCGGGGGCGGACACGGCCATCTGCACGCACCAACCTGGATTCTCGTCGGCGGGGGTCGGCGTGTAGACCGTGGCGGTGCTCGCCCGGCGCGCGAGCGCCTCGAGCTCGTGCGCTCGCGCCTCAAGCTCGTGCTCGGTGCATCGAACCCGGAAACGATACGTGTGCATTCGACTCACCTCCGAGGGGGGGGCTGCATCGAAGGGTCGATCGAGGCGAGTCGGGCGTTACGCGGCGGATTCCATGCGATGTGCGTAACGATCGTCGCGCCCGCTCGACGGTGTGAGAAAGGGTACCCGCGAAAGGAATCGCCATGCTCACCCAAACCCCACGCTCGCCATCTTCGCTACGCGCACACACCGCACCCCGGGCGCGTGACCGGGACGAGTATTCGCCCTACGAGTGCGGTCTATGCGGCGACACCGTCGCGCGCGAGGAGTGGGTCGATCACCGCGATCTCGAGAATTTCGTGTTGCTCGAGATTCGACGGCTGCATCCGGAGTGGGTCGAGCACAACGGCGCGTGCCGGCGCTGCATCCGCGTGTATCGCTCGCTGGGTCGCGCGCACTCCACCCTGCGCCGGTGGTGGCGAAGGGTCGCCTGATTCGTACCGAAACCGTCGTCGATCGAGCGTGCGCCGCGATTGGGTGCAGCGCCTCACGAGGAAACGCAGCATGAGAGCCATCGCCGTGAAGCCTTCCAGCCGCGAGGTTGGGCTCGTCGATCACCCGGCGCCCCAGCTCGTGCGCCGCACCGACGTGAAACTCCAGATGCTCGACGTCGGCGTGTGCGGAACCGATCGTGAGATCTGCGCATTCGACTACGGCACGCCTCCCACGGGATCGGAGCGGTTGGTGATCGGGCACGAGTCGCTCGGCCAAGTGATCGAGGTCGGCCCCGACGTGCGCGGGCTGAGCGAGGGCGATCTCGTGGTGCCGATGGTGCGACGCCCGTGCGCGCACGCCGACTGCGCTGGTTGCACCGCGGGGCGCCAGGACTTCTGCTTCACCGGCGAGTTCCAGGAGCGTGGCATCAAGGAGTGCCACGGCTTCATGACCGAGTACGTCGTGGACGACGCCACTTACATGAACGTGGTGCCGCGCTCGCTGCGCGAGGTCGCGGTGCTGGTCGAGCCGCTCACCATCGCCGAGAAGGCGCTGGAGCAGCTCGCGCACGTGCAAATGCGACTGCCCTGGGTGGTCTCCAAGGAACCGGGCGCGCCGATCGGCGCAGGCCACAAGGCCGTGGTGCTCGGCGCCGGTCCGGTGGGGCTTCTCGGCACGATGGCGCTGCTCGTCAACGGTTTCGAGACCTACGTGTACTCTCGCTCGAAGAAGCCCAACGACAAGGCCGATCTCGTCGAGTCGCTGGGCGCCAAGTACGTCGCGTCGGAAGATGTCGATGCCGAGGGGCTCGTTCGCACGGTGGGAAACATCGACCTCGTCTACGAGGCGGTGGGCGCGTCACAGATCTCGTTCGAGGTGATGAAGGTGCTCGGCACCAACGGCGTCTTCATCTTCACGGGAGTGCCCGGACGCAAGGCCCCGATCCAGGTGGACACCGATCTCTTGATGCGGAACCTGGTGCTCAAGAATCAGGTGGTGTTCGGCACGGTCAACGCCGGCAAGCAGACCTTCCAGCACGCGATTCGCGATCTCGGAACCTTCGTCGAGCGCTTCCCCAGCGCCGTGCGTTCGCTCATCACCGGTCGCTACCCCGTGGAGGCGCATCGCGAGCTTCTCTTGGGGCGCGCGAGCGGTATCAAGAACGTGATCCAGTTCGCCGATCCGAGCTGAGCCCGGTCGTGGGATCGCGGGACGTCGCGACGACCGCCGTCGTCGGTCGTACATTGGAGTCCATGTCGCGTCGAACCCGGTGCGTTCGATGACCTCGCTGGCCCAGCGAGGGCCGCGGGGCTGGCTCGGCCGCTACGCACGTTGGCTGCACACCGGCTGGCCCGCGGGGCTCGTCGAGCCGCTGCCGGAGGTCGATGCCGACGGCACCACCGCGGTGCCGGGGTTACGCGTCGTGGGCGATCTGACCGGCGTCCCGCTGCTCAAGTTCGCCCTCGACACCGGGGCGCGGGCCGTCCATGCGATCGTGGCCGAATCCGATTTCGTGGCCCGCCGCGGGCGTGACGGCGAGCGGTTCGATCTGATCATCGTGGGTGGCGGTGTGGCGGGGATCGCCGCCGCGGTGGAAGCCGCGAAGGCCGCGCTCCACTTCACCGTGCTGGAGGCGGCGCGACCCTTCCAGACGATCCACGATTTCCCAGCGCGAAAGCCGATCTTCACGTACCCCAGCGAGCTGGTACCCGCGGGATCGATCCAGGTCCGCGCGGACGTGAAGGAGGAGTTGCTCGACGAGCTCGAGGCGGCGCGTCTGGGCGCGGGTATCGAGCCGGCGGCGGCACGGGTCGAGCGCGTCGAACGGCGCGACGACGAGCTGGTGGTGCACGTCGCGGGCGGCGAGAGGCGCGAGCTTCGGGCGCTGCGCGTGATCGTAGCGATCGGGCGAAGCGGCGAGCATCGTCGGCTCGGAGTTGCAGGCGAGGAACTGCCCAAGGTCTTTCACCGTCTGCACGATCCCAAGGACCATGCCGGGAAGCGCGTGCTCGTGGTGGGTGGAGGTGACTCGGCGGTGGAGGTCGCCGTTGGGCTCGCGGACGCTGGAGCCCAGGTCACGCTGAGCTACCGCGGCGGCGA
The DNA here is from genome assembly GCA_964450125.1 of uncultured bacterium. Lineage (GTDB taxonomy): Bacteria > JADJOY01 > JADJOY01 > JADJOY01 > JADJOY01 > JADJOY01. The sequence goes on from CAYVDO010000001.1 coordinate 47,232, forward strand.
GCTCTCGCGTCCGAAGGCCGAGAACGTCGCACGGCTGGATCGGTCGCACGTCGAGCAGCGGCTCGGCACCACGGTGCGCGAGATCCGTCCTGACGCCGTCGTGCTCGCGGGCGAAGCCGGCGGCGACGAGACGATCGCGAACGACGTCGTGTTCCCGATGATCGGGCGCGCCGCGCCGCTGGACTTCTTTCGGCGCTCCGGAGTCGCGATTCGCGGCGAGTGGACTCGCCACTCGATGGCTGCGTTCGCGGCGTTCTTGCTGGCGTGTGCGTTCGTCTACAACTGGAAAGCCGGGGGGGCGCTGAGCCAGGTCTTTCAGCGTCACGGCTGGTTTCCGTACAACGTCGGTGGGGCGGCACCGCACGGGTCGGCGCTTGCCGTCGCAATTGGCATCACCATTCGCGAGCCGGGCTTTTACTATTCGCTCGCATACACCACGGCGATCCTGACCTTCGGCGCAGCGCGGATGCTGCGCCGACGCACGCCGTACGTCACGCGGCAGACGCTGTCCTTGATGGCGTTCCAGGTCTTGCCGCTCTTCCTGCTGCCCTACGTGCTGCTGCCGTGGGCTGGGCACGCCGGGTGGTTCGATGCGGGCGCCGGCCGCCGCTTCGCCGACGCATTCTTTCCCATCGCGAGCTATGGCCAAGGGCGCGAGTACTGGCGCGCATTCGGCTTCGTGCTCGCGTGGCCGCTCTTCATCTGGAACTTCTTCACGGCCAAGCCCATGTGGGCATGGCTGATCGTCGGATGTCTGCAGACGTTCGTGCTCATTCCTTGGCTGGTTCGTCGCTGGGGAAAAGGTGCCTATTGCGGCTGGATCTGTTCATGCGGCGCGCTCGCCGAGACGCTCGGGGACCGCCATCGCCACAAGATGCCGCACGGACCCGGATGGAACCGTCTGAACCTGGTGGGGCAGGGCGTGCTTGCGTTTGCCACGGCGCTCTTCGTCGCCCGAGTGGTGAGCTGGGTGATGCCAGGAAGCGGCTTCGGACGTGCGTTGCAAGCCGCTTACGACCGACTTCTCTCCAATGCAGTGGTGCTCGGCTTCGTGCATCTCGACTACTACCACGTGGTCGACATCTTCTTGGCCGGGATCGTGGGCGTCGGCTGCTACTTCTGGTTCTCGGGCCGTGTGTGGTGCCGATTCGCGTGCCCGCTCGCCGCGCTGATGCATGTGTACGCGCGCTTCTCCTCGTTTCGAATCTTCGCGGACAAGAAGAAGTGCATCTCGTGCAACGTGTGCACGTCGGTGTGTCATCAGGGGATCGACGTCATGAGCTTCGCCAACCGGGGACGTCCCATGGAGGACCCTCAGTGCGTGCGTTGCTCGGCGTGCGTGGCGAGCTGTCCCACCGGCGTGCTGTCGTTTGGCCGAGTCGGATCCGGGGGCGCGCCGATCTTCGATCGCGTGCCCGCTTCGCGCGTTCAGCAGCACGAGGCGCGTCGCTGACCGATTGGCCACGGGTCGCTGGTCTTCATCGCGCTCGGCCCTGACCATCGCGGGATCGCCCGCCGGCGTCCGACGCTGGCAGGCTGCTGAAGAGCTCGCCGGAGCGAGTCTTTCGAGCCTGCCAATGTTTCCCCGGGGGGCCTGCTTCAGACCCCCGCCCCACGAAGGCGGTTTTCGTGGGGCCCCACCCCCGCGCCGACTCGCTACGCTCGTCGGCGCGCCAGAGGCGCGCGCCTTCTTCAGCATCCTGATACACCGTGAGCGTTTCGCGATCGACGATCCGGTGACGCGGAACGTGGTAGCGCTGGAACACGCGGAGCTTCCGGATCGACTCGTGGGTCGCGACTTCGCACTCGGTGACGATCTACGGGCCGGGTCCGCCGCACCCGCCGCGGTGAAACCTGCTGCGCGTCGCTGCGACGAGCGCGTTCTGCGCGGTGCGGCGCTCGAAGGCTGGCGCCAGCTTCTGGACGATCTCGTCTTCGATGATGCCGCGCAGACGTCGTCGGAAACTGCAGAGAGATCCGGGCGGTGGCGAGGCACGTCGACGCAGCGGACTCGGCCATCGCGACCGAATTCGACCACGCATGGTTGAGCGCGGCCGTTTCCTCGCGAATACTGGCGCGCTGCGCGGCGAGACGCGCGACCAAGGAGGAGCGCCATGGCCAAGCGATGCGATTCACCGTTGGCACTCGAGAACGCGTACCACTGGGAGAAGGTTCTCGCGAACAAGACCTACCTGACGCAGCCCTATCCCGGCGGCCAGACCCGCGACTGGAGTTGGGTGCAAGCCATGGACGAAGTGCGACGGATGGCCGCGCACATTCGATCGCTCGGGCTGCCGCCGCGCAGTCACATCGCGCTGATGGCCAAGAACCAAGCGCAGTGGATCATGACCGACCTCGCGATCTGGATGGCCGGGCACGTCTCGATCCCGCTCTATCCCAACCTCACGTCGGACACGGTTGCGCAGATCCTCGATCACAGCGAGGCCAAGCTGATCCTGATCGGCAAGCTCGATTCGTGGGACATGATGAAAGACGGCGTCCCCGCGTCGATGCCGCGCATCGCGCTGCCGATGAGCCCGATCTCGGGAGCCCCGACCTGGGACGAGATCGTGCCGAGCACCCAACCGCTGCGCGACAGCCCGACGCGCGATGCCGACGATCTCGCGACGATCATCTACACCTCGGGCTCGACCGGAACGCCGAAGGGCGTGATGCACAGCTTCCGCACCATGGGGCTCTCGGGAGTGGGAATCACGCGGCACCTCGACGTCAACCACGACGACCGCATGCTCTCCTACCTGCCGCTCGCCCATGCGTTCGAGCGCTTCGTGGTGGAGATGGGCTCGATGGCGGCGGGCTTCCACATCTTCTTCGCCGAGTCGCTGGAGACCTTCGTGCAAGACCTGCAGCGCGCGCGCCCCACGCTCTTCATCTCGGTGCCGCGTCTCTGGCTCAAGTTCCAGCTCGGCGTGTTCGCCAAGATGCCGCCCGAGAAGCTCGATCGCTTGCTCAAGATCCCGGTGGTGCGGGGCATCGTCGGGAAGAAGGTGCTCAAGGGGCTCGGGCTCGACAGCGTTCGTTTCGCGGGCAGCGGCTCGGCCCCGATTCCCGCCGACGTCATCAGTTGGTATCGGCGCCTCGGTCTCGAGCTTCTCGAAGGCTATGGCATGACCGAGAACTTCTCGTACTCGCACGCCTCCGAGCCCGGCGAGGCGCGGGTGGGGTACGTCGGTACGGCCTATCCAGACTGCGAGTGCCGCATCAGTCCGAGCGGCGAGATCGAGGTGAAGAGCCCCGGCACGATGCTCGGCTACTACAAGGCTCCCGATCTGACGGCCGAGATGATGACGGCGGACGGATTCCTGAAGACCGGAGATCGCGGTGAGATGGACGAGAAAGGACGGCTCAGGATCACCGGCCGCGTGAAAGAGCTCTTCAAGACGAGCAAGGGCAAGTACGTGGCGCCGGCGCCCATCGAGAACAAGCTGCTTTCCAACACGCGTCTCGAGCAGGCGTGCGTGACTGGTAGCGGGCAACCGCAGCCGCACGCGATCGTGGTGCTGGCCGAGCAGATTCGCGCCGATCTCGCCAAGGGTGCCGTGAGCCGCGATGCGATCACGCCGGAGCTCGAGAAGCTCGTCGAGGAGGTGAATGCCACCCTCGATCCGCACGAGCAGCTCGAGTTCCTGGTGGTGGCCAAGGAGCCGTGGCTGATCGAGAACGGGTACCTGACGCCCACGCTCAAGATCAAGCGCGGCGCCGTCGAGAAGAACTACAACCCGATGTCGGACGACTGGTACTCGTCGCGAAAGCGCGTGATCTGGCAGGACTAGAAGCGCACGTCCGTGCGCTTCTAGGTCGGATGTTTCTCGGGGGGCTGTTCCAGCCCCCCGCCCGCTGCGGCAAAGCCGCAGCGGGGCCCACCCCCGAGTCGTCTCGCTTCGCTCGTCGGCTCGCCTACCGGCTCGCGGTGTGATGGAGCGCGAGCGTGGAGCCTGAAGCGCCGATCGATCGGTGGGGTGCGTGATCGTGGCTGTTCCAGCCCCCCGCCCGCTGCGGCAAAGCCGTAGCGGGGCCCACCCCCGAGTCGTCTCGCTTCGCTCGTCGGCTCGCCTACCGGCTCGCGGTGTGATGGAGCGCGAGCGTGGAGCCTGAAGCGCCGATCGATCGGTGGGGTGCGTGATCGTGGCTGTTCCAGCCCCCCGCCCGCTGCGGCAAAGCCGTAGCGGGGCCCACCCCCGAGTCGTCTCGCTGCGCTCGTCGGCTCGCCGCTGGCTCGCGGAGAGATCGACGACCAGCGTGGAGACCGCGGCGCAGATCGGTCGGTGAGAAGCGGGTTCGGGCTACGCCGGCCCCGCTTCCGGGTGACCCGTGGAGCTCAGCGCGACGCGAGGCGTTGCCGGACGAGCGGTGCCACGGATTCGAGGATGCGTCGGGCGAGCACCTCGTTGCCGTCCTCGCCCACGTGGCACCAGTCGATGTACACATCCTGGGTGGCGTCGGAGAAGGTGTCGCCGAGGTCTTCGATCTGGTTGCCGATCGCTGCCCTCGCGCCGGTGTAGATCGCGCCGAGGTTCGGCCCGAACGCGGTGGCGTGATCGGTTTCCGCCGCCGTCTTGGCGCGCTTGGTGAAGACCGTGGGTTGCCAGAACGAAGCCACGGCAAACCCGTAGTCCTTGCCCAGCCGGGCCGCGTGCGCAGCGCCTTCCCGATGGCGGCGTGCGACGGTCGCAGCGACTTGCTCAATGGTGAGGTCCGCGGGCCAGGCGAGCTCGAACTTGGGTGCAGGCGCAACGCCGCGACTCGCGATCGCCGCGAGCAGTAGATGCACGCCGCTGGTTTGACGCAATGCCGGCAGCAAGTCGTGGCGATCGAGGAAGCGCGCCTGCCAGCGCGCGAGGTTCTGGTGGATACGCTCGCGCTCCCCTTCGGTCGGCGACTGGAAGTGGGCGAAGACGTCGTTGGCGCCGTCGTAGAGGATCGCCAGGTCTGGGGCTCGACCCGCAGCGGCGAGCTCGCCGAGGCGCATCACTTCCTGCCATTGCACGTAACCGTCTTCACCGAGATTGGTGACGTGTATCGGGACGCCGGCGGCGGCGGCGGCCCGTGCGAACGCCGACGGCAACGTGCCGGCGTCGGTGCTGCCCACGCCCCACACCGTCGAGCCACCGAAGAACTGGACCTCGAAGGGACGCAGCCCAGGTGTGGGCGGCGGGTTCTCGGTGCGCCGCAGCCCCCCTTCGACGTGGACGAAGCGCGCGGCGTGCCCGGGCTCGGGGTAGTCGCGACGTTGCCAGCCCAGGAAGGGCCGGTAGCGGGCGTGGGTCTCCGCCAACTCGCGGAAGTACTCGCGCGCCCACGATTTGCCTGCGTAGACCGGTGAGTTGGCGCGGGCATCGAGTGGGGCGCGATCGGCCCAGCCGGAAGCGCGAATCGCGGAGCCCAAGGCGCTATTGAGCAATACGAGCCACAGCGCCGCGGTCGCGAGCCGGATCAACAGCGGCGAGCGGCCTTTCGGGTTTGCGTGGACGTAGGTCTCGTCGCTGAACTGGTGGAAGTAGCGCACCTTCGGCCGCTCGTGATCGGCGCGCACCCAATAGCTCGACATCCGTCGATCGGGCTCGGCGTCCAGCGGGTCTGCGCGCTTGAGCCGCTGCCAGATCGCCACCGGCGTGAAGATCCCGAAGAAGACCGGCATGAGCAGCAGCCAGGTCAGCCCCTCGCCGATCCAGAAGCCAAGCTTGGCGAAGAACGCCTGGATGCGGGTTTCCGCCGTGCGCGAGGCGCGGCTCACCACGAACAACGCGAGGCCCACCGACGCGATCACCGCCGCCGCGATGATCTTCCCGCGCCAGTAGAAGAAACCGGCCACCGCGAGCGGGATGAGGAGCTCGGCGAGGATGCGCGCCGGGCTCACCGCGTGCGATCGGACGATCGGTGCACCGACCTTGTTCCACTCCCAGCGATTGGGGTTCTTCATGTCCTTTCGGCTCGTGAAGGGAAACCGCGCCGGATCGCCGGGCCGCGCGAACTTAACGCGAATCGCCCGGTGTGCCAGCGCCGGCGCGAGGGGGCACGCGATCGAGGGAGACGCCGTAGACGTTCGCGATCCGTTCGTCGAGCTCGGCGAGCACCCGCGACCGAGCTTCGCCCGTGGGTGCGGGGCCGGCGAGACCCAGCAACACCTGGGCGAGATTGCCGATCTCACGTCGCGATCGCTCGTCCGGCGGCAGCACGATGGGCAGTGCACCGAGCACCGGGTCGTCGAGATGGATCGTGAGCGTCGCGTGGCTGATCACCACGTCCCGGAAGTAGGCGTGGATGAGCGACGAGTTGAGCACGGCCATCAGGAAGAACGCGTCCACACGGGAGTCGGTGGGCGTGAGCACGTTGACCGTGTCGAGCGGGAGAACGCCACTCGGCAGCCAGGTGGCTTCGATCACGTTCGAGACGTTCTGGATGCCGATCGCGGGCTCGCGCAGAATCGCGTTTCCGGCATCGCTGGCCGACACGCGCGGTAACGCCGCGACGTCGACGATGGCGAAGGGCGTCAGGTCGCGGCCTTGCACCACGGGTACCGAATCCGCCGCCAAGGCGTTCCCGAGGCGTTGCCGCCGCTTCGGTAGGTTCAACCCGCGCTGGTTGCGCGCCAGCGCCCGTAGAGGCACCGCGTGCGCTTCCATCTTTCGGAAGATCGCCACCCCCGCTTCGCTCACGCCCAGCGGGAGCGTTTCGTGGCGATCGACGAAGCTGCGCGGGATGCGGGCGCGGAGCTCGAGCGCGCCGTCACGGGCGTGAAACACCTCGACGCGCGGCGACGCCTTCCCCGCGGTGCCGGTGACGATCATCGTGTTGAACGAGATCCCTGGGAACGCGTTGCCCAGGTCCGCCAGCGTGGTGATGGCCAGACGCCGCGTGAGCAACTGGCGCGCAGGTCCATAGGCCCCCGAACGCGTCAGCGAATGCGGCATGACGAAGCCCAGATATCCACTCGGTGCGAGCAGCTCCAGGGCGCGTTCCAGGAACAGGGCGGCGGTGTCGATCTTGCCGCGTGCGAGGCGGTAGCGGCGGCGGAGCCAGTGCTTTTCCAGTTCCGACAGGCGCCCGCCGTAGGGCGGATTGCCGACGATCACGTGGAATGGCGAACGGCTCGCAAGCAGCCCACCGCCGTCGTCGAGGTGCGGCGTGCCGCCTCGACTCGGCTCGACGAACGGCAGCTCGAGGCTTTCGTCGCTCGGCCCGGGGGGCGTTGCCGCGTCCCAGAGCGCGTTCTCGTGGAAGATTCGCGGTTGTGGCAGCGCCCCGCCGTCGCGCCCCGCGTCGATGGATCGAGCCACGAGCCGAATGCGCGTCACCACGACGGCCACGGGGTCCCAGTCGATGGCGTGGAGATTGTGGATCAAGGTGCGGCGACGGGCCTCGCGCGGATCGACGCCTGCGGCGATCCACGCTGCCGTGAGGCGCTCGAAGATCGGCACCACGAAATCGCCCGAGCCACAGGCGGGCTCGAGCACCTTGAGGGCTTCCAGCGGGACGGATCCCAACGCGCGATCCAAGGTGTGGTCGAGGATGTGCGTGACGAAGGGTTTGGGCGTGTAGAACTTGCCCATCGCGCTTCGGTCGTGGGTCGTGCCGAAATCGCGAACCAACTCGTCGAGACCGCGTGCACCTCGCTCGAGCCACGGAAGGCCTTCGAGCATCCGATCGAGGGCCTCGCGCTCGCGAGTGTCGAGGGCGAACGGCTGCTCGTCTCGGCGTGCTTCGAGCGCGCTCAACCCCAGTAGCTCGGTGCTCACGCGACGCGCGTCCGTGACCCCCACGGCAGAGAGGTAGCTGGCGAGGATTGCATCCAGGATCGCGAGATCGGCGCGCGCTCGGTTGCCGAAGCCATGCGCGATCTCGCGCTCGGCCGGGCGGCGGCTCGCGCGCGCGGCGCGCAGTTCCGCCACCGTCGCATCGACGCGCGCGAGCTCGTCGTCGATGGGGCGTGCGCGTCGATCCTTGCGTGGACGTGTCGGCATGGCTTGCGGTGGGTTCGGCGGCCGGCGCGGCGCATCCTAGCGTCATCGCTCGCGCGGGGCTCGTTCGATCGTCGCCTCGGTTGCGCTCTTGTTGGGAAAATGCCCTGTCTGCTAACAGGAGTCGTGGGGCAAATGACGTGGACGAGGCCGAGCACAACCACGCTGTAGCCATCGGTCAGCGACGCTCGCGTCGGTGCGCTGCCGCATTGCTCGCCTCGGTCCTGGTGCTGTCACACATGCGCGCGACCGAGCACGCGTACGGTTCCACCGCGGACGTACGGATCAGCTCGATCGAGTCGCAGATCGCCGACAAGAAGCGTGCAATCGTCGAGCTCGAACGCCGCAACGCCGAGCTCCAGCGCGGCATCGACGCCAATCCAGCGAACACCGGCGCCAACTTTTCGGCACGCCAGGAAATCCGCACCAACGCACGGTATGTCGCGGTGTACCAGGAAGATCTCGAAGAGCTCGAGCGAACGCTGGCGAGCGCCCGGGAGTCCGCGCACGCGGGCGCCGAGCCCGGCGTCGCGGCGAAACGTCCGGATCGGCGCCCCGCTCCGTCGCCGGGAGAGTCCTTGCCCTCGCCGAAGTCCGTCGACGTCTCGCCGAGCGAGAACGAGGCCGCTGCCGATCTCGCCACCGCAACCCTCGACCGCGGCGCGGTTCGAGATCTGATGCGGAGTTGGGCGCTCGGCCAGAGCGGCGTGCCGGGTACGGGTGCGTCCCCGAGCGACGAAGCGCCGCTCTCGATCGTTCTCGACGGTCTCGATTGGTCGCTCGACTGGCGCGAGCTTTTCGGAGGGCTGCTCCTAGGCGCGCTCGCCGGCGCCGGCATTCCCGGGACTCTGAGTCGCCTGCTGCGCCGTCGCCTACCGGCGCGGGCGCCGGTGGTCGGCGCGATGAGCCGCAAATGGGTGAGCACTGCCGGAGCCACCGGCTCCCCCTCCAAGCAATGGCTCGACCTCGACAGCAAAGCCACCACGCCGGCGCGCATCGCCGCAGGTGGGGCGGCGGCGATCGCGCTAGGGCTGGTGGCGCAAGCGGCCGGGTCGTGGATCGGATGGGGACCGGGACTGGGAACGCCCGGGATCGGCGGTGAGCTCTCGCTGCTTGGGCTCGCGCTCGCCCTCGGTGCTGCGGCGGCCCTCCTGTGGCGCAAGCGCACGTTCGAGCCTGCCTTCGTCGCCGGATGCGCGCTGGCGATCGCGTGCCTGGTTCCCGCGGCGCTCGGGCTCAGTCCTTTCGGGGGGCGCGGCGCGTGGGCCTGGCTCGTGATCTTGCTGGTCGGAACGGGGCTCGAGTTACGCGCGGCCACGGCGCTCTGGCCGCTCACGAGCCCGCGAGCCACCGTCGAAGCGGCGCGTCGAACCACCGTGGCCAGCGCCCTTTTCGGCGCCGCGGCCGGGCTCGTGGCGGCGGCGCTCTACCTCGTCTCGGCGTGACGATCGCCTCCTGCGGCCCCTCGCGAGCGGGTGCGCGCACGCGATTCGAGCTCGCTTGCCGGCATCGGGGGGGAGGGGTAGCATTGCCCGAGTCGACGCCGAATCGACCTCGTTCACAACCGACTTTGGTCACGTCCGTGTGCTCGGGCGGCTCCGAGGGCTGCGACCTGGCACAGGGCGCGCTTTGCGGAGCGGTCGAGCCGAAACGAACGCGGTGACGAAGGATCTTCAGCCCCGAGGAAAGCATGGCGATGAGTGACCAGGATCTGTCGCGGCTCGAACAGATCCGCAAGCGGCTCGCGATCTGGAGCATTCGCATGACGACCGCGGCGGGAAGCGGTCATCCGTCGTCGTGCCTGAGCGCGTCGCACATGGTGACCGCCCTCTATTTCGGCGGTTTCCTGCGTCTCGATCCCGCGAGGCCGGACGCGCCCGATCGCGACCGCTTCATCATGAGCAAGGGGCACGCCGCGCCCATTCTGTACGCTGCACTCGCCGAGAAGGGCGTGGTCGAGAGCAGTGAACTTCTCAACCTGCGCAAGATCGGCAATCCCCTCGAGGGCCACCCCAACCTGCGCCGCGTGCCGGGCGTGGAAGCGTCCACGGGCTCGCTTGGTCAGGGACTCTCGATCGGCCTCGGTATCGCGCTCGCGCAGCGGCTGGCGAAGAACGGCGCGCGCACCTTCGTGCTCACGGGCGATGGCGAGCTCGACGAGGGCCAGGTGTGGGAGGCCGCGATGACGGCCTCGAAGTACAAGGCCGACAACTTGGTCGCCATGGTCGATCGCAACCACTACCAGCAGACCGGGCACGGCGACGTGGTGCTGCCGCTCGAGCCGCTCGCCGCCAAGTGGCAGGCGTGCGGCTGGGATACTTACGAGATCGACGGTCACGATTGGCAGCAGGTGATCGGCGCGCTGAGCCGCGCTCATGACGCCCGCGGCCGACCCACGGCCATCCTGGCGCGCACCGTGAAGGGCTACGGCGTGAAGCGCATCGTCGACGACCCGGGTAACAAGTTCCACGGAGTGCCGCTCAAGGCGCAGGAAGCCGAAGAGGCGATCCAGGAGATCGAACGCGCATGAACATCGGTAAGTCGATCGGTCTCGAGATGGGCCTGAGCACGCGCGCCGCCTTCGGCGAGGAGCTCGCGGCCCTGGGCGCGGCGTTTCCCACGCTGGTGGTCGTCGACGGTGACGTCGGCAACTCGACCCGCACCGAGGTGTTCGGCAAGAAATTCCCCGAGCGCTTCTTCAACGCCGGCATCGCCGAGAGCAACATGGTGAGCATGGCGGCGGGCTTCGCGCTCTCGGGGCACATCGCCGTGGCGTCGAGCTTCGCCGCGTTCTTGACCTGCAACGCCTACGATCAGATCCGCATGGGCGTCGGCTTTCCACGCGCCAACGTGAAGCTGGTCGGCAGTCACTGCGGCATTTCCATCGGTGAGGACGGCCCGAGCCAGATGGGCATCGAGGACCTGGCGCTGATGGCGTCGATCCCCGGCATGGTGGTGCTCGCGCCCTGCGATGCACCGAGCGCGCGCGCGCTGACCCGCAAGATGCTGGAGCACGCCGGGCCGGTGTACATGCGCACCGGGCGACCCGAGGTGCCGGTCGTCTACGGGGACGGCGCGCAGGCGCTCGAGATCGGCAAGGCCGCGAAGCTGCGCGACGGCAAGGACGCCACGATCATCGCGTGCGGGCTCATGGTGCCGCTCGCGCTGGAAGCCGCCGCCGAGCTCGAGAAGAAGGGCGTGGATTGCCGCGTCCTCGACATGCACACGGTGAAGCCGATCGATCGCGCGGCCGTGCTCGCCGCGGCGCGCGAGACCCGCTACGTGGTGACCGCCGAAGAGCACCTACTCGACGGAGGTCTGGGCAGCGCCGTCGCACGCGTGATCGCCGAGGAGGCGCCGTGTCGCATGGCGTTCGTCGGCATCCGCGACACCTACGCCGAAAGCGGCAAGCCGCAGGAGCTCCTCGACAAGTACGGTCTCACTGCCGCGGAGATCGTCGCCGCCGTAGGTCGCTGCCGCGCGGCATGATCGCGAGCATGCTGCTCGTGCGCCGTCTGGGCGAACGCCGTGGTCCGCCGTGGTCCGAGGCCCACTGAAGTCGGGTGGGCCTCTCGCTTTCGTGGAGGTGAGGCGGGGTCGAGGCCGCGCTCAGCCCGCGGTGATGCCGCCGTCGATGGCGAGCGACGCGCCGGTGATGTAGCCGGCCTGCGGTGACGCCAGGAAGAGCACCAGGCTCGCGATCTCGCTCGGCTCGGCGATGCGCTTGATCGCGCTGCGCGCCAGTACGCGTTCCAAGTGGTCGGGGATGCGATCGGGCTGGACACCCATGGGTGTGTCGACGTAGCCGGGGCACACGGTGTTGGCAGTGATACCGCGGGTGCCCCATTCGAGCGCCACGGTCTTGGTGAAGCCGATGACCGCGTGCTTGCTCGCCACGTACGCGGCCGACAGCGGTGCGCCCACCAAGCCGTGCGCCGAGGCGATGGTGATGATGCGCCCGAACCCGCGCGCCGCCATGGTGGGGAGCACCCGCTGGGTGAAGAGAAACGTCCCCTTCAGGTTCACGTCGAGGACTTGATCCCACTGGTGCTCGGGGATCGCGTCCACGCGCAGCATCGGTCCTGCGACACCGGCGTCGTTGACGAGGATGTCGAGCCGCCCCCAGCGTGCCAGGGTGGCGGCGACGGCCGTGTCGATCATCGTCGAGCGGGTGACGTCGCAGAACTGCGGTACAGCTTCGCCGCCCTCACGCTGGATCTCGGCGACGGTGCGCTCGGCACCCCTCAGGTTCCTATCCAGGACCACCACGCGAGCGCCTTCGCGTGCCAGGGCCAGGGCGATCGAGCGGCCGATACCGCTGGCGGCGCCAGTGACGATCGCCACTCGTCCGCGGATGCCTTCGCGATTGTCGTTGGTCGGGTTCGAGGCCATCCGCGAAGCCTATGCCCGTGGCCGGATGGTTCCAACCGTGGACGACTCGACGTACGGTGGCGGAGCGGCGGCGGGCGAGGCGCGCCGCCCGAGCGCCACCCATCGACTACTCATGCCGATCTACTTTCCGCGCGGATTCAATTCTGGCGAGCCGGTCCGAGTCGTGGACGGCGTGACGGTGGTTCGTGGCTCGCTGATGAAGCAATCGGCGGCGCTTCGCGTCGTGGGCGGCGCGCGGGGCCCGCTGGGCGGGGTCGCAGGGCCGGGCCGACTTGGCGTGCGCCGCGTGCTTCGGGCCGCGGGAACGGGGCTCGAGCGTCGCTTGCGGGCGCTCCCGCGCGACCCCGGCTCCTTGCACGTGTTCGATCCGCGCGATCGATTGGGACCGGCGCTCGGCTTCTTCGAGCTCCGCGAGCTGCCGCGCACGGCCGCGCCGCTGACCGAGGTGCTCGAGGTGATCGAGCGCGCAGCCACGGAGAGGAGCGCGCGGGAAGTCGCGATCGCGCCATTCGGACCCGAAGCGACCGACGCCGCGCTCGTCGTGCGTGTGATCGGCGAGCGCATTCGCCGCGGCGCATCGGCGATCCGGTGGATCGTGGTCGTTGGCGACCGGGCTCAGTTCGAGGCCGCGACCTCGGGCGTGTTCCTCCCGACCTCGCCGTAGATAGGCTTCCGGACTACGAAGCCGCGGGGCTGTGGCCACACCACTCGTCACCGAGTGGCGACCCAGGCTGAGGAGCGTCAACGAACCGGAGCGCGCACCAGCCCTACGACGACACCCTGGAGTGCGACGTCGCGGGCCACGATGGGGGCATAGCGCGGGTTTTCAGCAACCAGGCGCACCCGATCGGCATCTTTGTAGAACCGCTTGAGCGTGGCCTCGCCGTCGGCGAGCAAGGCCACCACGATCTCGCCGTTACGCGCAGTGTTGCGCTTCTCCACGATGACGTAGTCGCCTTCGAGGATGCCGGCGTCGATCATGGAGTCGCCGCGCACCTGGAGCGCGAAGCGCCCCGAGCCTTCGAAGAGCGAGGGCACGTCCAGTGTGTCCTGCTGCTCGATCGCCTCGATGGGGCGACCCGCGGCGATGCGACCGGCAAGCGGCAACACGCCCGGACGATCCAGCTCGCCGGTGTCCGGGTCGAGAACCTCGATGGAGCGAGCCAGGCCGCGATCTCGATTGATGGCGCCTTTCTTTTCCAGCGCGCGCAGGAACCCGTGGACGCCGTTGGTGGAGCGGATGCCGAACTCCTCGCCGATTTCGCGTACCGTTGGTGGGAAGCCGCGTTCGCGAACTCGCGCACGGATGAAATCGAGGATGTTCTGCTGTCGCGGCGTGAGATTCATGACAGATCCGCGCGCGCAGCATGGCCGCACTGAACTTCGCCGGCCTGAGGCTCGAGGCTTTTTCCAGGCGCGGGCTCGCCGCCGAGCGGTAGCGAAAGTGCAGGGCGCGGGCGCTTGCGCTTCTGCCAGATCCGGGCCTGCCGCAGCGCCGCACGCTTGCTGCTTCGCTGCGCGTCTCGCTCGACGTTGCCGTCGACCACGAAGCGCCGGCAGGAGAGGCACTTGCTCATCACCGTGCCATCCGGGAATCGCAGCACGAAGAGATGCCTCCGGCTGCAGTGCTCGCACACGAACGGCCCACCCGAGGAACGCCGCGCGGCCTTGGGCGCGCTCGGAGCCGTGGGAACCACCAACGGTGGCGCGACTGGCTCGTCCGGTGCCGGTTCGCCGATACCCGTGGCAGGATCCACGATCCAGCGCCGCCCGGTGGCGACGTTCCGGGTGATGAGGAGGCGCCCATCGATGCCGCGGGGGCGTATGCCCTCGACGTGCATACCCATGTGCTTGAGCTCGCTCGACGCGCCGTTTCGGTGGACTGCTGTATGGGTGTTCATGGTGAACGCGAGTTTAGTGGACGAGCGTTCACCATGTCAAGCTATCTTTCCGCGAGCCGGCTGACGCGCAGGCTACTCGCGTGCGAGCCAGCTCATCCGGGCGCGGCGGAGGCGCAACGCGCCCGCAGCTCCGCGACGCGATTCGAGATGATTCCGGAAACGCCGCGCTGAATCAGCTCGGTGGCGACGGCTGCATCGTCGACGGTCCACGCGAGCACACGAAGGCCGAGCGTGCGTGCGCGGTCGATGAGCGGGGAGGTCGCGAGATCGAAGCGTGGATGGACGAAGCTCGCGCCGACGCGACGCGCATCGGCGTCGAGCGCCGCGGGCGGCTCTTCGTAGAGGAGACCGATCGGCAGCGCAGGATCGAGCGCGTGCACCTCGTCGAGGTGCGCGAAGCGAAACGCCGATACGAGCACGCGTTCTCGTGTACCGGTGGTACGAATCACGTCGACGACCGCACCTGCGAGTCCGGCGCCGGCCTTCCCCTTGAGCTCGATGTTGATCGGCACCCGCGGCGCGATGCGCGTGAGCACGTCGCGGAGCCGCGGCACGGGCTCGCCGCGAAAGCGCGGATCGAACCAGCTGCCGGCATCGAGCCGCGCTAGCTCGTCGGCGCTGCGTTCCCACACGTGCCCGGTGACGCCGGCGGTGCGGGCGAGCGTGGCGTCGTGGATCACCACCACTTCGCCGTCGCGGCTCAGGCGCACGTCGAGCTCGATGGCGTTGGCGCCTCGGCGCATCGCCTCCTCGAACGCAGCCATCGTGTTCTCGGGGCAGTCCGCGGACGCTCCGCGGTGCGCGATCCAGGCCATCGGAACGTCGGCAAGGAAAGAGCTCATGAGCGATTGACTCCGTCGTCCACGCCTCGATAAGTCGTTCGTCGCGTAGTTCGCGGGGGGTTGCGCGGGGTGGGCACGTCTCGGCTTTCGAGCCACCAACCCAAGCCTCGATCCCGCCGTGACGAGGAGGCGTATCGTGCCGATCTACGAGTTCTACTGCCAAGACTGCCACATGATCTTCAATTTCTTTTCGGCGGGAGTGAACACCACCAAGCGCCCGACCTGCCCGCGTTGTCAGAAACGCGCGCTCGAACGGCAGATGTCCCGGTTCGCGACCGTGAAGAGCATCGGCGATGCCGCGGGCGGCGCGGACGCGGGCGAGAGCGGAGGCGGCGACTTCGACGAGGCGCGCATGGAGCGCGCGATGGAATCGTTCGCGCGCGAGGCCGAGGGCATCGACGAGAACGACCCGCGCCAGGCGGCACAGATGATGCGCCGCCTCTCGGAAATGGCCGGCATGAACATCGGCCCCGGCATGGATGAAGCACTGAAACGCATCGAGGCCGGCGAAGACCCGGAAGCGGTCGAGTCGCAGATGGGCGACCTGCTCGAGGGCGAAGAGCCGTTCGCGCCCGGTGCCGAAAAGGCAGCGGACGCGGGTACGCGGCGCGTGGCGGCGGCGCGTTCACGGCTACCGGCCCGGGACGAAAAGCTCTATACCTTGTGACCCGCCGCGCGAACTCGTCTCGCGAGCCACCTCGCGACCGGCCGCGCGCCACTTCGGGGAGCGCTTCCGCATGAAACCAAATCGCCGCGTCTGGTTGGCACCGCTCGTCGCCTTGTCGCTTTCGGTCGCGTGTGGTGGCGGGGGCGGTGGAGGGGCCGGGGGCGGGGGCGGTGGCGGCGGGGGGGGCGACGATCTCGGTGAGGCCAACGCGTTCCGGTTGGTCGAGCTCGGGACATTCCCGCTCGATTCGTCGGTGCAGGCGGGAGGACGGTCGTTCGCGGCCACAGCCCCGATCTCGGCCAAGTTCGCGGCAGACACCGTGTCGTTCGCGATGCTCACCGACCTCACCGACAGCGGCGCCTCGGATCGTCTTGGCACCATCGCCGACGTCGTGAGCCCGTCGGGCGAGCTGCTCACGCCAGGGAGCAATCTGGACCAATTCCAGGACGGGCCGCTCAGGCCGAGCTTCGACTACGGCGCCAACGGCCTGCTGCTGCCGAAATCACCCTCGAGCCTGCCCCAGGCGGGCACGTACACCTTTCGTGTGATTCGCGACGGCTCCAGCAATCGATCCGTCCCCGTGGCGGTCGCCGTGCGCCGGGGCCGGGTCGTCGGACACCGCATTCCGTGCAACGTGTTCGTTCACGACGCGTCCGGGCTGCGCCCCGAAGATCTGGGCGGCGTGATGGACCGGATCAATCAGATCTACGCGCAAACCGGGCTCACGCTCGATCCCATCGAGTTCTTCACCGGTGGCGACGCGAGCAACGCGGTGGTTCGCAACCCCGGCAGCCCTGGCTCCAATCTGCCGTCGTTGCTCTCGATCCCCGTGCCGCAGGAAAACGCGCTCACGTTTTGGCTGCTTCAGGACGTGACCGATTCGAGCGTGGACCAGGACTTGACGCTGCTGGGGCTGGCGCTCGGCATTCCCGGGTCGTACGGCTGGCCGCGGTCGAGCGACAATGGGGTGCTGGTCTCGGTGGCTGGCCACACGGGCCCGCTCGGGCTGGTGGTGGACGCCGAGTTGCTCGCGGTGACGATGGCCCACGAGGGCGGTCATTGGCTGGGGCTCAACCACACCAGCGAGTTCGACGGCAGCGGCCACGATCCCATCGCCGATACGCCGGAATGCTTCATCGGCTCCGACGTCAACGGCAACGATCGACTCGATCCCAGCGAATGCGCGGATGCGCCGAACCTCATGTTCTGGACCGGCACCTCGAACGACGATCTCACCGGTGATCAGAACGTGGTCCTGCAGCGGAACCCGATCGCCGTGCCGTGACGTCTCGCGGCCTGGCCGGAGCTTGCGACCGATGAAACGCATGCAAATCCTGGCGTTGGTGATGATGGGGACGACTCTCGTGTTCTGTTCGACGACTCACGGCGGCGAAGACACCGTGTCGCGTGTACGCGCGCGCCTCGGACAGGGTTACGAGCAGGCACCCACCTCGAGCGAGATCGAGGGCCTCGGCCCCGACGTCGGCATCGCACTCCTCGAGATCTACCGTGATCCAGCGAGCCCGATGCTGCACAAGATGCGGGCGCTGGATCTGCTTGGGAACTATCCCTCCGAGGATCTCAAGACGCTGCTCGACGCCGAGTCCGCCCGCACGGATCTGTCCCCCGCGCTCGCCCGCCGTGTCCTCGCCGCCGCCATCCGTGCCTTCGGCGAACGCGAGCCCGCCGTGGCCGAACGCGTGTGGAACGCCAACTCAGCCAGCCCGGACGCCACCGTGCGCTTCGACGCAGCCCAGGCCATCACCAAACTTCGTCCCAGCGCCGCACTGGTCGCCACGGCCCGCCAGCGCGCCACCACCGAGACCGACGCCAGCGTTCGCGCCGAGCTCGAACGCGCCCTCGCCTCTGCCCCCCGCTGAGCGCGGTCGCGCCGCCTCGTCACTGCGGTTCCGCCAGCGTGGCGAGGCCGGCGCGGCGCCTGCCGCACCGCGCATCCGCCCCACTGACGTTGATGCTCATCCAGTATTCCCCGGAAGATGATCGCGGCGCTGGAGAAAGGTTCACGGAAGCGGCGCCGTCGTTCTCCTCGTCGATGCCGACGGCACCGGGAGTGCGCCCGTCTTGATCGCGTCATGCTCCGGAGCTGCGTCAGCTTCGGTCTTGGGTTCGGGGCACGAGGCGTTCACGTGAGCTCGTCCATCGACGACACGTTCCCTCGCATCTTTCCGGCAACGTGGCTCGATGCGCTGGCAGCCCATCGACGCACTGCGTGGCGCCCTTTGGTCGAGGAGGGCGACGGCGAGCTGCTCGACTCCAAGTACGGCGGGCTCGCCGCCATCCCAAGCGGAGAGGCGTGGCCGTTCTGCGGCTCATGTGGCCAACCGATGCAGCTCTTCCTGCAATTGCATCCGCGTGATCTGCCGCCCCCCGCCGAGTCCTTTCTCGGGAGGCGCATGCTGCAGCCCTTCGTGTGCACCACCGCGAACGAAGTCGGAGATGCGACGTGCTCCGCGTCGACACACTTCTCGCGAGCGAGCTGGGTGCGAAGCGTGGCGATCGCCGAAGGTCGCCACAGCTTCGCGCCAATCGCGAGGACGCCGGTCGAGAGGGGCTATCCGGCGGCGAGGATCATCGGCTGGGAACCCATCGACGACTACCCCAACTGGTCCGAGCATGGGCGCTCGGCGTTCAGCTTCCGAAGGGCACGGGCAAGCTCGATGTGCTGTCGGCGCCCGGCGACAAACTCTTCGGCTGGCCGTACTGGGTCCACGGGCCGAGCTACCCGTACTGCCCGCGGTGCGGGCAGAAGATGATCGCGGTGTTTCAGCTCGACCACTACGGCCACCTTCCTTTCGAGTTCGAGGATGCGGGCTGTGGTCATGTCACCCGTTGTCGGACGTGCGGTGCATTTGCCTTCGCCTACGAGAGTTGCTGACCTCGCTGCTACGGAAAGGATACGCACGGCCTGGAAGGCGACGCGGATGCGGCGGTGAACCTGCGATTCGCGATTCGCGTTTCATCCTCGTGGAGAGATTCATTCAGATCGCCAGCCAGTCCGGCGCCGTGCGCTGATCGTGTCGGATCGCGGTGCGGAGTACCTGGTGTTACGTGTGGCGATCGGTGGCCGAGGCTGGCCGCTTCGTTCGTCACGGTTGGGTGAAACGCTGAAAGCCCGAATCGTCGTCGGTAGCGCTATCGTTGCGCGTGAGGCTGGCCCGGCGCGCGTCGTGGCGCGCTACCCGGGCGGGAGCGTGTCGGCGAAGCAGTCCTCTGGTTTGGGGGCTTTGGCGCGATCGACGAGCCCGAGCTCGACGAGCTGATCGATGACGGTCTTCCAGCGGTCGAGGGTCATGCGACCGAGGCCGGGGAGGCCGGCGGGGCCGAGGACGAGCGGCTCTTGGGCTTTCGCCGAGTCGCGAAAGGTTTCCAGGTCCATCGCGCTGTTGAGGGTGTGCATTCGCTCGTTGGTGGGGCCGGGCTCGGCGAGATAGCGGGTCCATCCGTCACGCGCGGCGGCGACGAAGGCCCGCGCTTCTTTCGGGTTCTCGCGCCAGCGCTTACCGTTGGTGATGACCACGGTCATGTACGGATTCAGGCCGACGTCCGAGAGCAGCCACACGGCGGGATCGGCGCCACGCCGGCGGGCGAGGATCGGCTCCGAGGTGGCGAAGGCCTGCATCGCGAAGCTCTTCTCGGTGAGGAAGCGCTCCATGGCGCCAGCCATGGGCACGATCGAAACTCGGCTGCCGCCGAAGCGGTGCTCGAGGTACTTGGTGAAGACGCTGCCGGGCTCCACGGCAAGGCTCACGGGGCGGGCCATCAGCTCGGCGAGGGTCGCGGCGCCGATTTCCTTCCTCGCCATGATCGCTCGCGGCGAGGTCTGGTAGACGGCGAAGAGCCCCACGATGTCGAGGCCGGCGGCGCGGCCGAGGACGATCTCGGTAGCCTCGGCGACGCTGTACTCGAGGCGGCCGAGGGCCACCTCTTGCACCGTCGGCACGCCCGGCCCGCCGGGGCGGATCGCCACGTCGAGGCCACGCGCAGCGTAGAGCTTCTCGATCTCGGCGGTGTAGAAGCCGCCGAACTCGGGCTCCGGCACCCAGTTGAGCCCCAGGGTGATGCGCGACGACGCTGCGTCCGCGGCGTGGGCACGCTCGACGAGAACGAGCGGCGTGCCGACGACTGAGATGGCGAGAGCGGTGAGGAGAGATCGTCGGAGGGCGAGGGTGCGCATGGCGCTGAAGCCTACTGCGCGGCCTCGCTTCGCGCCATCGCCGGTGAACACCGGCGTCTCTCGATCGCACGCGGAGCGCGGCGAAACCGACTCACGGGATCACGAACGTGTAGATGCCGCCCTTGGCGTTGCTTCCGCCGCCGCCATCGATCGCCGCGCCGTCGTCCATGAGGCCGACCACGCTGGCGCTCGTCGCATCGCCGATGCCGTCGTCGCTGTTCTTGAGCTTGGCGACTTGGATCCACTCGCCGTTGGTTCGGTGGAAGAGGTAGCCGCCGCTCGCGTCGAGCGGATCCACCGACGCCGCCTCGCGCGGATTTGCACCCACGATCAGCCGGTCCCCGCTCAGCTTCACGGCTCGACCGAACTGCATGATGGCGGCGGGATCGTTGGCGCGGAGAATCGCGACTGGAACGAACGAGCCACCGCTCCGCTCGTAGAGCAGTGCGGCACCGTCGCTCTCGGCGACGATCGTGGCGTCCGGAGCCCCGATCAACACGCGATCGCCGTCGCCCGAGAGGGCGTATCCGAGTCCGGCCATGCCCTCGGGCGGGGTGAGCTTCTGTGTCTCGGTGTAGCCGCCGCCCGACTCCTCGTAGACGTAGACCGCGCCGCCGGGCTCGTCGTGGTGGCGCGCGCCAACCAGGAGCGTGCTGCCCGCCCACGCGAGGCTGGAGCCGAACTCGTCGCCGGGCATCCCGTCGCTCGGGCTCACGCGGGCGATCGGATTCCACACACCGCCGCTGCGCTCGAACACGAACACGGCGCCGGCGGGGCTTCCGCCTGGATCGTCCGCGAGCGCGCTGACGGCGAGATGGTCGCCGGCGATCTCGACGCCGTAGCCGAACCGGACGGTTCCCATGGTGGGTGGAAGCAGCTTCTGGATGAGATTCCAGACGGCACCCTCGCGTTCCAACACGTAGGCAGCACCCGAGTCGGGACCGAGATCGTCCATGCCGACGGCGCCGACCACCAGCGTGTCTTGCGAGAGAGCCAGCGAGTGACCGAACACCGCGGCCCCGTCGTGGCCGATTCCGGGCTCGGGCGCTTCGATGTGCCCCGCCGACTGCCACGTGCCGCCCGCACGCGTCCACAAGTACACCCGGCCGTTCCGATCGCCCGATCCGATGTCGCCCGAAGCAAGCGTGTCGCCGTCGATCGCGAGCGCGGAGCCGAGACGCTGGTCGTCTTCCCCTTCCACCAGCGCCGGCAGGAGCTGTTGCGTCTCGAAGGTGAGTCCCCACGGCGGCTGGCACGAGGCCGGATCCGAGGCGCGGCCGGTGGCGTCTTTCGCGACGACGCTCACCGCATACGCGTCCAGCACACCGCTCCAGTCGTTCGCCGCGACGCTGATCGTGCCGGTGGTGGTGCCGGTCGCCGACGCCGTCACGCGCACGCCGCTTCCGGGGAGCGCGCTGGTCTCGCCGTGCAGGTCACCGGTGGAGTCCGCCTCGCGATAGGTGAGCGAACCGGGGGACAAGTTGCCGTCGGGGTCCAGGTACGGGATCGACATCTTGAGATCGTAGGCCGTGGCGGAGCCATTCACGCTGCCGAGCGTGAAGCTGCAGGACGGCTCCGCCAGCGCCGGCTGACACTTTCCCGGCCCATCCCAGCAACGGTAGTAGTCGAAGTCCGCACGCGAGGTGCGGTAGAGCAGCAGCGTCTCGCCACCCGGCCCGCCGACGTTCACGCTCGCCATCTCGGCGATGCCGTCTCCCGTCTGGTCCAGCAGGTTCCCGGAGATCGTGAGTGTGTCGAGCGGAGCGCTCACGTTCACGGCGGTGGCGTCGTACGCGTACTTGGTGCCGGTGAGCTGGGAGTGGTGACCGTTGCTGATGTTGTAGGTCTGGGATGGATAGATGTCACCCGGACCGAAAAGCCAAACGTTTCCCGAGAACGCGGACGTGGTCTCGGTCTTGAATCGCAATGCCACGTCGCCCGCGCTGCTGGCGCCCAAGTAATAGCCGTCGCGGCCTGCACCGCAGTTGACGCAGTCCGCGATCGCGTACGGGTCGCCTGCCTCGGGAAACGTCTTCGCGATGCGATCGGCCTGATGGTCACCGTCGTCGTCGTAGGCCTGGAAACGTGCGATCTCCGCCGACTCGTCGTCGTAGATCACCAGCTCGTTCGTGGGGTAGCCGGTGGCCGGGAGGACTTCAGGTGGGCCGCACTGACCGAGCGGGCACGACTGGAACGACAGGTTGAACTGCGTGGCCTGAAACAGGACCCCGGTGATCGTGAGCTGATCGTTGGAGCCGTCGGGGCCGGAGGAGCGCACGTAGCGGCCCGTCACGGTGATGGACGGGCCGTTGCAAGTAGCGCCCAGCAGCGTGAGCACGGCGAGTGCCGGAATGATCGGATACGAGCGGCGCGCGCGCTTCCGCATGTTTGCTCCGACGTGCAATCCAGGGCGTTCCGTGCGCGATCCCCGTTCTGCGACGCGGTCATCGTCCCGCCTCACCTCGCGACGACACGTGGCCCACAGCAGAGAGCGTGCCGAATGTAACGAATTGCAACGTTCAAGTGTTGACGCTGTGTTGCGCCGGCATCGATCCCTCGCACCTCTGGCCCCGCAACTTTCGTTGCGGGTCGCCTGTCAACTTCTGGGTGCGGCCAGCGTCGGCGGGACGGGACGCGACGAAGGCTGGCGATAGGCAGGCCGTGTGAGGTCAGCGACCGGGCGCCTGCGACGCGTGCCAGCGGCGCAGCACCAGCCATGCGGCCGTGTTCACGAGCCCGAACATGACCAGACCGAGCAAGCACGCGAGCAATACCGAGGCGTAGACCCGCGCGGTCTGGAAGAGCCTCAGCCCCTCGGCCATCGAGAGCCCGAGCCCGCCGCCGCTCCAATGGGTGGCACCAGCCACGAAGTCGCCCACGATCGCGCCGATGACCGCCAGCCCTGCGGCGATGCGCAAACCCGTGAAGATGTCCGGCAGCGCCGCCGGCAAGCGCAGCCGCGCGAAGGTGAACATGCGCCCCGCGCCGTAGAGGCGGAAGAGATCGAGCAGCGCCGGCTCGGTCGAGAGTAGTCCGTTGAGCGTGTTTGCGATCACCGGGAACACCGACACGATGAACGCCGACGCCGCCACCGGTTTCAGACCGGCCCCGAGAAGCACCACGAGAATCGGCGCCAGCGCCACGATCGGCACGGTCTGAAAGAACACCATGTACGGATAGAACGCGCGACGCACCCACGCCACCGTGGCGAGCCCGATCGCAGCGGCGACCCCGATCCCGGCGCTCGCCGCGAAACCGAGAAGCGCCGCAAGCCCGGTCATCCCGGCTCGCGCCACCAGCTCGCTGCGGGCAAGCCAGCACTCGCGCAGCACCGCGCTCGGCAGTGGTAGGAGCATGCGATGGGCCGCGTCGAGCGGCAGCTCACGCAGTGCCAGCTCCGAGGCGCCGCCCACTGCGAAAAGCAGCAGGGTTGGCGGCAGGAGCGCGCCCAGCGCCTTTCGCGCGCGTCGCATCACGGTGTGCCTTCCGCGAGCGAGCCTCGTGAGAGCGCCGCCTGCACTTGGCCCACCCACTCCGCGTAGCGTGCATCCGAACGCAGCGCGGGCACGCGCCGCTCAGGCAGCGCCATCACCCAGTCCGCGACCACTCGCGCCGGCCGCGTGCTCAGCACCAGCACCCGTCGTGCGAGATACACCGCCTCGGCCACCGAATGGGTGACGAACACGAGCGTCAGCGGCGAGCGCTCCCACAGCTCGCGTAGTTGCTGGTCGAGTCCGTGGCGCGTGATCTCGTCGACGGCGGCGAAGGGCTCATCCATGAGCAAGAGCCGCGGTTTGGCCACCAGCGCGCGGGCGATGGAGGCGCGCATGCGCATGCCACCCGAGAGCTGGCTCGGGTAGACGCGACCTTCACCACCGAGCCCCACGGACTCGAGCGCCGCCTCCGCTGCGGCATGCCGCTCGGTGCGCGCCACACCCGCGATCTCGAGCGGCAAGGCCACGTTGTCCACGATGGTGCGCCACGGCATGAGCGTCGCGTCCTGGAACACGTAGCCGATCGCGCTGGGCTCCAACGCGCCGTCGTCGCCCACTCGCACTCGACCTTCGGTGGGCGCGTCGAGTCCCGCGACGAGCCTGAGCAGCGTGGACTTGCCGCAACCCGAGGGGCCGACCAGTGCCACGAAGTCGCCGGCCTCGAATACCGCGTCGAGCCGATCGACGGCGACGCGGGGCGCGCCGCCGGGACCGTCTGCGTAGACGCGGCGCACCGCCTCGAGCGCGACGCGCACGCCCGGAGTCGCATCGCCGGTGGCTCGAGCGGCCGGTGCGGTGGTCATCGAATCGATCGACGGCGCCTGTGAAACGCGCGCTCGACGGGTAGTCGTGCTGCGCGTCCGCGCAAGCTATCGCCGCCTCCAGGCGAAAGATAGAATGCGCCGCCATGAATGCGGAACGCGCGCGACGCGCATTGAGCGAGTTCATCGCCGCCCTCGAGCTTCCCGCCGGCGAAGTCGAGGCGGAACGCAGCGCCGATTCGATGGTGCGCGCGTTCCAGGACGACTTCCTGCGAGGCTATGCGAGCGATCCCCGCGACCATCTCGCGGTCGAGTTCGACGGCGCCGGCGACGATCTGGTGGTGGTGAGTGACATCCCGTTCGTGTCGATGTGCTCGCATCACCTGCTGCCCTTCTTCGGTCGGGCGCACGTGGCCTATCTGCCGAGCGGCAAGCTCACGGGGCTCTCGTCGATCGCGCGGCTGGTCGATGGCTACGCGTGTCGTCTGCAGAACCAAGAGCGATTGGCGCGCTCGGTGGCGCAGGCGCTGGTCGATCGGCTGGGCGCACGCGGTGCCGCATGCCGCATCGAAGCGACGCAGCTCTGCGTGGTCGGCCGCGCGACGCGGAAGCCGGGGATTCGCACGGTGAGCGAGTGCCTGCTCGGACTCTTCGAGAGCGACGCCACGGAGCGGCGACGGTTTCTCGATCTCGTGGGTGCGCCGGAAGCTCGGGCGGGCTGAGGCGCCGCGCATGCCGGTGAGCTGGAAGCACGCGCTCGACGGTCAAGTGGCGCTCGTCACCGGCGCTGGGCGGGGGATCGGCCGCGCGATCGCCGAAGAGCTGGCGCTGCGTGGGGCGCACGTCGCGTGCTGCGCCCGAACCCGCCAGCAGCTCGACGAGACCGTGACCTCGATTCGCGCGCTGGGTGGTGTGGCGACGAGCTACGTCGTGGACGTGCGGCGCGAGGACGAGATCGCGGCGCTGGTGAGCGAGGTCGTGGCGACGCTCGGTGGACTCGACATCGTCGTGAACAACGCCGGTACCAACCGCTTGGAGCGGATCGAGCGGCTGGATTTCGGTGCCTGGAACGACGTCCTCGCGACCAACCTCTCGGGGCCGTTTCTGCTCGCCCGCGCTGCGCTCGAGCACCTCGCCGCACGATCCGGTGTGATCGTGAACGTGTCGAGCGTGGGTGGCCGGCCGGGCGTGGAGACATTCGAGGGGATGGCCGCCTACGTGGCCTCGAAATACGGGCTGCTGGGTTTCACCGAGGTGTTGGCGTTGGAAGCACGTCGCAAGGATGTACGCGTGTACGCGGTCTGCCCCGGTTCCGTGGCGACGCAGATGCTGGCGGAGACGATCCCGGACGCCACCGACGTGCTCCGTCCCGAAGACGTCGCGCGGGCGGTGGCCTGGTTGGTGACCGGAAGCCCGCTGGTCGCGAGCGGCACCGTCGTGGATCTGAGCGCGCCGCGCGCCAAGCCCCGCGGGTGAACGAGGTCGCGCCGGGTCGATCGCGCTTCGGGGAGCGCTCGCGCACCCCCCTACGTGGGCGATCGATCGGAAGCGTCCGGCGCGGAGCTCACATCAACCCGGAGCGCCGCAGCAGCGCCTCGGGGTCGGGATCGCGGCCGCGGAAGCGGCGGTAGAGCACCGAGGGGGCCTCGGTGTCGCCGCGCTCCAGGATCTCGGTGCGGAACTTGTCCGCGACCTCGCGCGAGAAGATCCCGCGCTCCTGGAAGTACTCGAACGCGTCCGCGTCGAGGACCTCGGCCCACTTGTAGCCGTAGTACCCGGCGGCGTAGCCACCCGCGAAGATGTGACCGAAGCGGACCGATAGGTTGCTGGCCGGAACGTTCGGTATGAGATCCGTCTCGCGCACGACGTCGAGCTCGAAGGATTCCACGTCGACCTGGTCGGGAGTCGCATCCACCCAGCGATCTGGCCCGTACCAGGCCAGATCGAGAAGCCCAAATCGGATCTGGCGCACCATCTGATACGCAGCGTGGAAGCGATTGGAGGCGACCAGCTTGTCCACCATCTCCGCGGGGAGCGCCTCGCCGGTCCGCCAATGGCGCGCGAACGACGCCAGGCATTCCTTCTCGACGATCCAGTTCTCCAGGATCTGCGAAGGCAGCTCGACGAAGTCCCGGTACACGTTGGTGCACGCCAGGCTGCGATGGGCGCAGCGAGAGAGCAGCGCGTGGAGCGCGTGCCCCAGCTCGTGGAAGAGGGTCTTCACCTCCTCGAACGTGAGCAACGAGGGATCGCCTCCGACGGGCTTGGTGAAGTTGCACACGATACTCACGTGCGGACGTACGTCGGTGGCGCCGTCGCGGCGCTGCTCGCGATAGCGCGTGCACCACGCGCCGCCGTTCTTGGTCGCGCGCGGGAAGAAGTCCGTGTAGAGGAGCCCGAGGTGACGTCCCTCGCGGAGCACCTCGAACGCTCGCACCTCGGGTGCGTAGACCGGTACGTTGGGTCGCTCGCGAAACTCGAGATCGTAGAGTCGCTTCGCCAGCTCGTACGCGCCGTCGAGGACCTGTGCGAGAGGGAAATACGGGCGTAGCGCCTCGGATTCGAGATCGAAGCGCGATTCCTTCAGCTTGTTCGACCAGTAGGGGTAGTCCCAAGGCAGGATCTGGGCGGGACCACCGCGCTCGCGGGCGAACGCAGCCAGCTCGGCCATCTCGGCGAGCGCCGCAGGCTTGGAGCGCACCAGCAGGTGGTTCAGGAAGCGCGCGACGTTCTCGGGCGTCTCCGCCATGCGCTCCTCGAGCTGAAAGTGAGCGTGGGAGCGGTAGCCGAGGAGGCGCGCTCGCGCGAGGCGCAGCGACGCGATGCGGCGCACCAGGTCCACGTTCGAGTGCTCGCCGTGAAGCGCGCGCGAGAAATACGCCTTCCACAGCCGCTCGCGGAGCTCGCGGTTCGTGGCGTAGCGCATGAAGGCGAGGAAGCTCGGCTCGTGGAGCGTGATGACCCACGTGCCCGGCCTGCCGCGCTCGACGGCGGCGGCGCTGGCCGCGTTGCGGGCCGAATCTGGCAGCCCGTCGAGCTCGCTCTCGTCGCTCAGCACCAGCTCGTAGGCGTTGGTGTCGGCGAGGAGGTTCTCGGCGAAGCGCGAGCCGAGGGAGGAGAGCTCGTCGTCGATGCGGCGCAGCTCGTCTTTGGCCGTCGCGTCGAGAAGGGCGCCGTTGCGGCGGAACATCCGGTAGGTTTGGTCGAGGAGGCGGTGCTGCTCGCCGTCGAGATCGCCCGGGCTCGCGTGGACCGCCTTCACCCGTTCGAACAGCCCGGTGTCGAGGTTGATGTCGCTCGCCAACGCCATGAGCTTGGGATCGAGCACGCGTGCCAGTGCGCGCATCGGTCCGTCGCCGTGGGCGGTCTGCAGGTTGTGGTGGAGCGAGGCGATCTCGTCGACTCGAAGCGTCGCGAGCTCGAGGGCGGCGATGGTGTTGGCGAAGTCGGGGGGACGTGGATCGGCCTGAATGGCCGCGATCGCACGCCTCGCTTCGGCGAGAGCCACGTCGAGGGCGGGCTCGATGTGCTCTACGCGCACCAGATCGAAGGGCACCGCGCCGAAGGGGAGCGGCGATGCCGTGAGGAGTGGGTTCGCCGCCGATGTCACGTCGCGTCGCCCGTCACCGCAGGATCGCGTAGCTGTCGGCGTAGATGAGCGCGGTGGAAAGCCACATTCCCCAGATCGGAAAGACGAACCAGATCCCGTTCGACGATCCCACGAATGCGGCGATCGTGCCGGCTGGATGGCCGACGTGGCATTTGTTGTTGAAGAACTGGAAGAAGTACACGACCGTGCCGTAGAACATCTGCCAGTACATCGCGATGCCGATGATGCCGAGGACGCGCGCCGGCACGATCTCGAAGGTCATGCCGAACGCCGTGAGCAAGGCCGGCAGCACCGTGGACCAACCGTTGCCGACGTCGATGTTCCAGCCGAAGGCGCGGCGATCGGCGTATCCGGGGTCGAAGAGCGCGTAGCTCGACCAGATCCCCGTCCAGTGGTGGAAGCGGAAGACCTCCTTCAGCGGGATGCGCTTGGTCATCACCTCGTTCACGCGTGCGACCTCGCGTCCCCGGTAGGAGACCTTGGTTTCTTCCCACTCGCGGCGGATCTGATCCGCGCACGCGTGAAGCGCCAGCTCCCAGAAGTTCACCAGCACGTTGACGACCAGGAAGAAGGCCAACGCGGCCTGATGCACGTTGAACGCACCGTGCACGAGGGCGTGCAGGCAGGCGTGAAAGGCGCTGCCGCCGCCGATCACGACCAAGATGACGAGCCACGCTGAAACCATGAGAACGCTCCGAGTGCTTGCGAGTGGACGATCGGGCGGCCGAGGAGCCGCGCCATCGCATACCACGCGGCGCGGGTATCAGCCGAGGGCCGCGAGCAGCTCGTCGAGGCCGTAGATCACGGCGGGCGACTCGTCGCCTGGACGAGCGCGGTCGCGCTGGCGCGATCGGTCGATGAGCAGTGCCGCGCCGTATCCCGCCGCGCGGGCCGGCAGCACGTCGCGATCGAGACTGTCGCCGATCATCACCAGCCGATGCGGTGCGAGCCCGAGCACGCGCGCGGCGGCCGTGAAGAACGCCGGATCGGGCTTGGCGAGGCCATGGGCGTAGGAAAGCACCAGCGCGTCGAAGCGTGTGAGCAGGCCGCTCGCGATGACGGCCTCCATGCCGAAGGATTGGGTGTTCGAGAGCAATGCCAGCGGGAAGCGACCGGCGAGCGCGTCGAGCGCGGGCAGCACGTCGTCGTAGAGACGCGCGGACTGGCTGGAGCGCTCCCAGAGCGCTCGAACGTGATCGCGGTTGTTCGCCCGGCGGCCGAGGAGGCGCGCGACGTGGTCGAGGGCGTCGTCGACGTCGCGGTACGGCTGCGACATGAGCGGGTCCTCGACCTGGCGCCTCTCGGACGGCACCTCGGGGTCGAGGCCGAAAGCGCGGATGGTGGCGTCGAACGGGTTCTCGGGAAGCGAGTCGAAGGCGAGGGTGTTCCAGAGGTCGAACACCAGGGCGGTGCCACCCTCGTCGAGCGAGCTCAGGATCGGCACGAATCGCCTGCAGCAGCCAACGTTTTGACGATGGCTGACAATTCGTTGTCGCGAGGTCCGCGACCGAGGGGCGGCGCGGCGGGGCTAGGAGCGTGTCGGGAAATTCGCTCCCGACACGCTCCTAGCCTCGCCGCAGGCGAGGATCGGCGAGCGAAGCCGAGCCGACTTGGGGGTGGGGCCTCGAAAAAGTGACGCCTTTTTCGGGGCGGGGGTCTGGAACAGCCCCCCGGGGAGCATCAAGCTAGGAGCCGGTCGGCGTGCGAAGCACATTTTCCGACAGGCTCCTAGCCTGCATCATTCACGAACGTCGCGCTGCGGCCGCGACGGAGCGTCGCCCTCCACGCGTCTCGTACGAGCGAACCGATGGAGGGCACGGGGCCTGCGGCCC
>CAYVDO010000002.1:0-59938 GCA_964450125.1 uncultured bacterium
CCTACATCTACCTGCCCGCAATGCAGCACCTCTTCGGCAGCGAAGGGCTCTCCAAAGCCTGGCCCGACTACTTCGAGGCGATGGAGACGTTCTTCTCGGTGCTCGCGGAGCGCGGCTACCTCACGCCGCTCGACGAGAAGACGGTCGAGGCCTTCGAGCGCAATCCCGTCTCCGTGGAAACCCTCGCCGGCTTCCTCGACCTGGCCAAGCTCTACCGCCGCTCGGAGCTCGAAGCCGAGTTCCAGCGCCTCTCGGCGCGGCTCGCTGCCGAGGCCCGCTGGTCACCGGAGGTGACACGCGTGCTCGAAGAGCTGGGCGCGGTGGAGTCGCCCCCGCCTGTCGCGGCCGCGTCGTTCGAAACGCTCCTCGAGGAAAGCTTCGACTATTCGGCCACCACGCGCCGCCTCGAGGAGATGCGCGACTTCCAATCGGCGCTCGATGCGGCGATCGACCAGGGGCTCGGTATCGCGCCCGAGGCGACCACCCGCAGCACCACCACCCGCGGTCGCACGGCCGTGAGCTCGCCAGCGCCCGCCCCCGTGCCCAAGACCCTCGGTTTCACCGATCTGGTCGACGGCTACCTCTTCGACGGTCGTTACCGCATCGAGCGCAAGCTCGGCGCGGGCGGCATCGGCGCCGTGTTCCTGGCACGAGACGAGAGCCTGGACGAGACCGTCGCCCTCAAGGTGCTGAAGCCGATGGCCGACGTGAGCGACGACGTCGTCGGCCGTTTCAAGCAAGAGATCAAGATCACCCGCCGCATCGTGCATCCCAACGTGGTGCGCACCTACGACTTCGGGGAATGCGGGTCGCTTCCCTACGTGGCGATGGAGTACGTGGGCGGACGCGACCTGAAGCGCATGCTGCGCGAGGTCGGCCGATTCACGGTTCCCGAGGGTGTGCGCATCGTGCGCGCGGTGTGCGGTGCCCTCGCAGCCGCCCATCGCCTCGACGTGGTCCACCGCGACATCAAGCCGCAGAACATCCTCATCGACGAGAGCGGCGAGGTGAAGCTCATCGACTTCGGCATCGCCAAGATCAAGGATGCCGTGACCGCGACGCTCACCGAGATGTTCATCGGCACTCCCGAGTACATCTCACCCGAGATGGCGCTCGGCAATCCCGTGGACCGGCGCACCGACGTCTACTCGGTGGGCGTGGTCATGTACGAGATGTTCTGCGGAACCACGCCGTTTCGCGGCGGCACGCTCGTGAGCCTGCTGCAACGGCACGTCTCCGAGCCGCCCAAGCCGCCCCGCGAGCACGTGCCCGAGATTCCCGCGGCGCTCGAAGCCTCGATCTTGCGTGCCCTCGCCAAGGATCCCGCCGACCGGCATCCCGACATCGCCGATCTCGACGCCGAGCTCACGTCGCTCGGCGTGTGACCGTTGCCGCGAGCGCTTCCAGCTCGGCCACCAGCGCACCCCACGCGCCATCGCCCCGCGCGGCGCGGATGTTCGCCTCGAAGCGCGGCCCGAGCCCCTCGCGTACGAAGCGTACGATGGCGTCGGCAAGCGCAGCCGGATCGCCAGGCTCCACCAACAGCCCATTGATCCCGTCCTCGACCGCATCCGGCAGCCCACCCACGCGCGAAACGATCACCGGCCGTCCCACGCCGAACGCCAATGGCACCACCGCGCTCTGCGTGGCACGCCGATAGGGAAGCACCACGACGGTCGCTGCGCGCAGCAGCGCGATCATCACCTCGTCGGGCAGATAGCGGGGCACGATCGTCACCGCATCCGCGATTCCGAGCCGCGCGATCCGCTCGCGGTAGCCCCTCTCGCTCTGCCAGAACTCGCCGGCGATCACGAGGTGCACGCGCTCGCGCGCCAGCACCCGCGGCAGCGCGTCGAGAAGAACGTCGAGCCCCTTGTAACGCCGCACGAAGCCGCAGAAGAGCAGGATCGGCCGATCCTCCGGAAGCGCCGTGGGCAACGGTGCGGGCGCGGTCACGCCCAGCTCACCGAACACCGGCATCGGGGCGTGGCGGACCTCGACGGCCGGGAACACCATCCGCAGCCGCTCGGCCTCGCTGCGCGCGTGAACCACGAATCCGTCGGCCTTGCCGAGTGCCACGCGCAGTGCCAGCCCGTCGGCGTATTTTCCCAGCCGCGTTCGGTCGTGAGGACGCGTGTTGTGGCAGATGCAGAGCAGCGTCGGGCGCGGTCGCATGCGCCGAATCGCTCGCCCCAGATACGCCCACGCAGGTGCCCACACCGGGATCCACCACGGCAACACCACCCACTCGGGCTGGAACTCGTGGATACGGCGCGCAGCCCGAACCCAGCTCCGCGGATCGAGGGGGCTCAGTAGGTACTCGGCCGGTGAGCGCAGCGGCTGATCCGACGGATCGCGGTCCGTACCACTCGGCAGCGCCCAGCGCGGGTACTGACGCGCGAACGACACGAGCTGAAGCGCGTGGCGACGCTCGAGCTCGCGCGC
This sequence comes from uncultured bacterium, assembly GCA_964450125.1. Lineage (GTDB taxonomy): Bacteria > JADJOY01 > JADJOY01 > JADJOY01 > JADJOY01 > JADJOY01. Next base: position 2,446 of record CAYVDO010000002.1, read on the forward strand.
GAGCAGCGTGGTGTGGTGCGCGATCCCCCCACGGAACGGGTGGGTCGGACCGATCAACGAGACACGCGCGCGAGATCCGACCATGGGGAAAAGCACGCACGGCACCGAATCCCATCGTGGGCGCCGTACGGGGGCGCCGAGCATAGCCGGTCGCCCGTCGCGACGCCTCCAGGCTGCGGGTCGGAGCCCACGCCGGGGTGGAATCCCGACGTGGGCTTCGAGGAGCCTGTCGGAAAATGTGCTTCGCACGCCGACAGGCTCCTCGCTTGATGCTCCCCCGCGGGTCTGTTCCAGACCCCCGCCCCGAAAAAGGCGTGACTTTTTCGGGGCCCCACCCCCAAGTCGGCTCGGCTTCGCTCGCCGATCCTCGCCTTCGGCGAGGCTAGGAGCGTGTCGGGAACGAATTTCCCGACACACTCCTAGGCAGCTCCGCGCGGAGGATCGCGAGCGCGGGATCACTTCTTCGCGGGCGTCACCGTCACCATCGACTCGAGCCGCTTGGCGAGGTTGTCGGAGATGCCCTTGATCTCGGCGATCTCGGCCGTGGTGGAGAAGCCGCCCTTCTCGGTGCGGTACTTCACGATCGCCTCGGCGCGCGACGGCCCGATCCCCGGCAACGCTTCCAGGTCGGCGACGCTGGCGTGGTTGAGATCGACCAATCCGGTCTTCGCGACCGGCGCGGGCTGAGTTGCCGGCGACGCGGCGAAGCTGGGAAGCGCCGTCAACACGACGGCGGTGACAGCGAGCGTGGCGAGCGTGCGAGCGACGAAGCGATTCATGAGTGGACCTCGTGGCGAGGGCACCGCGGCGTGCGGCGCCTCGGGTTGGGGATCGTTCGGCTCGGCAGCGCATCCCGCTGCCTGGCGCCGACCGCTCCCTCACGTCGATGGCTGCCGCCCAGCGCAACCGCCGTGCCGAGCGTGCCCGGCCGCACGCGCCGCCCACACGCAGGCGCTTTGTCCTCGAAATCTCAGGCCTCTCGCGAGTGCGACCACGCGATGCCTCGGCCGAGCCTCGCCCCGCCGAGCAAGTCACCGCGTCCGGCGAGGCGCACCGTCTGCGTCGCCGCGGGCGCACCCCATGCGCCGACGGCTCTCGCCGCATTCGCGGCGGGCTTCGGGGTGGGTCCCCGGCAGGATTCACTCCGGACGAGGCGCGGTCTTGGAAAGACCCCGTGGCAACTCAGAATCCGCGGCTCGACGCGAAGCGTGCGAGCCGCTCGAGCGCTCGCCGCCCTTCGCCACGGGGCAGCACCGAGAGCCGACCCAGCGCCAACTCGACGCACCGCTGCGCCCGATCGTGGGCGTAGTGAAAGCCGTCGTAACGCTGGATGAGCTTGACCATCGTGGCGAGCTCGCGTGCCCCGCGCCGCTCGCCGGCGAGCAGGCCGCGGATCCGCTCCCCGTCACCCGGTGAGGCGAGCCCGAGCGCGGCAATGACCGGCAAGGTGTACTTGCCGTCGCGGAAGTCGGCGCCGCGCTTGGCGGCAAAACGCGCATCGTCGGCGACGTAGTCGAGCACGTCGTCGGCGAGTTGGAACGCCATGCCGAGGTCGAGCCCGAACGCGTGCAGCGCGAGCTGCACGTCGTCGGGTGCGTTCGCCGCCACCGCCGGTGCCCACGCACAAGCGCCGAAGAGCGCTGCGGTCTTCTTGCGGATGATGTCGAGGTACTCGTCCTCGGTCTCGGTGGGGCTGTAGGACTCGGCGAGCTGATGCACCTCGCCCTCGGCCATGGCGTTGGTGGCCTCGGCGATCATGCGCACCAGCCGTGCATCGCCCATCCGCGCCAGCAACACGGACGACAGGCTGTAGAGGTAGTCGCCCACCAGCACGCTCGCGGCGTTGCCGAACACGCGGTTCGCCGAGGGGCGGCCGCGCCGCACGGTGCCCTCGTCCACGACGTCGTCGTGGAGCAGCGTGGCGGTGTGGATCATCTCCACGACCACGCCCAGCGTCACCACGTTGGGGCCGCGAAGACCGACGGCGCGGGCGCTCAGGAACACGAGCGCGGGGCGAATGCGCTTGCCGCCGCCGCCCAAGAGATACCGGCCGACCTCGGGGATGAGCCGGACGTCGTTCAAGACCACGCGCTCGAGCTCTTGCTCGAGTGCCAGGATCGGTCGCCGAATCGAGGGAAACGCGTCGTCGAATTTCACGGGGCGCGAAGGATAGCAGGGCCGCGAACCCGCCAGCGCGCATCGTCGCTCGCACTCGGCGTATGCTCGGCGAGTGAGCACGCGGCGCTGGCAGCTCCCGATCCTCGGCCTCGTGGTTGCGATGGTGCCGTGGCACGCGCCCGCACATGCCCACGGCGTGCCGCCGCGCTTCGCGGCGGTGATGGCTGAGATCGGCCATCGCTTCACGAACCTGGGCGAGGCGCTGAAAGCGAAGAACGAGGACCTCGCTCGCTACCAGGCGCGCCAGGTAGCCGATCTCTTCGAACGGGACCTGGCGCTCGCCACCCCACCACGCCCGCTCTTCGGCATGGAGCTCGAGCCGCTCAGGCGCAGCTTCCTCGAGGGCCCCTTTGCGACGCTACGCAACAGCGTCGAGGCCCACGACGTGGCCGCCGCAACTCGCGCTTTCGAAGCCACCGTGGTGGCCTGCAACGAGTGTCACCGCACCACCGGCATCGCGTTCGTGGTCGTCCCCGGGCTGGGGACGTCGCCGCGCACCACGAAGTCGAAAGTCAGGACCTCGCCGCCGCGCTGAAGCTGCGCCCATCCGCGGTAGAGCCCCGCTGCCGGAAGCCGCGCCAGGAACTCGATCTCCCCGCCTGCGGGTCTGCTGCTCGTCTCGTCGGGATGGGCGTGGACGAAGGCACCGCCGCCTTCCCCCACCATCATCAGATGGCCGTAGGCGCCGAGATACGGCTCGAGATCCTGGATCGGGCGACCGCCGGGGTCGGTCGCTCGCGCCCGCAGCCGCACGGTCCGTCCCGCCGGCAGCGGATCTTCGGGTAGCATCCACTCGAGCGTGACCCCGCCTCGCGTCTGGCGCAGCCTACGATCGCCACGATACGCGGCGGCGAGGTCGAAGCGCGGGACCTCCGCCCCCTCCACCCACAGCCGGGTGGCCGCCACCTGCGATCCCGCTCCGCGGGGCGCGGCATCGGCGAAGATCACGTAGGCGCCGCCCGTGGGAAACGTGAACGGCAACGTGAATCGCCCGCCTTCGCCGATCTCGGGATGCTCGTGGGCGAAGGTGCCAAGATCGTCGCGAAGCACGAAGAAATGCAGCAGCCGCTCGTGGCTCACGTCGAACTCCGCGACGCGCTCGCCGTCGCCGACCACGCGCAAGCTGCCGTCGGGTAGCGCTTCGCGGCGCTCGCGGTTCCGGAACATCTCGATCGCGAGCGTCGTGGGCTGACCGGCGCGCGGCGGCTTGGCGGCCGATTCGACGCGCAGCTTGTAGCGCGGCGTCGCTGCGCGCGCCGAACGCCGCCCGGGAGGCGGAGCATCCGCCACCTCGAACGCGAGCTCGGTCTCGAATCCCTGCGTGGCGCGCGGGGTCATCGTCGGCGGTTGCTCCGCCGGCGGCAGGAGCTGAACGCGCATGCGGTACTCACCACCGTGGGCGAACGTCGGATGGACGCCGTACTCACCGGCCACCCCCTCGGCATGCGCAAGCTCACGAAAGCTCGGCATCCCCGGCATGCTCGGCATGTCGATGGTGCATTGGATGCGCGCGTAGCGGACTGGCACGAGCGTCTCGCGCCCGCCCTCGGCTGAGCGCGCGGCGAGCTGGAACTCGATCTGCATCTCGTCGCCGGCGTAGAGGCCCTCTTCCGGCAGGCGCAACGTGACCTCGTAGGGAGGCGGCGGCGCGGGATGGGGACGACATCCGGCGACCAACGCCCCGCACGCAACGACGACGGCGATCCGGGAGATCACAATCCGCCTCCACCACGACGATCGGGAGCCGTCGTTGTGCTCGGCAGAGCCGTGAACGTCAACGCGCGCGGGATTCCCGCCCGACGTCACCGCGACGAATTGCCACGTTGCCATCGTCGATTCGCGAAGCTAGCCCTCCATCGAAGGATTCCCATCCACGGCGGGAGGGCAGACGCCGATGAAGCTCACCCACACGCTGGACTCACCCCTCGACGACGACCAGCCGACGTCGGCGACACGGTCCGAGCTCACCGGCTGGCTCGCAACCACGGCGCCGAGCCGACTCGCCCGCCGCCACCTGCTGCTCGCGCTCGGCTTCGGGCTCGTGGGCGGACTTGCTGCCGCCGCGATCCAACGCGAGTGGCTGACGCCGCGCCTCGACGCCTTCGAGGCCCGCACGTTCGGGGCGCTGCTCTCGCTCCACGGGACGTTCGGGATCTATTTCCTGATGGTCCCGCTCGTCGCGGCGGTGATCGGCCACACCCTGCTACTCGAGGCGCTGGGTGTTCGGAGCGTCGTCTTCCCGCGTCTGGCGCGCAGCTCCTGGCAACTCCTCGCAGCCGGAGGCGCGGTGGTGCTCGCTGGCTTCGTCAGTGGCGGAACCGAGAGCGGCTGGATGTTCGACGGCGAGCTGGGCTGGGGCTTTACAGCACCTGGCGTGGCCACGGCCGCACTCGGAGTGTTGATCGGCGTGCTCGGGATCTCGATGCTCGCGACCAGCCAAGTGGCGACGATCGTGCGATGGCGGCGTACAACACCGCGCGAATACGCCACACCGGACATCGCCACCGCGTTCCTGTTGGCGGCGCTGAGCGCGCTGGTCGCGTGCGCCTGCCTGGCGGCGCTGGTATGCGTGGTGCTTCTCGATGCCCTCCTCGGCCTCAGCCTCTTCGACGCGACGAGCGGCGGCGATCCCGAGCTCTTCACGCGCGGCTTCCAGGTCGCGGTCTCGGCACTTGCGAGCATCGTGCTGCTCGGCTCCTTGGGAACGGTGTCGAGCGTTCTCGGCGCACGGAGTGACGAAGCGAGCGGCGTGCGGACGACGGCGACGCTTTGGATCCTCGCCTTCACCGGGCTCTTCGCGTGGGTCGGTCCCACCTCCTCCCCGCCGGCGGAGCCGGGCAGCACGGCGGTGCAAGCGGTGCTGAGCGCGCTGGCGTTCGCCAGCGCCACGGCGATTCTCGTGGGCTTCGTGCGGCGGCTGTGGCGCCGTCCGCCAGCACTCGACGCAGCGGGCATCTACGCGATCGCGTACCTGCCCACGCTGGCACTCGGCCTGGCGACGAGCCTGCTCGTGGCCGTGCCGGCGACGCGCGTGATGGCGTCGCGCACGGTGCTCGCCACCACACATCTTCACTGGATGATGTTCGCGGCGCCGCTGCTCGCGTTCCTCGCCGGCCTGCATCGGGCCTGGCCGAGTCTGGTGCGCCGCCGCGTTGCGGAGGCGTGGGCGCGGGTCGGCGCGGCGCTCGTGATCGGCGGCCTCTACGCGACCTTCCTGCCGCTCTTCGTGGTCGGCTTCGCCGGTCAACCGTTCCGAGCCAACACCTATGCAGGCGAGCTCCAGATTCCGCACGTGTTCTCGGCGGCGGGCACCACGATTCTCATGGCCGGCACGGTACTCATGGGGGTGGCGCTCGTCGCCGGACGGCGCGTGGAGACCGAGCGCGCCTGAGCGGCGCGCGGCACGCGCGCCGTCACGCGGCGAGCTTGCGCGCTTCCGCGATCACGCCCCTGCAGGCTTCTGCGCAGCGCTTGCAGATCTCGTGCTCGGCTTCGTGCTTGCGGCAAGCGGCCTCACAGTCGCCGCACACATCGTCACAACGCGCCGCGAACGCAGCGAGACGCTCCCCTTTCGCCGTCGCCATCGGCGCCGCGGCGGAGCCGATCGCCACCATCCGACGCACCTCGCGGGCGCAGTCGGCGATCGTCCTCTCGCCCTTCGCCAGCCGGGCGGCGAGCAAGACGTGTTCTCGGTGGAGTGAGTCATGACCTCGCCGCACGCCGTCGGACACTCGTTGGCCGTGGCGGCGCTCCTCGGCCTCGGGGCGGCATGTGGTGACTTCGCCGCAACGCGTTCCTCCTCCTCGTCGTTCGACTGGCAGCTTCCGCCCGGGTTCCCGACCCCCGTCGTCCCCGACGACAACCCGATGACCGATGCCAAGGTGGAGCTCGGGCGAAAGCTCTTCTTCGACACGCGGCTCTCCCGCAACGGCGCGCAGACCTGCGGCTCCTGCCACAAGCAGGAGCTGGCGTTCACCGACGGGCTCGCCACCTCACTGGGCTCGACCGGCGAGGCGCATCCGCAGAGTTCTCCGTCGATCGCCAACGCCGCCTATCGCTCGGCGCTCACCTGGGCGAACCCACTGCTCACGAGCTTCAAGCACCAAGCGCTCGTTCCCATGTTCGGCGAACGACCCGTGGAGCTCGGATTCGTGGGCGGCGAGGACGAGCTGGGCGCGCGCCTCCAGCGAGAAGGCCGATCTGATCGCGTTCCTCGAGTCGCTCACCGATCCCGAGCTCACCACCGATCCGCGCTTCGCCGACCCGATTCGCTGAACGGGTAGGCGAGCACGCGGCTCACGAAAGCCCGCGCAGCTCTTCGTCGAGGAGAGCGGCGAGCAAGTCGTCGCGAGACGAAGGAGCCTGCTCGCCAGACGCACTCGATTCGACGGCAGCGCGTGAGGGTTTGGCCAAGCAGTGAATCACTCCGACGGCGGCAACCAGTCCTCCGAACGTGACCAACGCGGGCATCGCCCAGCCCCAGGCGCGGCGCGGTCGCCCTTGGATCTCGTCACCGAGGGTTTCGCTCAAGCGCTTCTTCACCGCGCTCGCGGGCGTGCCGGTGGCGAGGGATTCGCGGATCTCGCGCCGCACCTCGCGGGCGTAGGGACTCGGGCAATCGGCGAGGGTGCGCCCGGGGCAGAACGGGCTCATCAGGTCGTAGGCCACCCGGTACGCCTCGCGGTCGAGCTCCTCGTTTGGCACCGCGGCACCCAGGGTCACGAACGCCAGCCCAGCCACCACCATCGCCCGTGCCCGTCCCCGCATGCCGATCTTCATGGTGTCGGCAGCATCGCGCCTCCGCGGCCCCTCGTGAATGCGACACGACGTCGCGGGGATTGGAACGTCTGCGGGATGCGACGTATGCCTTCGGAGGTCCCCTTGGGAGAGCGGGCGCCCCCCGGCGCCGCGCCGCACCGCACCGCACCGCACCGATGACATCCACGCACACGATCAACTTTTCGTGGCTGGTCAAGCTGCGCTGGGGGTCGATCGCCGGCCAGCTCGCACTCGTCGCGCTGGTGCGGGGTGTGCTGGGGATCGCCGGCCCCATCGGCTGGCTGCTCGCCGTGATCGCCGGTGAGGTGGCGTTCAACTTGGGCTGCACACGCTGGAGCGCGGTACACGGCGCGCAGATCGACGAGCGACACCTCGCGGCCGCGATGATGGTCGACGTGCTCACCCTCACGCTGCTGCTCGCGCTTTCCGGTGGCTCGTTCAACCCATTCAGCGCGCTCTACCTCGTGCACGTGGCGCTGGCGGCCGTGATCCTCACTCCCGGATGGACTTGGGCACTGGTGGCGCTGGGCATGACGGCGTTCGGATCGCTGTTCCTCGTCGGCGGCGGCGCGGCCGCGGCACACCACGGCGCGCATGCGAGCGGCACTCCGGTCGACTTGCACCTCTACGGCATGTGGCTCGCGTTCGGGCTGGCGGCGACGTTCATCGTCTACTTCATCCAGCGCGTTCGCAGGGCGCTCGCGACGCGCGACCGGGACCTCGCCGAGGCGCGCGAGGCGGCTGAGCGGGGCGAGCGCCTCGCTTCGCTCGCCACGTTGGCGGCGGGTGCAGCGCACGAGCTCGCGAGCCCACTCTCGACCATCGCCGTCGCGGCGAAGGAGCTCGAGCGGACGCTCACCCGCACCGCCGCCGCGCACGAAGTCACCAGCGACGCGAGGCTCATCCGCGAGCAAGTGGAGCGCTGCCGCGACATCCTCGCCCAGCTCTCCGCCGACGCGGGGCAGACGCTGGGCGAATCGAACGAGGTGATCGTCCTCGATGGGCTACTCGCGGAGGTCGTTGGACACGCGCCGCGCGAGGCCGTCGTGGAGACGGAGATCGCGCCAGGTGTGGCCACGCGCCGCTACTTCGGCCCCCGGCGCACGCTGCTCCAGGCGCTGGGCGGGTTGGTGAAAAACGCCGCGCAGGCCTCGCCGCCGAGCGCTCCGGTCCAGTTGCGCGCCGCCATCCGCGGTGACGAAATCGAGGTCCTCATCGAAGACCACGGGACCGGCATGGCGCGCGAGGTGCTGGCGCGAGCCGGCGAGCCGTTCTTCACCACCAAGCCGCCGAGCGGCGCCGGGCGTGGCATGGGATTGGGCATCTTCCTCGCGCGTACCGTGGCCGAGCGTCTGAGCGGCGGGCTCGATTTCGAGTCCCACCCCGGACGTGGCACGATCGCACGCTTTCGCGTCCGCCTTCCGGAGGCTCCGTGAGCGATGCCGCGACTCCGCACACGATCCTGGTCGTCGACGACGACGAGCCGCTGCGCACTCGGCTGGCGCGGGCGTTTCGCGATCGCGGGATGGTCAGCCTCGAGGCGGGTGACGCCGAGAGCGCGCTGGCCGTCGCTGGCGAGCACGCTCCCGACCTCGCCGTCGTGGACCTGCGTCTGCCCGATCGCAGCGGGCTCGAGCTGGTGCGCGACCTTCGCCAGCACGTGCCTCACACTCGAATCGTGGTGCTCACGGGCTACGGCAGCATCGCCACCGCGCTCGAAGCGGTGCGGCTCGGCGCGGTCCACTACCTGCCCAAGCCCGCCGACGCCGACGACGTGCTCGCAGCGTTCAGCCGTGGAGCCGGCGAATCCGCCGTCGCCGTGCCTGCGCTCGACACGGCGCCGTCGCTGGCGCGCACCGAATGGGAGCACATCCAGCGCGTGCTCGCCGATTGCGAGGGCAACATCTCCGAGGCGGCACGGCGCCTCGGACTGCACCGCCGCTCGCTTCAGCGCAAGCTGCAAAAGAGGCCACCGACGTCGTGAGCTCGACGGGTGGACAGGTGCTCGGCTCTCACAGTCGCCAAGTGAGGCCGCCGCGCAGACGGAAATCCGGCACCAATTGGACGCTGGAATTCTGCTGCGTCACCGGCAGGTCCAACCCGAACGTGGCGCCGAGCACGTTGCGCCACGTGAACGCCAGCGCGGGCCCCATGTAGAACGCGGTGATCGCCGTGTCGTCGGTCTTCTCGCCGTCGACGGTGTCGTCTTCCTTCCACTCGCCGCTCAGCTCGAGCTCGACGGCGAAGGTGTAGTCGTGCTCGAGGATCGCGAAGATCCCGGGTCCGCCGTTCCACGTGAGCTCGTCGGCGTGGCGATACTCGTAGTCGCCCGTGCCGCGGATCGCGTACTGGGCGCCGGCGCTGGCGAAGAACTTCGACCAGCTCGCGAACACCTGCCCGCCGACGATGCCGTCGATCGAACCAGAGCCGAGCGCGAGATCGTGTCCGTGCACACCGCTCGGCGGGAATCCCTCGTGGGGTTCGTCGTCGTGGCGGGATCGACCTTCGACGACGCGCTCCGCGTGCGAGTCGTCGTGCGCCAGCTCCTCGGCGATCCGGTCCGTGCTGCCGGTGGGCAACTCGATGCCGCCCAACAACGACACCCGGAACATGGTGTCGCCTCCCATGTGCGAGATCGGCCTGTAGGTCGCGAGCAACGACACGTCCCCGAGCCCATTCTCGTGGCCGACCTGCCAAGCGCCCTCCACCGGCCGGCGAAAGTCGCGCACGATGAGCGGCACGGTGACTTGCACGCCCAGCTCGGACGAGAAGTCGTACCCGACCGAGAGCTGGGTGATGGAGCTCGTGAGCTGCTGACCGCCGCCGGGGATCTCCTGGCCGCCCCGTTGCAGCGTCTGGAATCGGCTGAGCTGCTCCGCAGCGCTGAGCCAAAGGCCGGGCTGGCTGTCGCGAAGCTCGGTGGCGACGTAGATCGCGCACACGTCGCACGCGCGCGCCGCCCGCGGCGCCAGCGGCGTGATCGAAGCGACCGCCACGATACCGACCACGCCCCACCGTCCACTCGTCCGCGCCATGCGGCCCTCCCCTCGGAGCGGCGGAATAGCGGCGCGCGCACGCACCGGAAATGCGACAAAGCGTCGCACCCTGCTTGTGTGGCAAGATCGGTGGTCCACTCGAGCTCGAAGGAGCGTGCATGCGATTCGTCGCCGGTCTCGTCCTCGCCAGTGTCGTCGCAGCGAATCCGTGCAACCCGCCCCCGCCGCCGCCACCGGACGTGGCCGAGAGCTTCTATCTCGCTCCAACAGGATCCGACGCGAACCCCGGCGCCGAGGACCTGCCGTGGCGGACGCTCGCTCACGCTCTACCTCGCCTCGGACCAGGTGACACCCTCTTTCTGCGCGACGGGATCTATTACGAGCAGGTGCGCGGCGCCTCGATCCGCGCCGGCACCGCCACCGAGCGGATCACGGTGCGTGCCTATCCTGGCGAGCGCCCGCTGCTTCGGGGCGTCCTGTGGCTGGGCAGCGCGCACTACTGGACCCTCGACGGGATCAACGCCCAGTGGGACGAGACCGGGATCTCCGGCCCGCTCTCGGGCGGTGACCCGATCATCGGCATGACGAACGGCACGGGCTGGGAGATCCTGAACGCGGAGATCTGGGGCGCACGCTCCTACTCCGCGCTTTCCGTCTACGGCACCGGCACCGTCGCCAGCGAGCCTGGGGCGTGGCGGGTGGCCGGCAACTGCATCCACGACACGCACTCGACACATCCCACCGACGGACCGCAGGACCACAACGTCTACGTCAACACCGGGATCACGGCCGGCAGCGGCGTGATCGAGAACAACCTCATCTTCAACGCCGAGAATGGATCCAACCTGAAGCTCGGCTGGGTGGATTGGCAGCCGTCGGGGACGGTCAACGTGACGGTCCGCCACAACACGCTCGCCCACGGCACGGCGAACGCCCTGCTGGTCGGCAACACCACGCCCGGCTTCGGCGCCAAGAACATCGTGCTGGAGCACAACTTGATCGTCGAAACCACGGCCGCCGGCAATCGGCCGGTTCGCGGCGTCTCACTCAACAACACGACCAACGTGGCGCGGGACAACGCTTGGTTCGACGCCGACGAGGACCAGATGATCCTCGACTACCCTCAGCTCTCGCCGTCGCTCGGGGTGGTCGATGGTGGCGGCAACTTCGAGGCCGATCCGATGTTCGACGACACCACGACCTGCGCCGGCTTCCACGCCGGCAACCCCGCGGTGTCGGGATACGGCCACCCGTTCTGACCAGCCGCAGCGCCAGCAGCGCGCGAGTCGGAGCCTGATACTCTCCCGCCCATGGCTGAAACCGGCGCACGCGAGAGCCTGGCGGTGCTGGTCGTGGACGACGAGCGCAACATCCGCACCACCCTCGGCGTGTGCCTGGAGGATCTGGGTTGCACGGTCACGGCAGTGGCGAGCGCCGAGGCCGCGATGCAAGCGCTCGACCGCGAGGTCTTCGACCTCGCGTTCCTCGACCTCAGGCTGGGGCAGGAAAGTGGCCTCGACCTGCTGCCGCGCATGCGCTCACGTCAGGCCGACCTCGACGTGGTGATCATCACCGCCTACGCGACCATCGAGACCGCGGTCGAGGCGATGAAGCGCGGCGCCATCGACTACCTCCCCAAGCCGTTCTCTCCGGCGCAAGTGCGGGTGATGGTGCGGCAAGTGGCGGAGCGACGTTGGCTCGCGCATCGGGTCTCGGCGCTGGAATCGGCACTCTCCCGCGAGGTGCCGGAGATCGATCTCGAGACCCGGGCGCCAGCCATGCGTGCTGCACTCGAGCTGGTGCGCCGCGCCGCGGCTTCGGAGGCGGCGGTGCTGCTGCGGGGTGAAAGCGGCACGGGCAAGGGCGTGCTCGCGCTCGCATTGCACGAGCAGAGCCCGCGGCGCGCGCGAGCGTTCGTGACCGTCAACTGCCCCACCCTCACCGACGAGCTGCTCGCCAGCGAGCTCTTCGGGCACGCCAAGGGTGCATTCACCGGCGCGGTTCGCGATCAGGTCGGCCGCGTGGAGGCGGCCCAGGGTGGAACCCTCTTCCTCGACGAGATCGGCGAGATCTCGCCTGCGCTGCAGGCCAAGCTGCTGCGGTTCCTCCAGACCAAGCAATTCGAGCGCGTCGGCGAAACCGCCACCCGGCGCGCCGACGTCCGCGTGGTCGCGGCCACCAACCGCGACCTGGAGGCCGACGTCCGCGCCGGTCACTTCCGCGAGGATCTGCTCTTCCGGCTCAACGTCATCGAGATCTGCGTCCCGCCGCTTCGCGAGCGCGCAGAGGACATTCCAGACCTGGCCGAGCGTTTCCTGCGATTCTTCGCGCGCGCCTCGGGCCGTGCGACGCCGTCGCTCACCCCTGCAGCACTGACCGCGCTCGCGACCCATCGATGGCCTGGCAACGTCCGCGAGCTGCGCAACGCCATGGAGCGCGCCACGATCTTGTGGCCCGCTACCACGCTCGGCGTCGAGGCGCTCCCCGAACGGATCGGCGGCACCGCGCCAGACCCACGCGTGCCTGCGCTCGGCGGCGATTTCACCCTCGAAGAGATCGAGCGCGAACACCTCGTTCGCGTGTTGCACCGCGCCTCGTCTCTCGACGAGGCCGCCCTGATCCTGGGCGTCGATCCCTCCACCCTGTACCGCAAGCGCAAGAAGCTGGGAGAGTGAGCGCTACGCCGCTGCCCACAGCTCCGACAGCACCACCGCTTGCTCCAGCACCGTCTGCGTCGCCTTCTCTTGCTTGTCGGGCGGGTAGCCGTGCTTGCGAAGGATGCGCTTCACCAGCACGCGAAACTGCGCACGCACGTTCTCACGCACCGTCCAGTCGATCGTGACCTTGGCTCGCACGGTCGTCACCAGCTCACGGGCGATGTCCCGAAGCGTGTCGTCTCCGAGGACCTCCACGGCGCTGTCGTTGGTCTCGAGCGCGTCGTAGAACGCCAGCTCATCGTCACTGAGCCCGAGCGATTCGCCACGCGCGCTCGCCTCGCGCAGGTCCTTGGCGAGCCCGATCAACTCCTCGATGACCTGAGCCGCCTCCACCGCGCGGTTCTGGTAACGGCGGATCGCCTGCTCTAGAAGCTCCGCGAACGAACGCGCCTGGACGACGTTGTGTCGACTGCGCTTCCTGACCTCGCCAGCGAGGAGCTTGCGCAGCAACTCGACGGCCAGGTTGCGGTGCGGCATGCCACGGACTTCGGCCAGGAACTCCTCCGAGAGGATCGAAAGATCCGGCTTCTTGAGCCCCGCCGCCGCGAACAGATCGATCACGCCATCGCTCGCGACTGCTCGCGACACGATCTGGCGGACCGCGTGGTTGAGATCCTCTTCCGATCGCTTCTCACCGTCCGCCCGCTTGGCGAGGCTCGAGCGAACCGCCTGGAAGAAGCCCACGTCATCCCGGATGCGCATCGCCTCGGCGTGCGGCACCGCGAGCGCGAACGCTTGCGACAGCTCCTGCACCACCCGCAGGAACCGCTCCTTGCCGTCTGGCTGTGCGAGCACGTGCTCCTGCGCCGGCGGCAGCAACGTGAGCCGCTCGCTGGGCGTTCCTGTGTTCCACTTCCGCCAGTCGAAGCGGTGCAGAATCCCGCAACACACCTCGTGCTTCTCGAGCATGAACGCGACGGCCTCGTCCTGATCGAGCGCCGTTCGTCCCTGGCCACCGCTCTCGGTGTAGGTCGCAAGCGCGGCCTTGAGCTCGGGCGCGAGGCCCAAGTAGTCGACGACCAGTCCACCAGGCTTGTCGTGGAACACGCGGTTCACGCGGGCGATCGCCTGCATGAGCCCGTGCCCACGCATCGGCTTGTCGAGGTACATCGTGTGCAACGCCGGCGCGTCGAAGCCCGTGAGCCACATGTCGCGCACGAGCACCAGCCGCAGCGGATCCTGCGGATCGCGAAAACGCTTGGCGAGCACCTCGCGTCGCGGCTTGTTGCGGATGTGCGGCTGCCACTCGAGCGGGTCCGACGCTGAGCCCGTCATGACCACCTTGATCGCGCCGCGCTCGTCTTCGGCGTCGAACCACGCTGGCCGTAGCTTCACGATGGCGTCGTGCAGCTCCAGGCAGATCCGCCGGCTCATGCACACCACCATGCCCTTGCCATCCATCGCTTCCAGGCGCTTCTCGAAGTGGTCGACGATGTCGCGGGCGACCAGCGCGACCCGCTTTTCGGCACCGACGACTGCCTCGAGCTGCGCCCACTTGGTCTTGAGCTTCTCCTTGCGGTCGATCTCCTCGCCCTCCGTGGCTTCCTCGAAGTCCGAGTCGATCGTCGGCTTCTCGGCCTCGGCGAGCTCGAGCTTGGCGAGGCGGCTCTCGTAGTAGATCGGGACGGTGGCCTTGTCCTCGACCGCGCGCTGGATGTCGTAGACGCTGATGTAGTCGCCGAACACCGCTTTCGTGTTCTTGTCCGTCAGCTCGACGGGCGTCCCGGTGAAACCAATGAACGCCGCGTGCGGCAGCGCATCGCGCATGTGACGAGCGAAGCCGTCGATGAAGTCGTACTGGCTGCGGTGTGCTTCGTCGGCGATGACCACGATGTTACGCCGCTCCGAGAGCAGCGGGTGGCGGTCGCCCTTCTCGTCCGGCAGGAACTTCTGGATCGTGGTGAAGACCACTCCGCCAGCCTCGACGGCCAGCTTCTTGCGCAGGTCGTCGCGACTCTCGGCCTGCTCGGGTGGCTGGCGCAGCAGCTCTTGACAGCGCGAGAAGGTGCCGAAGAGTTGGTCGTCGAGATCGTTGCGGTCCGTGAGTACCACGATCGTGGGGTTGCCCATGAGCGGCTCGCGGATCACTCGCCCCGCGTAGAACGCCATCGTGAGGCTCTTACCCGAGCCTTGCGTGTGCCACACCACGCCGATCCGGCGATCCCCTGGGCTGCCGCCGGCGGCCCCCGTCTCGTAGCGCCCTTCCCCGACCATCCCCGCCGTGGCGTTCACCTCGACCGCCCGCAGCGTTTCGGCGAGCGCGTGGTTCACCGCGTGGAACTGGTGATAGCCCGCCATCTTCTTCGCGAGCTTGCCGCTGCCGTCGTCCTCGAAGACCAGGAAGTGGCGCACCAGGTCGAGAAGCCGTCTCTTGTCGAAGAGCCCGCGCAAGAGCACTTCCAGCTCGGGCATCCTCGCAGGCGCCAGCTCCTCTCCAGCAATCGTCCGCCACGGCTTCCACCACTCGCGTCCGGCCGTGAGCGTGCCGACCCGCGCCTCCACACCGTCGGAAGCGACCATCACCGCGTTGAACGCGAAATACGACGGCAGCTCGGATTTGTAGGTTTGGAGCTGCTGGAACGCCGTCCAGATCGTCGCGTTCTCGTCGGCCGCGTTCTTGAGCTCGATCGTGACCAGCGGCAGCCCGTTCACGAACAGCACCACGTCCGGCCGACGGCGGAACTTCCCCTCGGTCACGGTGAGCTGGTTGACCGCCAGGAAGTCGTTCTCGCTCGTCAGATCGAAGTCGATCAGCCGCGCCTGCGCTCCACCGATCGAGCCGTCCTTGCGCCGGAACTCGACCGGCACCCCCTCCACGACCAGCTTCTGCACCGCCCGGTTCCGCACCTCGAGCGTCGCCCCCTCCACACGCAGGAGCTTTCGATACGCCTCCTCGAGCGCTTCCTTCGGCAATGCGGGATTCAGCCGTCGCAGTGCCTGCCGTACCCGCCCTTCCAGCACCACCTGCCCGTACTCGGCCCGCTCCGCCCGCGCCTCCCCCGGCGCGATCTCCGGCCCATGCGCCACCGCCCACCCGAGCGCCCCCAACCACTCGAGCGCCGCGTCCTCGACGACGGATTCGGAGAAGCGGGTCATGGGCGAGACTGAAACGAGCAACCTATTGAAATCACGCTGCCTTCTCGCCCGGAACGCCGCAACAAACGCGTTGTGACGACGGGAGGACCGCCCTCACGCGCCGCACCGCGATCGACCCCGATTATTCTGGCTGTCACGATGCCGCTTGCAGGCATGCGCGAGACCTCCCCGGTCGCCTTCGGGGGCCAGCCCGCAAGGGTGGCTCTCTGGAGCTCGGGGCCTGCATCGCACTCCACGCGCCGGGGTCAGCCGATTCGCGCCGAACACCCTGTGGGGGTGGCCGCTCGTCACCCCCCTCGAGCGCCCTCTTCATGGCGATTCAGCCATGGAGGTGAGCGCTTCGGTCAGTACCTGGAAGCTCCGCGACCGATTGCGCGCCGGATCCATGTGCGCCGCGATTGCCCGAGCCGCCTCGATCTTGCGCAATCCACCCGTGAAGTACCCTGCGTCCTGAACAATGCGTTCGAACGCCTCCCACGTGCCGCCGCGAATTGCGTCGGGTTCACGGAATCGAGCCTTCGTCGGGATGCCTGCGGAGACCCGCGGATAGGCGGCGCGCACCGCATCCCAGTCCCCGAAATACCAGGCCTCGAGCTCTTCGCACGCAATCCGATTGACAACGGTCCAGTGCGTGCTTCGCCCGCGAGGGCGCAGCCCCGCGTCACGCGCGATCGCGTCGAGGTCTGCCTTGAGCCTGTGACAGTCGTCGGCATCCCGATCCACGACGACCACGATTCGCCAGCCCGCCGGCAGCCAACCGGCGTAGCCGCGCAGTCGCTCGGGAAGGCAGCCCACGAGGTCGCTCTTCCCCTGGTGTGTGAGAATCCGGAACGACGTTCCGCCGATCAGCTTCGGTAGCAGCACACGGAGCGCGGCCTCGGCCGACTCCTCCTCGACGATGACTTCGAGGTGTTCGACGGTCATCGCGCAACGACCGCCCGCTGCGGGCGGCCGCCATCGATCAGCGGATCGCCCACCCCGAGTCGCCCTTCCATCCACAAATGGCCCATCTTGGCGCCAGCGGCGACGAACTCCGGTACACCGCGCACATCCGAGGCCCGCATGGCCTGCGTGAAGCCTCGGTCATCTCGGTACAGCACACGCACTTCCTCGGGACGCACTCCATTCAGGAAGAAGGGTGAATGCGTGGTGACCAACAGCTGTGACCGCTCGGTGGACGCGCGGCACTCCTCCGCGAGTTCCGGCAGCAAGCGGGGGTGCAGGAAGTTCTCCGGCTCCTCGATTCCAACGAATCGAGGCGGCTCCGGATCGTAGAGCACCGTCAGATACGCCAACATCTTGAGCGTACCGTCCGATGCGAATCGAGAAAGCACCGGCCTCTCGAACGGCGCATCCTTGATCTGCAGCAGCAGCCGTCCGTCCTGCATCGGCTCCGCGACGATCTTCTCGAGCTGGGGAACTCGGCTGCGGAGAACGGTGAAGATCCGATCGAGCCGCGCCGGGTGCTGCTCCTTCAAGAACTGGATGACGTTCGCGAGATTGTCCCCTGTCTTGCTCAGACGCTCTTGCGGTCCCGCTTCTGGCTGGCCGCGCGCATCGTCGACCGAGAGGTACGACACATACCAATCGGTGATGAACTCACGGAGCGCCGCAACGCGCGGGTGATCGGCGAACTGCCCGAGCGTGTTCACCGCGATGAGGTCCGGCGCGCGCAAGGGAATCTCCACCCGTTTTCCCCGGTCATCCGGCTGCTCGCCCGGAGTCGCGCTGCCCTGCCCGCGCCGGTAATCCAAGAACTTGAAGGGGCGCCCGGAACCGGGGGCGCGGGTCCAGCGGAGCCACTCCTCCGCGACGAACACCTTCCCCCGCTCTTCGTCCACGGACAGGTGATACGTCATCACCGGCGCCTTCGGACTCTCTCGGTACTTGATCTCGATCGTCACCGGCTTCGTTTGGCCGCGGGTCTTGAGCTCCTTCGCTCGCCCCCGTCGATCCCAGGCGTAGCGCAGACCGTTCTGGAAACACTCCGAAAGAAACGTGAATACGTCGAACACCGTCGACTTGCCGCTTCCGTTCGGTCCGAGAAGCACCGTGAGCGGCGTGATCCCCTTCAGCTCGACATCCCGCAGTGCACGGTAGTTCTCGACGCGAAGCTGCTCGATGCGCGGCGTCGCGATCGGCGGGAGTATCGGCTCGGCCATCCGGCGCAGCTTGGTCATCGCGTCACCTCGTACCCGATGTTCGCCGCCGAGTCTACGCGAAGCTCGCCGGAGATGAGCTTGGGGAGGAGGGTGGCGCGAGTCATCGCGAGCGACCGCGACTCGCGCCTGGTTTCCAGAGCCCGCGAAAGCACGGCAGCGAGCCCACTGTCCAGCGCGCGCACGAGATCCGCGGGTGGAATGACGAGCTGAAGGCCGAGGATTGAAGACGCCTGAGCCCGTTGGTGGCTATTCGATGTCCCTGTAACCAGTTCCGCCACCTGCTGACGAAACAGACGAGATCGCGAGAGGCTATACACGTAGGCTGCCGTGAACGGCGGCCGAGCCATCAGGACCAAGAACTCGGTCGAACACACCGATCGCGCATCCACCTCCGCGCCAACCAGCCAGACCCGCTCGATGGTGGGATTCAGCTTCGATACCAACACGCTGTGCGGTGGTACCCGAAACTTCAGGCTCTTGATCTCGGCCCCGCGCTCCGATTTCGGCGACTGCCCCTCATCAAACGCCGGAATGCTGAAGTGCGCGAACTCGGATTCCGGTTCGTCGAACGGATTCACCTGGTCGCGCAAGAGTTCGACCGCGTCGCCCAACGCGCCAACACCCCACCCCGCCGGTATCTCGCCCAGCTCGCTGTCTTCGAACGAATCAGGGAAGAGGTCGGCGAGGGGTTTCGGGAGACCGGAGTCGCGGCCCTCGGCTTTGGCGCGGACGGGGTCGAAGTCGACGAACCAGGACTTGAAGAGCGCCTGCGCCATCGCTTCGAGCGTCTCGTTCATCCGGCGGTTCAACTCGATCTTGTCGTCGAGGGTGCCGAGGATGCGGGCGATGGCGCGTTGCTGGTCGCCTGGTGGAACTTCAACGACAACCGGATGGAGGAAATTGCGATTCAGCGATGGTTGGGCGCTGCCTGAGTTGAAACTCTTGAAGTCGAAATGGCTTAGGAAGTAGTACGCGAAGCGCGCATCGTTCTCGTGAAAATCGGTGACGTAGAGAGCCGTGTTCAATGGCCAGAAATCGACGTCCGAGTAGCTCACGACTCCGTATGAAGCACCACTGCGGCCCACTGTTACGCCTGGTCCCGGCACCTTCGCGGTGTCGTGCCAGCCCGTGACGCCGAAGGATCCGAGAATCGGAACCGAGCCCGGACGCCGCCGCTCCTCAGGAAGATCGTGACCCCGCTGAAGTGTCACAAACTCACCGAGTGGTATTCGAACCCACTCACCCCCCATACCCAAGCTCCTTCAAGTTCTTCCCGATCTCCTCATCCAGCCGCCTCCCCACCGCCATCTGCTCCCGCAGCGTCGCGGTGAGCCGCTTCATCTTCTCGTCGAAAGGCTCGCCGTCGTCCGCGACGGCCTCGGTACCGACGTAGCGGCCGGGGGTGAGGACGTGGCCGTGCTTGGCGATCTCGTCGTGGGTGGCGGACTTGCAGAAGCCGGGGACGTCCTCGTAGGTGCCGGCGTCGGTCTCGCCACGCCACGCGTGGTAGGTGCTGGCGATGCGAGTGATCTCCTCGGCCGTCAGCTCGCGATGCGTGCGGTCGACGAGCTGGCCGAGCTTCCGGACGTCGATGAAGAGCACCTCGCCGCGCCGGTCTCGGAAGCGATGGTTCTTCTTGTCGCGCGATAGGAACCACAGGCACGCGGGAATCTGCGTCGAGTAGAAGAGCTGGCCGGGCAGCGCGACCATGCAGTCGACGAGGTCGGCTTCGACGATCGCTCGGCGGATCTCGCCCTCCCCGGATTGATTGGACGACATCGAGCCGTTGGCGAGGACGAAGCCGGCGAGGCCGGTGGGTGCGAGGTGGTGGATGATGTGCTGCACCCACGCGAAGTTCGCGTTGCCGACCGGCGGCGCGCCGTAGGCCCAGCGCTTATCCTCACGCAGCCGCTCGCCGCCCCAGTCGGAGATGTTGAACGGCGGATTGGCGAGGATGAAGTCCGCCTTGAGGTCGGGGTGGCGATCGTTGTGGAAGCTGTCGCCCTGGGCGATCTGGCCGTCGATGCCACGGATCGCGAGGTTCATCTTGGCGAGGCGCCAGGTGGTGTAGTTCGATTCCTGGCCGTAGATGCTCAGATCGCCGACCCGGCCGCCGTGAGCGGTGATGAACTCCTCCGACTGGACGAACATGCCGGATGAGCCGCAGCACGGGTCGTAGACACGGCCCTTGTACGGTTCGAGCATCTCGACGAGGAGCCGCACCACGCAGCGCGGCGTGTAAAACTCGCCGCCCTTCTTCCCTTCCGCGCTCGCGAACTGAGACAGAAAGTACTCGTACACGCGGCCGAGGACGTCCTTGGAGCGGCTCTCGGAGTCGCCGACACGGATGTTGCTGACCAGATTGATGAGCTGGCCGAGGCGCTGCTTGTCGAGCGCGGGGCGCGCGTAGTCCTTGGGCAGCACGCCTTTGAGCTGCGGGTTGTCGCGCTCGACGGCGTCCATCGCATCGTCGACGAGCTGGCCGATGGTGGGAGTGAGGGCGCTCGCCTTCAGGCCGTCCCAGCGAGCCTCTTTCGGCACCCAGAACACGCGCTGCGCGCGGTACTCGTCCGGATCCTCGGGATCGGCGCCTTGGGTGCGCTCGGACTGGAGACGGGCGTGCACCTCCTCGAACGCGTCCGAGATGTACTTCAGGAAGAGGAGCCCGAGGGTGACGTGCTTGTACTCGGCGGCGTCCATGCTTCCGCGCAGCGCGTCTGCGGCCCTCCAGAGGTCTGCTTCGTAGCCGATGCGAGCTCCGGTGACGGCTCCGGCGCTGGGCTTGGCGCGCCTGTTCGGAGTGTCGGACTTCTTCGATCGCGGCATCTGGATGCGCTCTCTTCGGGTGAACACGGAGACGTGATTATCCCCCGAGCGGGCAAAGCGGCAAACCCGTACACCGGATGTGGCACCTGCTGGCACGGCCTCGCTTCTCGCGATGATTCCTTGCTTATTCCTAGCGCTATTGATATAGTGAACATATATTCACCATACGGAGAAACAGCATGGTCTGGCAAGACGAGGTAGCAACACGAGATCGCGAGATGGAAGCGCTCATGGCAGAAGTCACGATTCTCGCAGCACACATCAGCGCAGCAACGTACCGATTCCTCGTGCTGTTACGGCGGCTCGACGAGATCACGAGCTGGGCTGGCGAAGGCATCGCATCGGCGGCCCACTGGCTGAACTTCCGGTGCGGGATGAACCTGCGGACCGCCCAGGAGCACCTTCGGGTGGCGCATGCGTTGCCGTCGTTGCCTCGCATCAGCGCATCGTTCGCGAAGGGCGAGCTCAGCTTCTCGAAGGTGCGAGCGATGACGCGGGTGGCCACGCGGGCGAACGAGGACTACTTGCTCGACTTCGCGCGCTCGGGAACCGCGTGGCACGTGGAGCAGCTCATTCGAAAGTATCGAAGCTGCGAGCGCACGCGAGAGATCGCCGAGGCCAGAGCACAGCACTCGGAACGGTCACTTCAGTGGTGGTACGACGGTGATGGCTCGCTCGTGTTCCGGGGTCGGCTGCCCGCGGAGATCGGCAGCCTCTTGGTGTCCGCTCTCCAGGCAGCGCAAACCGAGCTGAGTCGGCGCGCGGAGCCCGTCTCAGGCGAGGGCCCGACTGAATCTGACGATTCCCACAGGGCGCCTGTGGATGAACGTTCCGCTGAACGCACTGATCCCGCGGCGACGCCGCCCTGGGTACCCGAGGAGCACGAGCCGCGCGAAGCGCTGCGGGCCGACGCACTGGCGCTCTTGGCCGAGTCGTTCCTGGCGCATGGCGGTGCAGCGCTCAACGGCGGGGAGCGTTATCTGCTTCAAGTTCACGTCGACGAAACCGCGCTACCCGAAAATGGTGCTGGCACGCGCTGTCACCTCGACGAGGGCCCGGCGATCGCGGCAGAGACCGCGAGGCGAATCGCGTGTGATTGCAGTCGCGTGTGCCTCCACGACAACGAGCATGGTGAGGTGCTCAGCGTGGGGCGCAAGACACGCCAGATTCCGCCTGCGATTCGGCGCGCACTTCGCTCACGCGACGGCGGCTGCAGGTTTCCCGGCTGTACCAATCGCCGATTCGTGGACGGCCATCACGTCCAGCACTGGGCGGATGGCGGCGAGACGAGCCTCGAGAACCTGGTGACGCTCTGCCGACTCCACCACCGCCTCGTTCACGAGGGTGGCTATGGCGTGGCCGTCGGCGAAGCGGGGGTCGAGTTCACGGATCCGCGAGGGCGCGTGCTGCGCTGTAAACCCGTCATCGTCGACGAAGCGCTGGCGACACTCACCGCCGAACACGAGAAGGCTGGGATTCGGATCGACGCACAAACCATCCGTCCCCACGGCTGGTATGGCGAGCCAATCATCTGGCCGTGGGCGGTGGAGAGCCTCCTCGATCGAAGCCGACCACCGGCAGGGTGAACCAGAAGCGGGCGCCGCCGTCGTCGTCGTCCTCGACGCCGATGCGGCCACCGTGAGCGTCGACGATCTCCTTGGCGATCGAGAGGCCGAGCCCGGAGCCGCCCGGGGGGGCGCCGGGGGCGCGGAAGAAGCGATCGAAGATCCGCTCGCGTAGCTCCGGCGCGACACCGGGACCGCGATCGCGAACCTCGAAGCGGACGACGCCCTCGTCGAGACGGGCGCCGAGGCGAACGGTCTCCCCGCTGGGCGTGAAGCGGATCGCGTTGGTGATTAGGTTCGAAAGCACCAGGGCGATCCGATCGCGGTCGGCGAGCACCTCCGGGAGGTCGAGGATCACGTCGGTCTCGATCTCGACGCCGCGATGCCGCGCGTCGGCGAGATGGCGTTCGCGCGCGTCGTCGAGGAGCGCCGCCGCACGGACCGGATGCAGCGCCAGATCCACCTTGCCCGATTGCAGGCGCGCGAGATCGAGAAGGTCTTCGACGATGCGTTGCAGACGTTCGCAATCGTCGCGCCCGGCGTACAGAAGCTCGCTTTGCTTCGCGGTCAACGGACCGGCCGCGCCTTCCAGGCAAAGATGGATGGCCATGCGCAGCGACGTGAGCGGGGTGCGGAACTCGTGGGCCACGGTGGCGACCAAGTCGTTCCGAAGCTCGTCGAAGCGGCGCAGCCGCGTCACGTCCTGGAGGATCACGGTGACCCCGCTGACGCCGGCACCGCCGTAGAGCGGGCTCGCCCGCGGCAGCAGGTACGAGTCGCCGCCGCTCGCCGGCACGCGCACGATCTCCTCGAACCCCCGCGGTGCGTAGGGGCCACGTCCGGCGAGCACGTGATCCACGACGCGCTCGATCGCGCTGCGCACTTCGGGCTCGGCGCGCACCAGCGGGCTCTCGCCCGGCGGCACGTGCCACGCGTCGAGGAGCTTCTCGGCGGCCTCGTTGAGGCTGGTCACGTTGCGTTGCGTGTCGAACACCATGACCGCGTCGGGGAGGCTGTCGATCGCCGCTTGCGACGTTTCCTGGGCCTGCAGTAGCTCGCCGAGGGTGCTCTGCCGGTACTGGCTCACGCGCTCGGCCATCTCGTTGAACTCGCGACCGAGCTCGCCGATCTCGTCGTGGGTTCGCACCGCGGCACGCACCTCGGCGTCCCCCTCGCCGAGGCGGCGCGCAGCGTTGGTGAGGGCGTCGAGCGGCCGCAGCAAGCGCGTCGTGAGCACGGTGGACGCGCCCAGCCCGACGAGCAGTGCGACCAGCGCCACCACGCTCACGACCTGGTTTCGCCGCGCGGCGTCGGCGAACGCGGCGTCGCTCTTGCGCAGCATCGCGTCCTGGTTGAGGTCGAGGATCGCATCGGCGTCATGCTTGATCGCCGCGAACTCGGGAGCCAGCTCGGCGAAATACGTGGCCTCGAGATCGGCCCCTGCGACCGCAGCGGCCAGGCGCTCGAACGCCGCGCGGTAGCGATCCCACGACGCTCGCAGCCGCGCCGCGGCCTCGCGCTCGCCGCGCTCGGTGATGTTGCGCTCCTCGACCGCGAGCTCCTCCTCGAATCGCGAAACGTTCTGACGAGCCTGCGCGCGCGCTTCGTCGACGTGCCCGACCACCAGGAAGAGTGCAGCACTGTCGAGGCGCTCGATGGCCTCCTTCATGCGCTGCGCGGCGAGGACGCTGCGGTAGTTGTCGGCGAGGATCGCCTGCGAGCTCGCGCCGAGCGCGGAGACCGTGAAGACGGAGATCGCCCCCACCGCGACCAGCGCGACCGCGAGCGGGATCTGCGCCAGCAGCAGCTTGGTCCGCAGGCTCATCGCTCGCCTTTGGGCCCTTCGGCCGAGACCACGTGCAGGTCGAAGCCTTCGGCTTCCTCGAGCAGGCGCCGCACCACGTCGCGTCGCCGCAGGCGGCTCAGCCACGACGACGACGGCCGCCCCAGCACGATGTCGCTGACGCCGTGGGTGCGCGCGAAATCCAGGATGGCCGGTGCCGGATCGTGGGCCTTGAGCTTGACCACTTCCGCACCCAGCTCGCGCGCCAGCGCGATCGCATCGTGCAGGTGCCGCTGCGCCGTGGCATCGATGCGCAGCGGGTCCTCGTTGGGCGTTTGAACGTAGACCATGTACCAATCCGAGCTGAGCCGGCCCGCCATCCGCGAGCCGCGCCTGAGCAGCTCGCGGGCCCGCGGCGAGGCCGAAGCCACGCACACCATCACCCGCGACGCGGCCGGCCGCCGCCCGCCTGCTGCGCGACCGTTGCCCGTGGGTGCTGCCGCGCGCTCGACGCTCTCGGCCACCTCGCGCAGCACCAGCTCGCGCAGCGTGGTCAGGTTCGCGTCCTGGAAGAAGTGCGCGAGGGCCCACTCGATCTTGTCGCCGGCGTAGATCTTCCCGGCGCGCAGCCGCTCCAGCAGATCCTCCACGGCGAGGTCCACGGTCACGACCTGATCCGCGAGCTTGAGGAACGTGTCGGGGACGGTCTCGTGGATCGTTACGCCGGTGGCGCGCTCCACCAAGTCGTTGAGCGATTCGAGGTGCTGGACGTTGAACGCGCAGATGACGCTGATGCCGGCCTCGATGAGCGCCTCGATGTCCTGGTGCCGGCGCAGGTGCGTGCTGCCCGGCGCGTTGGTGTGCGCGACCTCGTCCACGATCGCCACCTGGGGACGGCGCGCGAGGATCGCCTCGAGGTCCATCTCCTCGATCACCACGCCGCGGTACTCGATGCGCCGCCGCGGCACGCATTCGAGCGCGCCGATCAGCGCCGCGGTCTCGGCCCGGCCGTGCGGCTCGACCAGGCCGATCACCACGTCGACGCCGCGCTTCACGAGCGCGTGCGCCTCCTCCAGCATCCGGTAGGTCTTCCCCACTCCGGCGGCAAACCCCAGATAGACCTTGAGGCGGCCGCGCTTGGCGCGCTCGACCAGCTCGAGGAAATCCTCCGGACGTTTGCGCTCGACGGGGCTCACACGGGGCTCAGGTGGGTGGCGACGCGAGGGATGGTGCACCGAACTGCCGATCGAGCGCCAGGTTCACCCGCAGCACGTTCACCGTGGGCTCGCCGAGAAATCCGAGCGCGCGGCCGCGGATGTGGGCGCGCATCACGTTCTCCACCCGCTCCACCGCGACGCCGCGCGCCTTCGCGATGCGCGGCACTTGCCAGAGGGCGGCGGCTGGCGAGAGGTGCGGATCCAGCCCACTCGCGGACGTGGTGACCAGATCGGCGGGCACTGCGTGCTTCGCGTCTGGGTTCTCCACCTCGAGCCGTCTCACGTCCGCGGCCACACGATCGCGCAGCTTCTGGGAGGTCGGGCCCAGGTTGGAGCCGCCCGAGCTCGTGGCGTCGTAGCCGTTCGTGCCGGCTGCGGACGGACGTGGTTGCAGATAGCCCGGATTCGCGAAGGCCTGCCCCACCAGGCTCGACCCGACGATCTCGCCCGCCTCGTTCCTCACCAGGCTGCCGTTCGATTTCTCGGGGAAGAGCAGCTGCGCGAGGCCCGTCACGGCGAGCGGATAGAGCAAGCCCGTGAGCACGAGGGTCACCATCACGGTGCGCACCGCCACGACCAGCTCGTGCCTCACGTCAACGGGAACGTCGTCCGTCCGGATCTCGGCGATGGCTTCTCGTCTCATGGCGTCGTTCCTCGAGTGGTCAGGCGAGCCCGATCACGGTCAACGCCACGTCGATGAGCTTGATGCCGACGAACGGCGCCACGACGCCGCCCACGCCGTAGATCAGGAGCGAGCGCCTGAGCAGCGCGGCCGCACCGATCGGGCGATAGGTCACGCCTCGGAGCGCGAGCGGGATGAGCAAGATGATGATGAGGGCGTTGAAGATCACCGCCGCGAGAATCGCGCTGAGCGGCGAGGTCAGATGCATGATGTTGAGCGGAGCGATCTCCGGGTAGGCCGCCATGAAGATCGCCGGCAAGATCGCGAAGTACTTCGCGACGTCGTTGGCGATCGAGAACGTGGTGAGCGTGCCGCGGGTCATGAGGAGCTGCTTCCCGACCTCCACCACCTCGAGGAGCTTGGTGGGGTTGGAGTCGAGGTCGACCATGTTGCCGGCTTCCTTGGCAGCTTGGGTGCCGGTATTCATGGCCACGCCCACGTCCGCTTGCGCGAGCGCGGGCGCGTCGTTGGTCCCGTCGCCGGTCATCGCGACGAGCTTGCCCTTCGCCTGCTCCTCGCGGATGAAGCGCATCTTCATCTCGGGAGTGGCTTCGGCGAGGAAATCGTCCACGCCAGCCTCGGCAGCGATCGCTCCCGCGGTGCGCGGGTTGTCGCCGGTGATCATCACGGTGCGGATGCCCATGGCACGGAAGCGCGCGAAGCGCTCCTTGATACCTTCCTTCACCACGTCCTTGAGGTGAACCACGCCCAGGATCTGGCGACCCTCGGCGACGGCGAGCGGCGTACCACCGGACGAGCCGATGCGGTCCGCCACGTCGCGGAGCTCCTTCGGAACCGTCCCGCCCTGCGATTCGACCCATTGGGCGACCGCGTCGACCGCGCCCTTGCGAATCGGACGGCCATCCAGATCGCAGCCGCTCATGCGCGTCTGCGCGGTGAACGGGATGAAGTGGGCGCCGAGTCCCACGATGTTGCGGGCGCGAAGCGCGAACCTCTCCTTCACGAGCACCACGATCGAGCGTCCCTCGGGGGTCTCGTCGGCGAGGCTGGCGAGCTGCAATGCGTCCGCCAGGTCCTCGATCCGCACGCCCGCCACGGGAATCAGCTCGTGCGCCATGCGATTGCCGAGGGTGATGGTGCCGGTCTTGTCGAGGAGTAGCGTGTCCACGTCGCCTGCCGCTTCCACGGCGCGGCCACTCATCGCGAGGACGTTCTTCGAGAGCAGACGATCCATGCCGGCGATGCCGATCGCGGACACCAGCCCGCCGATCGTGGTCGGGATCAAGCACACGAGCAGCGCCACGATCACCGTCACCGAGAGCGTGATCTTCGAGTAGAGCGCGAGCGGCACCAACGTCACGCACGCGAACAGGAACACCAGCGTCAGCCCCACCAAGAGGATGTGCAGCGCGATCTCGTTGGGCGTCTTCTGCCGCGCCGCGCCCTCGACGAGACCGATCATCCTGTCGAGGAAGCTCTCACCCGGATTGGCGCCGATCCGCACCACGATCCGGTCCGACAGCACCTTGGTGCCGCCCGTGACCGAGCTGCGATCTCCGCCGCTCTCGCGAATGACCGGCGCCGATTCGCCCGTGATCGCCGATTCGTCGACGGAGGCGATCCCTTCGATGACCTCGCCGTCGCCGGGGATCAGCTCGCCGGCGTCGACGACGACCACGTCATCCTTCGCGAGCTGCGAGGCGGGGACGACCTCCTCACCGATGCCCACGCGCCGGCGCGCGGTGGTCTCCTTGCGCATGCGCTTCAGCGTCTGCGCCTGGGCCTTGCCTCGTCCCTCGGCCACCGCCTCGGCGAAGTTGGCGAAGAGCGCCGTGAACCAGAGCCACAGCGCCACGGAGCCCGTGAACCACGCCGGCTCGGCACCGGCGGTAGGCGCGAACACGTTGCGGATCCAGACCACCGCCGTCAGCACGGCTCCCACACCCACCACGAACATCACCGGATTCTTGGCGAGCAGCCGAGGATCGAGCTTGGCGACGCTGTCGATCGCCGCGCGGCGGAGGATCACGGGATCGAAAAGCGACTTGGCGGTCTTCTCGTGGCGACTCATGATCCGAACACCTTTCCGCCGGCTGCAGCGAAGTGCTCGAGGATCGGCCCGAGGCAGAGCGCAGGAAAGAACGTGAGCGCGCCGACGATGACCACGACGCTCACCAGCAGCACGACGAACGTGGCTCCGTCGGTCGGGAACGTCCCCGGACCCGCGACGACGGTCTTCTTGCCGACCATCGAGCCGGCGATGGCGAGCGCCGGCAGGATCATCCAGAAGCGGCCCGCGAGCATCGTGAGCCCGAGGGTGGTGTTGTAGAAGCGGGTGTTGGCGTCGAGGCCGGCGAATGCCGAGCCGTTGTTGCCTGCGCCGCTCGAGAACGAGTAGAGGATCTCGCTCAGCCCGTGGGGCCCGGAGTTGCCGAGTGACGAGATCCCGTAGGGCGCCACGGCCGACCACGCCGCGAATCCCAGGATGATGAGCGGGAAGATCAACACGTAGAGCATGGCGAGCTTCATCTCGCGCGCCTCGATCTTCTTGCCCAGGTACTCGGGCGTTCGCCCCACCATCAACCCGGCGATGAACACCGCGAGCAGCGCGTACACCAGCATTCCGTAGAGCCCCGCGCCGACGCCGCCGAACACCACCTCGCCGAGCTGGATGTTGAAGAGCGGCACCAGCCCGCCGAGCGGATTGAAGCTCGAGTGCATGGAGTTGACCGCTCCACACGAAGCGTCCGTCGTGACGACCGCGTAGAGCGCCGAGCTCGCGATCCCGAAGCGGCACTCTTTCCCTTCCATGTTGCCGACGCTCTGATCGACCGCCAGCCCTGCCAGCGCGGGATTGGGCTTGGATTCCGCCCAATACGCCACGGTGATGCCCACGGCGAAGAGCAACGCCATCGCGCCGAAGAGCGCCCAGCCTTGGCGCTGGTTCTTCGCCATGCGCCCGTAGGTGTAGGTGAGCCCGGCGGGAATCGCGAAGATCGCGAACATCGACACGAAATTCGTGAAAGGCGTTGGGTTCTCGAACGGATGCGCCGCATTGGCGTTGAAGAAGCCACCACCATTGGTTCCGAGCTGCTTGATCGCCTCCTGCGAGGCCACCGGCCCCATCGCGAGGATCTGCTTGGCGCCCTCGAGCGTGGTCACTTCCCGATACGGCGCCAGGTTCTGGATCACGCCCTGCGACACGAGCACGAGCGCGCAGACGATGGAGAGCGGCAGCAGCACGTAGAGCGTCGCGCGAACGACGTCGAGCCAGAAGTTCCCGAGCGACTTGGGACCGCTCGGTCCGGCGCGGCGCGTGAGACCGCGCGCCAGCGCTAGCGCCACGCCGAGGCCCGCCGCCGCCGACACGAAGTTGTGCCAAGCGAGACCCGCCATCTGAGTCAGGTAGCTCATGGTGGATTCGCCGGCGTAGGCCTGCCAGTTGGTGTTGGTGGTGAAGCTGACCGCGGTGTTGAACGCGAGCGTCTCGCCGACTGCGGGAAAGTGCTGCGGATTCCAGGGCAGGCCGCGTTGAAGCCGTTCGATGCCGTAGGTCACGAGCACACCCAGGCCACTGAACGCGAGCAACGCCGCCGCATACCCCTGCCAGCTCTGCTCGCGCGTCCGATCGATGCCCACCAGGTGGCACAACCCTCGCTCGAGGGGACCCAAGACGCGTGGCAAGGGCTGCGCGGTTCCCTCGAATACCCGGAACATGTAGATGCCGAGCGGCTTGCTCACCGCCAAGATCGCGAGCGAGTAGAAGAGAATCTGAAACCACCCGTTGGCCGTCATGAGAATTCTCCGCCGTGCGTTCGAGGCGCGTGCTCAGAACCGCTCGGGACGGATCAGGGCGTAGACGAGGTAAGCAGCGAGCGCGATGGCGAGAACGCCGCCGAGTGCATGTTCGAGCGTCATCGATGAACGTCCCTTTCCAGCCTCGAGCGCGCGCTCAGAGTCGTTCGCACAGGCGTACGTAGCCCCAAGAGACGATGAAGAAGGCCACCGTCACGGTGACGTAAACGAGATCCAACACGTGAGCCTCCAGGCTCGTTCGAATGATTCAGGGGGTCGTGACGCCGCGAGGATTCTGAGGCGGCGCACCTACTGGAATCACCTTCGAGATCGAGTGCATGCACTCGGCCGTACACTCGGGCAGCCAGCTCAGCACCGTCGCGCGGTGGCGGCATTCCGCGTCGAGGGCCGGTTCGGGATCGGCGAGGCACACGCTCTCGAACGACGCCAGCTCGCGTTCGTAGAGCGCAGCCCGTGCGGGATCTGGGAGGCGCCGAATCGCTCGTTCCTCGGCGCCCGTCCACCAGAACCAGATTCCCAGCGCGACGGCTACGATCGCCACCCAAGACAGGACGCGGCGGACGTTCACCTCGAGCGGTGAAGTCGGCTGGGCGAGCGGGGTCGGCTCTTCATCGATTCGACACGGATTGCGCTCGTTCATGGCGACCATCGTTTAGGCAAGCGGCGTGCCGATGCCCGACAGGCTGCTGAACGTGAAAACCGCGTTGTTTGCCGCGGCTTGGCGCATGGAGACGTGCACGTTGCACGAGGCTTTCGTCCCCCGTCGTGCGTGTTGCACGAGAGTGGGGCCGGGCCGCCGTTCAGCGACCGCGAGTCCCGGCGAGCGACCTCGCGCAACGTGGCCGCAGGCTCCGGGCTCCTCCTGCAGTCGCCCGGGCAGCGCGCTCGCATCGAGGTGATCGGAAGCGAGCCGTCGAGCACACGCCCACCATCGCGGTGCCGCGCGGTCTCGAGGCACCTCGGGCGCGGCAGCTCGCCGAGAGCGCGATCGTGCAACTCGCACGGCTTCCCGGAGGCGAATCGTGCCGATTGCACGGTGCGAGGTGGCCCGTACGCACCGATTGCCCGGACTCGTCGAGATCTCTGCGACGCCTTCGGGCACTGCGTTCGCGCAATCCCCGCGGTTCCGCTGCTCGGATCCGCTCGCGATGCGTTCCCGGAGATGAGATGCCCGCCCCTGCTTCATCACCGTCGCAAGAGCCGCCCGCACCTCCCTCGGACGAGCCCGCCTCTCGACGTGACGGCGAGTCCTCGTTCTCGCTTCGTCGTCTCGTCGTCGGCGCGCCTCGCGATCGCAGCGACACGTCGATCTCCCATCGCCTCTCGCTGATTCCATTCCTGGCGTGGGTGGGGCTTGGTGCGGATGGACTTTCGTCGTTCGCCTACGGACCCGGAGAGGCGTTCCGCACGCTGGGTGAGCACACGTATCTGGCGGTCGGCTCGGCCGCGCTCACGGCCACCACGGTCTTCCTGATCTCCGCCGCGTACAGCCGAATCATCGAGCACTTCCCCCACGGCGGGGGTGGATCCGTGGTCACGACCAAGCTCTTGGGCGAGCGCGTCGGCGTGATCTCGGGCGTGGCGCTGCTCGCCGACTACGTGCTCACCATCACGGTGTCGATCGCAGCGGCTGGCTCGCCTGGAACTGCGCATTGGAGATCGTCGCGATCGTCGGCCTGACCACCCTCGACAGCCGGGGCGTGAAGGAGTCGGTGCTGGTGCTCGCGGCACAGGCGGGCGTCCTCGACGGCCCGCGGGAGCGAGTGTTTCGAGCTCGCCGACGCCTCCGCGGGCGCCGCCGAGATGGGTCGCAGCGAGAGTGCTCAGGGACCGACGCGACGCGCGAGCGCGTGCCACTCGCGCTCGAGCTTCTCGCGGTCATCCGGATGGGCGATCCCGATCAGCGCTCGTGCCCGCTCGAACAGCGACTTGCCGAAGAGATCGGCCACGCCGTACTCGGTCACCACGTAGTGGACGTGCTGGCGAGTGGTGACCACACCCGCACCGGGGCGCAGCGTCGCGACGATCCGCGAATCACCCTTCTTGGCGCGGCTGGTCAACGCGATGATCGGCTTGCCACCTTCGGAGAGCGCCGCGCCGCGCATGAAATCGAGCTGGCCGCCCACGCCCGAAATGATGCGATGGCCGATCGAGTCGGCGCAGACCTGACCGGTGAGATCGACCTCCACCGCGGAATTGATCGCCGTCACCTTCGGGTTGCGGGCGATGGTCGTGGGTCGGTTGACGTAGGCGATGTCGAGCAGCACCACCGCTGGATTGTCGTCGATGTAGTCGTAGAGCTTGCGCGAGCCGGTCGCAAATCCGGCCACCAGCTTGTCCGGGTGAATCTCCTTGCGCGAATTGTCGATGGCGCCGCACTCGATCAATGGCAACACACCGTCGGAGACCATCTCCGTGTGAATGCCGAGGTGCTTGTGATCGCCGAGCGCGGCGAGCACCGCATCGGGCACGGCGCCGATGCCCATCTGCAGCGTCGCGCCGTCTTCCACCAAGCCGGCGACGTTCCGGCCGATCGCCTGCTCCTCCGCGCTCAGCTTGCTGGGTGGGCTCTCGGGCAACGGTCGATCCACGTCGATGGCGAAGTCGATCCGGCTCACGTGCAGGAAGCCGTCGCCGTGGGTTCGCGGCATGCGCGTGTTGATCTCCGCCACCACCACGTCGGCGGACTCGGCGGCGGCAATGGCCACATCCACGCTCGGCCCTAGGGTGACGTACCCGTGCGCATCCGGTGGCGAGACCTGCAACAGCGCGACGTTGACCGGACGACGACCCTCGCGGAAAAGCCTCGGGATCTCCGAGAGAAACATCGGTACGTAGTCGTTGCGCTCGGTACCGACCGTCTTGCGGACGTTGTGCCCGACGAACAGGTTCGCGATGCGGAAGCTCTCTGCGTACTGCGGACGCGCGTAGGCGGCGTCGCCGGAGGTGTGGAGATGGGTGAGCTCGACGTCGCGCAGGCGCGGCGCTTGCTCGACCAGCGCAGCCACCAGTTCGAGCGGAGTGGCGGCACCACCGTGGACGAACACGCGGTGCCCAGATTGGATGCAAGCAACGGCTTCGGATGCGGAGAAAAGGCGGCGCATGGCGATCTCTCGATGGAATGGACGGGTGGCGCGCAAGGATGGCCAGCCCCGCACCTCGCGGCCAGTACTCGCGCCAGCCGGCACGCCGCAGCCGAACGCGCCTGCTACTCTTGCCGCGCATTGGAGAGGGAGACGGTGAGCGACACCACACGCAGCAAGAGCGACGACCGCGCGGCGGTCGCGGAGCGGATGCTCAAGCTCTTCGACAAGCATTCCGAGATCGAAGCGGTGTGGCTCTTTCCGCCCCGCTCGCGAGGCAGCAGCGGTGCCGCGGGGAGCACCGACCTCGGCGTGCTCTTCCGCGAGAACGGCACTCCCGCGGACTCGGCGGCGTGGCAGGAACGGCTCGGCCACGAGCTGGCTCGCGCCGGCGTCGAACGGCCGCGAGTGGTACTGCTCGAAGAAGCGGAAGCGACGCTCCGGCATCGGGCCATCGAGCGCGGCCAGGCCATCTTCTTTCGCGACGCGCTGAAGGTAAAAGAATTCCGAGCCCGCACCTGGATGGAGTACGTGGATCGCGACGCGCCGACGGGGCAGCGCATCGCGTCGATGCGAGGTGCGGGCGCCAAGCTGAGCGGCGAAGCAGGCAGACACGAGCGCGTCGAGGCGCTGCGCCAGCACACCGAGCGGATCGGCGCCACGCTGCGCGCAGGCGGTGAGCGATTCGCCACCGACCGCGGCATCCAGGACTCGATCCTCTTCAACCTGATCCAGGCTTGCCAGGCCGCCGAGGATCTCTTCGCCGAGCTGCTGGCCCGCACCGATCACGCCGGCGACGAGCGCCTCGACGAGCGCGATCCTTTTGAGGCCGTCATCGAGGCGAACCTGGTGCCCACCGAGCTGGCGCAGCGCATCGCGGCCGTGATGCGACTGCGCAACGTGGTGCTCTACCGTTACGCGGAGCTGGATCTGGGGATCGTTCTCAAGCACCTGCCCAATGCGATCGAGGCTCTGGACGAGCTCGCGCGAAGCTGGGACTCGATCTGCACGAAATAGAACTGGCGCAGGAGGGACATGGATACTGCCTACGTCGTCGACACCAGCGTCTTGGTCCACGATCCTCGCGCGCTCAACGCCTTCCGCAAGACCACCGTCGCCATCCCCATCTTCGTGGTGATGGAGCTCGACGACCTCAAGAACAACCGCCGCTTCGAGGTCGCCGCCGCCGCGCGAGTGGCTTCACGCTTCATCTCTTCGCTGCGCGAGTTCGGGAACCTCTCGGGCGAAGCCGGCGTGCACCACCCCGACCTCGGCACCACCTTCCACATCATCTCGGACGGCAACGGCGGGCTCGACCACCTGAGCGAACGCACCAACGACCGCAGCATGGATCTCTTGATCCTCGCCTCGGCGCTGGCGCTCAAGCAGCGCGACCTCTACAAGCGCGTGGTGCTCATCAGCAAAGACGTGAACCTGCGCATCCTCGCCGATTTCGAAGGCCTGGAAGCCGAGGACTACGAGACTGATCGGGTCGAGCTACGCGACCTCTACACCGGCTACCGCATTCTCGAACGGCAATCGGTGCCGTCCGTGGACGAGTGGGGAGACGAGAGCGTGCTCGTGCCCCGCGAGCTGGGCCTCGCCGATCTACACCCCAACGAATTCGTGGCGGTGAAGAGCGGGCCCGCCGAGCGCGTGTGGCGCTATCAGTCGGTGACCGGACAGCTCGAGCCCGTCGCCGCCGAGTTCCGCGAGCTCGCCGACGTGCAGCCGCGCAACATCGAGCAACGCATGGCGCTCGATCTGCTGCTCGACCCGCGGGTGAAGCTGGTGACGCTGGTGGGTAAAGCCGGCACCGGCAAGACGTTCCTGGCCCTGGCCGCCGCGCTGGCGCAGGTGCAGAAGGGCAAGAAGCGGCGCTCCTACGAGCGCATCCTGCTCTCGAAGCCGGTGGTGTCGATGGGCCAGGACGTGGGCTATCTGCCCGGAGACTTCGACGCCAAGATGCAGCCGTGGATGACGTCGTTCTTCGACAACTTCGATCAGCTCATCGTGAGCGACGGCGCCGCCTCCGGCAAAGGCGCCACCCGAGATACCAAGAGCTGGGAGTACCTCTTCCACTCGCGCCAGCTCGAGGTGCAGGCGATCCACACCATCCGCGGGCGTTCGATCTCGTCGGCGTTCATGCTCATCGACGAGGCCCAGAACTTGACGCCGCACGAGGTGAAGACCGTCATCACCCGCGCCGCCGACGGCACCAAGGTGGTGCTCGCCGGCGACCCGTACCAGGTGGACAACCACTTCCTCGACCAGCACTCGAACGGGCTGGTCTACGTGACCGAGCGGCTCAAGAGCTCGCCGATCACGGGCACGGTGTTCTTCTCGCGCGGCGAACGCAGCGAGCTCGCCGAGCTGGCCGCGACGCAGCTCTGATTTCCGGGGGGCTTTTCAAGCCCGCGCCCGCCCGGAGTGAATCCGGGCGGATCCCACCCCCGAGTCACTCGCTTCGCTCGTGGCGTCGCGCTGCGACGCGCCACGTGGCGAATCCCTTCGTTGCCCGGTCCGGCATCCACATCGGGCTCTTCGAGCCGCCTGGGAGTGTAGGAGCGCCCGTGAGGCCGCCCGGGATCGGGATCGACCGGCGCGCGCCCCACCGCCGCCGCTCAGCTCTTCGCCGGTGGCTTGCGCTCCAGCAGACAGAAACCGTGACCGAAGGGATCGGCGCAAGACGCTGCCGAGCCGTGCGCGGGGTTCTCGAAGATCTGCTCGACCGCGCCGCCCGCGTTCCGAACCCGCGCCATCATCCCGTTCAGCTCGTCGACGTGGAAGTCCAGGTGCACGGGTGTCCAGTGACGATCGTAGCGCCGGCTTTCCGCGGTCTTCGCTGACGGATGCGAGCCCAAGCTATCTGGACCGCTCTCGCACGGCGCTGCCGGCATACGCCTTTCCTTGCGCACGTTACGCCGGTGCCTGGCGGAGGACAACCCCGCTATCTGGGCGAAGATAACGCGATGGTGTGCTCGGGCCGGGGCAGCGCTCACTACCACCCCACCACGGGACCGTCGTAGGTTCGCACCCAGCGGCCTCCAGCGAGCGGCGTCGGCGAGATCGGGCCGGAAGCGGGCCGCGACGAGCTGCGCGTGACCGAGGGTGACTCGCGGGCGCGAGCGGTTGCGCATCCGAGGGGCGATTCGGCGGTGCCGCACGCTGCGGGGGGGAGACGAGCCCGGCGTCTACGGCACGAATGCGAGGAACAGGTAGGACGCGAAAAGCACGAGGTGCACGGCGCCTTGCATCACGTACGTGCGGCCGGTGGTGAGGGTGACGGCGCTCACCAGGAAGGTGATCGCGAGCATCACCATGTCCTTGGGTGCGACGCCGAGCACGAGCGGTAGGTCGAGGACGATCGAAGCGGTCACGACGACCGGCACGGTGAGGCCCACGCACGCGAGGGCCGAACCGATGGCGAGGTTCATGCTCGACTGAAGCCCGTTGGCGCGCGCGGCGCGCACGGCGGCCCACGTCTCCGGCAAGAGCACCAGCGCGGCGATGATGATGCCGACCACGGCGCGCGGGGCGTCGGCGGCGGCTACCGCGTTCTCGATGGTGGGCGAGAGCTTTTTCGCGAGGCCCACGACGGCCACCAGCGCGAGCAGGAGCAGTCCGAAGCTTGTCCAAGCCTGGGCGTTGGTGGGTGGCGCGGCGAAATGCTCGGGCCCGCCGTCGCCGTCGGGTGGGAGGAAGTAGTCGCGGTGGCGGACGGTCTGGCTGAACACGAAGATCGCCCACAGTGCCGCCGAGGCCACCGCCACGAACGCGCGCTGCGACACGCTGTACGTGGGCCCCGGGGAGGTGATCGTGAACGCCGGCAGCACCAACGTGAGCGTGGCCATGACCATGAGCGCCGCGAGGCCAGCGCCAGCGCCTTCCACGCGGAACGTCTGCTCGCGGTGCGCGAGCCCGCCCACCCACACGCAGAGCCCCACCACGCCGGTCGAGATCAGCATCACCGCCGCGTAGATCGCGTCGCGCGGCAAGGTAGCCATGTCGTCGCCACCGGCGAGCATCATCGAGAGGATGAGTGCCGTCTCGATCGCGGTGACGGCGAGCGCGAGCACCAGCGTCCCGAACGGCTCGCCCACGCGATGGGCGACCACCTCGGCGTGATGGACCGCGGCGAACACGGCACCCGCGAGGGCTGCACCGCACACCAGCGCCAGCCACGGCGTCATGGCGATCGCCGCGGCAGCGCCGAGCGAGCCGAGGGCGAGCACGGGAATCAGCCAGGTCCAGAACGGCATCGTCGATCTCACCGGAGCCCGCAAACGTGGACTCGGGGCAGATCAGGGTGGCAGCAAAACGCTGCCGAGCGAAACGGCGTGCACGGTGTTCAGCAAGCGCTACAGCGGCCTTGAATCAGCACTTGCGACACGTCGGCGATCGGCGGGCGCGGCGAGCCGGCACGGGGCGAGATGCGCACGTCCACGTTCGGCAAGCACGTGAGCGCGCCGCACCCAACACACACGAAATGGGGATGCACCTGATCGCGCGCGACGGCATGCGGCGCTGCGCCGCCCGCCGCACCTCGCTCGAATCGCCAGGTGTGGTCACCAAAGTCGATGCGCCTGAGCAAGCCAGCCTCGGTCAGGTCGATGAGGTTGCGATAGAGGGTGGCGCGATCGAAGCCGTGAGCGCTCAGGGCTTCGACGAGCTCGCCGTGGCTGAGTGGCGTGGACGAGCGCCCGAGCGCGCCGAGCACCGCGATTCGGGAGGTGGTGCCGCGCAGTCCAGCGCGTTGGAGATCGGCTCGGATCTGGGCCGTGTCGCTGGCAGGCGCCTCGCGACCCTCGGTCTCGGCTCGCGCGCGGCGTACGGCGGATCGATTCGACGATCGCATCGGAGAATCACGCTCGGGTCGCAACCGACCGCACGAGGGTACCACGCGCGTTTCGCCCGCTGGAACGGCGGACGCGCGCGACACGGCGTGAGCATCCTCGGGCCGCGCTGGTGGCCGACGACGCACCTCGGGTGTTAGAGAATTCAGGCCGCGCTCGTGATCCACTTCAGCGTCTCGGCATCCAGCTCGTCCATGTCTCCGCGCTCGTTCTCGCCTCGTCGCAGCCTGGCGCTCGCGCTCGCGCTGGTGCTCGGCGCGTGGGCAAACCTCGACCTCGCCGCCTTCCACGGCCAGCGCGCCGTCGCTGGCGTGTCGGTGGGCGTGCCGTGGGCCGCCCAGCTCGCGGATGGCGGTCTGCAGACTGCGGCGCGGTCCAGCCACGCGACGAGCCACCAGTGCGTGTTCTCGTCGGTGGCGCATGGCACGCACACTGCGTCGTTCCAGCCCGAGCGCGGCGCCGCAGAAGCCTCCAGCCGCGCAGCCTCCGCGCTCGCTCTTCCCCGGCGCATCCCGGGGCGCACGGCGTCGGGCCTCGCTCCTCCCGCCTGATCTCGGCCTCGTTTCGCCGCGTGCTCGCGCCGTCGCCGTGTTCGCGCCCGTGATCCGCGGCTGATCCCCGAGATTCGCGCAGCGCGTGCCGCCGTCGCGGCGCACGCGGCGCACGTCGCGACGCGCGTTCGGCGCGTCGCGGGAGGACGATTCCATGAAACTCGCGCATCCGCGTGCGCATCACCTGCCGTACGTTGCAGCCCTGGCGATCGCGTCGTTCGCGTCGTTCGCCTTCGCCCAGGACTCCACGCCGAGTGGAGGCTCGGCCTGGACGCAGCCCATCCGGGTCGGCTCGGCCGGCTCCGCGTACCTCAACCTCTCGCTCGACGCGCTCTTCTCGGTCGGGACCTCGACCGAAAAGGAGGTGACGTCGCTCCAGCTCGGCGGACACGACCCGAGCCAGCGCGGCTTCACCGTCCAGAACGTCGAGGCGGTGTTCGACGGCGCGGTCGACCCGTACTTGAAGGGCACGGCGAACGTCATCTTCCAACTCGACCCCGAAGGAGAAACCGTCGTCGAGCTGGAAGAGGCCTACCTCGTCACCCAGTCGCTGCCGTGGGACTTGCAAGCGAAGGCGGGCCAGTTCCTGACCGAGCTCGGGCGCATCAACGGCCGCCATCCGCACCAATGGGACTTCGTGGACATCCCGCTGGTGAACGGCCGCCTGCTCGGCGGCGACGGGCTACGCGGTCCGGGCGCGCGGCTCTCTTGGCTCATGCCGCTGCCCTTCTACTCGGAGATCCTCGTCACCCTGCAGAACAGCCAAGGCGAGACCGCAGCCAGCTTCCGCAACGAGAACGAAGGCGAGCCGCTCTTCGGTCGCGTCCCCGAGGACCGCGGCGTGAACGAGCTGGGCGACATGCTCGTGAGCGGCCGCTGGTCGGGCTCGTTCGATCTCACCGACGACCAGACGCTGGTGCTCGGGGTCTCGGGTGTTTCGGGGCCGAACGCCACCGGCGAAAACACCCACACCCAGATCTACGGCACGGACCTCTACTGGAAGTGGAAGTCGCCGCGCGCCGAGCAGGGCTTTCCATTCGCGTCGTTCACCACCGAAGCCATGTATCGACGCTTCCAGGCGGGCGAGGAGCTCGCGTCGGCGAGCTCCGCCCGCCTGTCGATCCTTTCTCGGGGGTCTGTTCCAGACCCCCGCCCCGCAAAAGGCGCGACTTTTGCGGGGCCCCACCCCCAAGCCGAGTCGCTTTGCTCGTCGCGCGCCGCTGGCGCGTGCCTCTCGTTGGCAACCGTTGATCACACGGGCGCGTTCGAGAGCACGCCGGAATCTCCCGACGAAGCGCCGCTGGTGCTGCCGCACGAGACGCTCGAAGACTGGGGGCTCTACGCACAGGCGCTCTACGGCTTCACGCGCGGCTGGGTCGCCGGCGTGCGCGGCGATTTCGTGGGCGGCAACCGCGGCGCCTTCGACCCCGATCCCGATCGCTCGCGGCGAGTGCGCGTGTCACCGGTGCTCACCTGGTACCCGAGCGAGTTCTCGAAGCTCCGTCTCCAGTACAACCTCGATCGCGTCGAAGACCGGGCGTACGACCACTCGGTCTGGCTCTCGGCCGAGTTCCTGATCGGCAGCCACGGCGCACACAGCTTCTGACTTCTCGGGCGGCGCCGCTTCGCGCGCGCCGCGGGAGACTCCTTCATGAAACGAATCGGAGACCTTTTCCCCTCACTCGCGGCGCTGCTCGTTTTCGGCGCCGTGTTCGCACCCGGCACGACGCGCGCAGCCGAGCTGCGCGTGGTCGCTTCCACTCCCGACCTCGGCGCGATCGCCGAGGCGGTGGGCGGCGATCGCATCGACGTCACGTCGATTGCGCGCGGCACCGAGGACCCGCATTTCGTCGACCCCAAGCCCAGCCACGTCGTCAGCCTCAATCGCGCCGACGCCCTCGTCGAAGGCGGCGCCGAGCTCGAGGTGGGCTGGCTTCCGAAGCTGGTCGAGTCGTCGCGCAACGCGAAGATCACGACCGGCGCACCGGGGCGGATCGTCGGCAACGCGGGCGTCCAGCTCTTCGAGTTCCCCACCGGGCCGATCGACCGCTCGATGGGCGACGTCCATCCCGCCGGGAACCCGCACTACCTCCTCGATCCCCGCAACGCCGTGATCGTGGCCGGCACGCTCGCCGAGCGATTCGCCGCGCTCGACACCGGCGGCGCCGAGAACTACCGCGCCAACGCCGCGGCGTTCACGAGCGACCTCACGAGCCGCATCCAGGGCTGGGAGCGGCGGCTCGCGAGCCTGCGCGGCGCCAAGGTGGTCGAGTACCACAAGCTCTTCGAGTACCTGGCGCGCTGGCTCGGGCTCGAGATTCTCGGTCAGGTCGAGCCCAAGCCGGGCATCCCGCCCAATCCCGCCCACGTCGCTGCGCTCGAAGCGCAGATGCGCGGCGCGAAGGTCCCGCTGCTCCTCGCCACGACCTACCACCCCGCCGAGGTCACGGCGGAAATCGCACACCGCACCGGCGCAACGGTGGCGACGATTCCCACCTCGGTGGGCGACGGCGAAGGCAACACCACCTACCCCGCGATGATCGAGCAGATCGTCACCGCCCTCGCCAAGGCGACGGCGAGCAGCGCCGCGACGGCGACGAGAAGCGAGGGACACTGACATGGAGCTCATCCACGTGATGACGCTGCCGTTTCTCGCCTGCCTGGTGCTGGTCGGCATCCACGGCTACCTGGGACTTCACATCCTCGCTCGCGGCGTCATCTTCGTGGACCTGGCGCTCGCGCAGATCGCGGCGCTGGGTGCGGTGCTCGCGCTGGTGGTGGGGCTCGATCACGAGGGGCCGTGGGCCTACTGGTTCTCGGTCACGTTCACGCTCGCGGGGGCCGCGATGTTCGCGCTCACCCGCACCCGCCGCCAGGGCATCCCGCAAGAGGCGGTGATCGGCATCACCTACGCGGTCGCCGCGGCCGCGGGCGTGATCGCCCTCGACAAGGCGCCGCACGGCGCCGAGGAGCTGAAGGAGATGCTCACCGGCGCGATCCTGTGGGTGAACGCCAAGACGGTGCTGCATTCGGCGGCGGTCTACTCGGTGATGGGGCTCGTCCACTGGGTGTTCCGCGACAAGTTCGTGGCGATTTCGTTCGAGCCGGAGCGCGCCGTCGCCGAAGGAATCGCCGTGCGGTTCTGGGATTTCGTCTTCTACGCGACGTTCGGCATCATCATCACGATCTCCGTGCCGGTGGCCGGCGTGTTGCTGGTGTTCACGTTCCTGATCGTGCCCGCCGTGGCGTCGGCGCTGTTGGTCACGGGACTGCGCGCGCGCGTTGCAGTGGCGTACGCGGTGGGCATGGTGGGCAGCGTGATCGGCTGTGTGGCGAGCTACACCCTCGATTTGCCCACGGGTGCCGCGGTGGTGGTGGTGTTCGGGGTGATGCTCGCGGTGATCGCGCTCGGTTCGCGACTGCGCCCCGCACAGTCATGAATTTCCGCCCCTCGCCGCACGTCGATGAGAGGACTCGACGTGTGCACGTCTGCGCCGAGCCGCGATCTGCGCCATCCTGTGCCGCCTCTGCGAACACCCCGGGAATCCACATGCCTCCACATCACCCGCTTCGTCTCCGCGCATGGCTCGCCTTTCTCGTACCGCTGGTCCTCGGTGGCACGAGCGCCAGGGCGGACGAGCTCGCCGAGCGCTTCCCCGCCGACGTCCGCGCGGCACTCGAGGCACTCCCCGAGCGCTCGCGCCCGGTGGAGCTACGCGCGACTCCGAACGGCGCGCTCTACGCGCTGCTGCCCAACGGCGCCGAGCTCATCGCGCTGGAAAAGCGCAATGCGCCAGTGGTGAGCGTGCAGGCGTGGGTTCGCACCGGCGCCATCCACGAGCAGGAATGGCTCGGCGCCGGGCTCAGCCATTTCTGTGAGCACCTGCTCTTCAAGGGCACCACCAAGCGCCCCACCGGCCAGCTCGAGCAGGACATCCGCGGAGGCGGCGGCGACAACAACGCGTACACGTCGAGCGAACGCACCGTGTACCACGTGACCACCGCAGCCTCGAGCTTCGCCACTGCGTTCGACGCGCTCTCCGACATGCTCATGAACGCCACCTTCCCGCCCGAGGAGGTGAAGAAAGAACACGGGGTGGTGCAGAAGGAGATCGAGCGCGCCAGCGACGACCCCGACCGCGCGCTCTACGATCAGTTCGAGGCCACGCTCTACCAGGCGCACCCCTACCGCGTTCCCGTGCTCGGCTACGCCGACCGCTTCGCGCGAGTGACGCGGGAAGAGGTCTACGCCTACTACAAGCGCCGCTACAGCCCGTCGAACACGGTTTTCATCGCCGTCGGCGACTTCCGCGCCGCGGACGCGCTCACGCTCATGGCGAGCACCGTGGCGGGTTGGACGCGAACCAGCATCCCGCCAGCGTTGGTGCCGAGCGAACCGCCGCAGATCGCCGCGCGGGAGGTGGCGATCTCACACCACCTCGCCAAGGTGCCGAAGATGATCATCGGCTTCCCGACGGTCTCGGCTCGCGACCCCGATCTCTACGCCCTCGACGTGCTCGCCGGCGTCCTCGGTAGCGGCCGGTCGAGCCGTCTCTACCAGAGCGTCAAGGACCAGCAGAAGCTGGTGCTGGAGGTCTCTGCGTTCAACTACACGCCCCTCCATCCGGGCTATCTCGCGGTCTCGGCCGCCGCGGAGGCCGGCAACCTCGAGGCCGCGCGCGGCGCGATCCTCGCGGTGCTGGAGAAGGCGAAGACCGAACCACCCGAACCCGAGGAGTTGGCGCGGGTCAAGCGCGACATCGAGGCGAGCCGAGTCTTCAGTCAGATGACCGCGGAGGGTGTCGCCGAACAGCTCGGCAACGACTGGCTCACCACCGGCGATCTCGATTTCTCGCGGCTCTACGCCGAGCGGATCCAGCGCGTGACCGCGGACGACGTCGTCGCCGCTGCGCAGAAGTACATCGACCTCGACAAGCTCGACGTGGTGGTGATGACACCGCCCGAGAGCGAGAGCAGAGCGCAGCCAGCTGCGCCCAGACAGACCACGAGCGGTGCCGAGCCCAGCACCGCGAGCCTCGCCGCCATCGACGCGCTGAAGGCGATGCCCGAGGTCGCCGGTGCCAGCGTCCAGCACGTGGCCGGCACCGAGGTCTACGAGGTGCAGCTCACGAGCGGCCTGCGCGTGATCGTGCGCGAGGACGCGTCGATCCCTGCCGTCCACGGCGCCGTCGTGGCGCTCGGCGGCCAGCGCTCCGAGCCTGCAGACAAGGCGGGCGCCGGCAATCTGGTGGCACACATGCTCGATCGCGGCAGCGCCGCCTTCACCAAGGCCGAGCTGGCAGCCAAAGTCGAAGGCCTGGGCGCCGAGCTGAGCCCGTTCGGTGGACGCAACACCTTCGGCATCCAGTTCCGCTGCCTGAAGGAGGATCTACCCAAGATTCTGAGCCTCGCGGGCGAGAGCTTTCTCAGGCCGGCGTTCCCCAGCGACGAGCTCGAGGCGCTGCGCAAGGAAACGCTCGCACAGATCGACGAGCAGGAATCGAACCTGGCGAGCCTGGACCTCAAGATTCTGCGCGCCACGGTGTTTGGCGATCACCCCTATGCGCGGCCGGTGATCGGCACCAAGGACACGATCGCGAGCGTGACCGCGGCCGAGCTGGCGAAGCTGCACCGCGCGTGGACGCGCCCCGAGACCAGCGTCGTTACCTTCTCCGGCGACGTTCGCAGCCTCGATGCCGTGCGCTGGGTGCTCGACTCGTTCCGGAGCTTCCCGCTCGCCGCCGACGCTCCGATCGTGCCGCCTGCGCTGGTGGCGATCGATGCTCCGCGCAGCGCGGAGCGCGAGGTCGCGGGTCTCACCGGTGCGGCGATCGCGCTCGGCTTCCAGACCGTCAAGATCGGCGA
Organism: uncultured bacterium; assembly: GCA_964450125.1. Taxonomy (GTDB): domain Bacteria; phylum JADJOY01; class JADJOY01; order JADJOY01; family JADJOY01; genus JADJOY01. The sequence goes on from CAYVDO010000002.1 coordinate 46,579, forward strand.
CCCCGACCGCGAGGTGCTCGACGTCACGGACCGCTTGCTCTCGGGCCTCGGCGGGCGGCTTTACGACGAGCTGCGCGAGAAACGCGGCATCGTGTATCAGGCGTTCGCACGCAACGAGAGCCAGCTCGACGCCGGATTCTTCCTGTTCTTCGCGCAGACCGATCCCAAGAACCTGGAGCGCACCAAGCAGATCTTCTGGGGCGAGATCGAGAAGCTCGCGCGCACGCCGGTGCCGGCCAAGGAGCTGGATCAGGTGAAGAAGTATTTCGCCGGCACCGAGGCCATCGAGCTGCAAGACCAAGGACAGGTGGCGCTCCGCATGGCGCTCTCGGTCCTCTACGGCGAGGGCATCGAGAACGTCTTCACCCGTCACCAACGGATCGAGCGGGTGACGGCGGCCGACATCCAGGCTGCGGCGCAGCGCTACTTCCTAGCCGAGCGCTCCGCGCTCGCCACCGTGCGTCCCTAACCGGCTGCTGAAAGAGGCACGCGCCAGCGGCGCGCCGACGAGCGTAGCGAGTCTGCGGGGGTGGGGCCCCGCAAAAACCGCGCTTTTTGCGGGGCGGGGGGCTTGAAGAGCCCCCCGAGGAAGCATCGACAGGCTCGAAAGACTCGCTCCGGCGAGCTTTTCAGCAGCCTGCTGACGCTCGGCGGGCGCGGATGCGCAGGTAGACGTCGTCGCCGCGCCGGAAGCGCTCGAACTTCTCGCTCTCGGCCACCGCCGCGAAGTACCTCACCTGGGATGCGACGAATCGCGGCAGGCGCAGACGCTCGATGCGGCTCGCCTTGGCGCTACTCGTGAGGCGAAGCGCCTCGATGACGTTCGCGGTCATGTCCTCGACCGCGACGTCGTCGAAGGCTCCGGATCGCTCGATCGAGCCCCGAAACGCGGCGACGCGGCCGGTGGCGCGGAAGTCGGCGATCAAGAGGTGCCCGCCGGGCTTGAGCACGCGTGCAGCTTCGCCCAGGAACGCTCCGAAGTCCGGATACGTGTGCGAGCTCTCCACGCTCAGCACCACGTCGAACGCTCGATCGGCGAACGGCAGATGCTCGGCGTCGCAACGTTCGAAGCGCAGCCCGGGAATCGGCGGATGGTGCGCGTGGGACGCGCGCACGGCCGCACCAGAGAGATCGACGGCGACGTAGCGCCGTGGCTCGAGGTTTCGCGCCAGCCAGGCAGCGCCGCCGCCCAGCCCAGCCCCGACCTCCAGCACGTCGAGTCCCGTGATCGCCAGTGCGCCCGCATCCGTGGCCGTCCGCTGATAGAGCTCCAGCGCCACCTGGCTCACGAGATCGAGGGCTTGGCCGCGTGCCGGCGCATCGCCACCGTCGAGGCGAGCGTAGCCGTAGTTGAGGAACGGCCCGCAGACCCCAGTCGCACCGACGAGCGCCGTCACGCCGTCGTAGAAACGTCCATAGAGCGCCCGCGATTCGTAATGCAGCCGACGGCTCAGGTCGAGAAGCGACCACCACCATCCGAAACGCAACGCTGCCCACCAAACGCGAGTGGGCGCGATCGGGTGCGACAACGTGGCGACGAGATGCGGCTCGATCACGAGGCGCCGATCCTCGCATGTGCGCTGGTCGAAAGCCACGCTCGAGCGATCAGCGGGTGGCGAACACCAACACCTCTCGGCTGGCGATCGAATCGCGGTGCACCAGCACCAGCCCCGGCTCGACATGGGACGGATCGAAGAGGGGACGGAGCGCGGGCCGGATGCCCCACACGGCATAACGATCCAGGACCAAGTGCGTGACGTGGCGCTTGCGTGCGAAGGCCACCAGTGCCGGCGGATCCGCCGCCACCAGCGCGACCATCGGGCGCCGCGCGTAAAACGCGATCTCGGGCTTCCGGCACATCAGCAACGCGTCGTCGGGAAGGTGGTCGCGCAGCCACTCGCCCACCACCCGGTACTCCACGGGCTCGCTGTGGGTCGCGACGGCTTTCGCCGTCTTCGCGCCACCGAAGGCCACCAGCGTTGCCACCAGCAACGTGCCCGCTCGCATCTCGGAGACGGCGGGCAGGCGCCGACGGGCCCAGCGCGCCACAGGTTCGATTCCGGCGGCCGCGAGAAGCAGCGCCGCCGGCACCACCGGCACGAGGAAGCGCGGCAAGATCCCGTAGAGCGCGAACGCGGCCACCGGCATGCCCGCCGCCGCCACCCACACGAGCCCACGCCGCGACTCGCCACCGGCGCGCCACGCAGCCACCGCACCCGCCACGCTCAAGATCGCCAAGGGCCACGGATGCACCTGCCGCGACGGAAGCGCCCGCACCAGGTCCCACACGTTGGCGAGCACGAATCCCATGGCGAAGAGCGGCTCGCGCCGCGCCACATCGAAGAACGAGTCACCGCGCTCGCGACCGGCGACACCGTCCTCGCCGAAGCCGAGCGTCGGCGCGTCGCCGCCCAGATCGTGGACACTGAAACCGAGCGCCTCGTAGGCGAGCACGTCGAGCTTTTCCTTGCGGTGGAGTGAGTCCTTGCCGAGCATCGCGAACGCCATCTCGAGGACCACACCGGACTTGGCGCTGAGCGTCCACCGACCGGTGTGGCGATGGAGGTAGCGAACGTACGGGTAGCTCGCGCCGGCGAACGTCACGGCCACGAGCACTGCGGCGATCGCACGGCGTGCCGGGCGCGCTTCGCCGAACACCGCCAGCGCGACGACGCCCAGCAGGACGTACGCGAGCCCTTCCGGTCGGGTGAGATAGGCGCCGGCGAATGCGAGCCCTGCCGTCACCGCACCGGCAACCGCGCGCGCGCTCCCTTCCGCGAGCGCGGCACTCGTGACGAGCACGGCCAACCAGCCACCGTACGCGAGCAGCAAGAACAGCGGCTCGGACATCGAGCCCCAGAACCAGCTCGACACGTAGCTCGTGAGCGTGGGCGAAACGGCCACCAGCCAAGCCGCCCAATGCGCCGCCGACTCACCGAGGGTGCGGCGAGCCAGCGCGTGCGCGATCGGCACCAAGCCCGCGCCGGCGACCACGAACACGATCCGGCTCGCCCATTCCGGCGAGCCCACCACACACTCGATTCCTCCCAAGAGCCACGGGAAGAGCGGCGGAAAGATCAGATGCGGCGCCCCCAGCAGCGTGTAGCCCTTGCCGGCCCACAAGTTGTGGCCGAGCACCAGGTAGAGCGCCTCGTCGGTCCCCACCAGACCTTTGGCGAGCGCGTAGCCCAGCCTGAGCAGCACCGCCGCGAGGGTCGCGAGCCACGGCGTCGAACCCACCGCGCGCGCCGGCCACACCGCGGTCACGGCCGGACCGCGAGACACACGATGGAATGCCCGAACGGAAGCCGCATTCGCTCGGCAACGCGCCCTTCCAAGCTCAGCCAGCCCGCCAGCAACCGGTGAAGAACGGCTGGAAACGGCACGTGCAGGTTGTCGCGCTGCTCGTCCGCGGCCCGCGGAAAGAGCGCTTGCTTGAGCTTGGCCACGCCGAGAAAGAGCGTGATGAACGGCAACAGCGCTGTGTTGTAGTAGGTGGTCCAAACGGCGGTGAATCCGGCGCGCGCGACCTTGTCGTGAAGCTCGCGAGCGGTGTAGCGGCGCAGGTGATGCGCCACTCGATCGTTGTCGGAGTAGAGCAGCTCGTACGCCGGAACCGTGACGAGCAGCGTGCCGCCAGGCACCAGCACGCGATGCGCCTCGCGCAGCGCCGCCTCGTCGTTCGGCAGGTGCTCGATGGCGTCGACGAGTGCTGCCAACGTGGCCACGCCGGCGCGAAACGGCAGCTTCATCGCGTCGCCGCCGACGGGCGCCGCGGCACCGCGTTCCCGACAGAAGTCGAGCGCCACCTTGCTGGCGTCGAGCGCCACCACCTGGCCGAACTCGGCCAAGGGATCGAGCATCTCGCCCGCGCCGCAGCCGAGGTCGAGCACGCGCCCAATCGGGGGCCGATAGCGCGTTCGCCGCAGCAATCCCGTGAAGATCCGGCGGCGGCCGATGAACCACCAGTGGCTCTTCTCGAGATCCCGGAATTGCCTGTAAGCGACGAGCTCCACGTGGATCTCTCAGCGAGGCGGCGGCTTGGACACGCAGCGATGATCGCGGACCAGGAAGCGCAACGGCCAGCGCGCCGCTTCTCCCGCGTAGTCGACGCCGATGCGCGGCGCGCGCACCACCGCATCCTCGGATACGGTCTCGCCCGGCTCGATCCAAAGCGCTTTGCCGGTGGTGAGATCGACTCCCGAGTGGCGGCGATCGAGGGCGAGCGCCGCGCATACGCACGCCGGTCCCCGTGCCAGCTCGTGATCGCGGCGCCCGGGCCCGCGCCGCCGCCGCATGGTCGCGACCCCTTCGAGGGGCTCACCGCCGCGGATCAGCACCGCCTCCGGCATGCCCGCGTCGCGCGTGACCGCGTTCAGGCAATGATGCATGCCGTACGTGAAATAGACGTACGCATGTCCGCCGCAACCCCACATCGGCTCGTTCCGCGCCGTGCGGCGCCCGGCATAGGTGTGCGCTGCGGGATCGTCGATCCCCAGATACGCCTCCACCTCGACGACCCGGATAGAGACGCGCCTTCCGCGCTCTTGCCGCACGATCACCGCCCCGAGCAGCTCACGCGCCACGTCCTCGGTCGGCCGCAGGTAGAAGTCGCGCTCGAGCGGCTTCATGCGCGAACGGCGCGCCGGGCGGTGACGATCATCTCGTCGTGGGGATTCACGTAGAAGGTGCGGTTCTCGAACGACTTGAGCCGCGCCAGCACCGGCGTCAGCGCGGGCAGAATCCGCTGGCTACGCTCGACCAGGAAGCGGTACGGGATCACCTTCCCGGCGCCCGCGCGGGTCCAGCTCGTCATCTCGAAGCCGGCGCGGGCCAGCAAGCGCTCGAGGGTGCGCGGCGAGAAGTGGAAGAGATGCTCGCCGTGCTTGTAGTGATGCCAGCGCTTGCCCAGCAACCGCGCCGTGAGCGACTCCACGTCCTGGGTCTCGATCACCAGCCGCCCGTCGGGGGCGAGCCACTCGCGGACGCGTTCCAGAAGCCCCACGGGGTCACCGACGTGCTCGAGCACGTCCCACAGCGTGACGAGGTCGTACGGCGCGTCGCGCCCGTCCCAATCCTCGATGCGACCGTGCGCCACGTTCACGAGGCCGAGCGTGTCGCGGGCGTGCTCCACCATCGCCGGATTGAGCTCGACGCCGTAGGTCCGCCAACCGGCATCGCGCATCACGCTCAGGAAAAAGCCCGCTGCGAAGCCGGCTTCGAACACCGTCCCGCTCTCGCGCCACTCGAGCAGCGGACGCGCGCGGCGACGGAACGTCTCCACGTAGCAGTCGCGATCCCCCACGTAGTCGGTGTAGCCGCGCTCACGGGCGATCGGGCTGCGGAAATAGTCACCGGTGTAGATCGACTCCCGGGCGCTCGGGGCGAGGCGCGGGCTCAGGTAGACCAGCGCGCAACCTTCGCACTCGACCACCCGGAACGGATGCGCCTCGATGCGAGTGCGGGCCGGTCCCGGTCCACACAGAATGCAGCTCGCGTGCTCGGTCTCGGTGGTCGACGACATGCGATGGGAGGCTTGAGTGCGGGAGTGTGCGATGCGCGGTGTGCGCCCGCCTCCGCAAGATGGGCACCGGTTCGCAGGCTGGCAACCGCGTGCTAGCGTCAACCGGCGAGTGACGAGGACTTGCGATGGTGATGTGGCTGCGCCGCGGCAAGCGCTTTCCCGACCCCGAGTTGGAAGCGGACGAGCACGGACTGGTCGCGATCGGCGGCGAGATCGCGCCTGCGTTGCTGGTGGACGCCTACAGGCGCGGCATCTTCCCGTGGTCGTCGGACCCCGTGCCCACGTGGTGGTGCCCCCATCCACGAGCGATCTTCCCGCTCGATGGCTGGACTCCGCATCGCAGCATTCTGCGCTCGATCCGTCGTGAGGGCTGGACCTTCAGCACCGATCGCGCGTTTCTCGATGTGATGCTGGGCTGCGCCGAGTCCACGCCGCGTCGCCCCGAGACCTGGATCACCGAGGACTTCGTCGGCGCCTACGTCGAGCTCCACCGAACCGGTATCGCCCACAGCCTGGAGGTGTGGGAGGGCGAGACGCTGGTGGGCGGCATCTACGGCGTGACCTTCGGGGGTTATTTCGGCGGCGAGTCGATGTTCCATCGCCGCACCGACGCCTCCAAGGCGGCGGTGGCCAAGCTCGTCGAGCACCTCCGCGAGCGCCGCTTCGCGCTCTTCGACGCTCAGGTCATGAACCCACACCTGGCGCGGCTGGGCGCCGTGTCGATCGGACGAACCGAGTTCCTGCGGCGCCTGAAGAGCGCCATCGCCCTCGACACCCGGTTCTGACTTCCGGCGGGATTGACTCCGTGTTGATCTCTGCGCTCTGCAGCAACGAGCTACCGCGCCACCGCGCGACGCAGAGTGGAGCCCCGCGGGGATTCACACGAATCGCGGTAGGGCCGAGAAACGGACCCGATCGTGCTCCGGCGTCGAACACTCGGCACCTCGGTCTCCACGCGCGCCTTCCATCCCACCGCGAGCCAGCGGCGAGCCGCGAGCGAAGCGAGTGACTCAGGGGTGGGACCCATCGCGGCTTCGCCGCGATGGGCGGGGGGCTGGAACAGACCCTCGCAGAAACCTAGTAGACCCAACCGGTATCCGGCATCGGTTGGAGGCGTCGCGGCAGACGCCGTGCCTGCTTCCAGGTCGGGATCGGATGAAGCTCGACCCGCAGCCGGCGGTGGTGGACACGCACGAAGTAGAGCGCGAGCACGACCGCAACGGTGGCAAGGTCGAAGTCGGTGGTGTTGCGCGCGACTCGGCTGCAACCACCACCCACGCACTCGTCGCCGAAGCCGTCTCCGTCCGAGTCGATCTGCGATGGGTTCGCGAGGGTCGGGCAGTTGTCACAAGTGTCCGGCACACCGTCGCCATCGCCGTCGCGCCCACTGCAAGACGCCGCCACCTCGATCGCGCCACGATCACAGCGCGCCGCGTGGTCGCCGTCGCCATCCGCCGGGCGGGCGTGACCAAGCTGATCGAGGCCGTCGCAAGCAGCAGGATCGCCGCTGTCCACGGCGGGGCTCAAGCGATTCACCGAGACACGGGCGGTGCTGCCATCGGTGTTCGCCACGCGAGTGAGCATCGGGTCGACGCCGGCGAGATCCGAGTCCTCGGCCAGTCCACACCCCCCGGTCGCGTCGAGATTGAAACCTTCGCTCACCAGCGGACCGAAGCAGCTACCGGTCACGATCGAGTCGTGAAGACGCACCAGGCCGTTGCCGTCGACCTCCACGTCGAGGTTGGCGTCGAATGCGAACGTGGATCGATCGACCTCGATCTCGCTGCCGGGGGCGGCCAAGAGCGAGCCACCGTACGGCGCGCAGAGTCCTTCCAGGCACGCATACCAGTGGTTCGCGGCGAACACGGTGTCGCGCACCACGACCTCGCCCTTGGCGTAGATCGCCCAATTGCCGTTCTCGCTCAACACCGAGCGATCGATGGTGGCGCTGCCGGCGGGCGCGACGAAGATGCCACCGCCGCCACCCGGGAGCTCCCAGCCGCTCATCCAGCCGTAGGCGTTGTTGAAGTGGATGGACGAGTCTGCGACAGCGAGCGTGCCGCTGCCGACGTAGATCGCCCCCCCGTAGGTGATGCCGGGATCGACGCTGCCGAAGTTGTAGGCGAGCAGGACCCTCGACGCCACGACGTGCCCCGTCTCGACGAGAATGCCGCCGCCCCACGGCTTGGCCGCGTCGCGCGCCGTGCCACCGGAGATGGTGAGCGATTCGAGAACCACGCTGCGATCACCGACCACGTGGAAGACACGGTCGAGCCCGCCAGCGTCCACGGTCGTTGCGGCCGCACCGGCGCCACGCACGGTGACGTCGCTCGCGAGATCCAGGTCGCCGGTCGCGGCTCCATCCTCGCCGCGACCGGCGATCGCCAGCCGAAAGGTTCCCGCGGGTAGCTCGATCAGGTCGGCACCCGAGCCCGCTGCACACCCGTCCACCGCTCGGTCGCCGTTGGCGGCGATCACCGCCTCGCGCAGCGAGCACGTGCCGAGGTTGCCGAAGCCGAGGTCGTCGCCCGTGGTGGTGACGCTGATCGTGGCCGCGTGCGCCCGGGTCGCGAGGATCGCGAGAATCACGCTCGTCGCGATTGCTCGCGGCACACGATCGTCACGAATCGTCGCACGCGTGGGGGGCATGGTGCTGGCTCCGAGTGCATTTCGAATGCCCGACGCGAGCCGAGCACGCCACGTCGGGCAAGGACGCGGAAACCGACTGACGGAGGGCGAAGGACCGCAGGTTCGCGGGCGCTTCGCCCGATCGCTGCAGCGTGGCCACGGCGTGAGCCCTGCCCGCGTCAGCGCGCTGACTCCACCTCGACGCCCCACCCGTCCCGCGCTCGCGACGCGCCTTGACGATCACCGACACATCGTGCGCGTGGGACTTGCCGCGCAGAACCAGTAGACTTCGCGCGGGGGCCAGGACGGACACGGTGAACAGAACCCACGGTGATCCTCTGGGCGACGAGCCCGACGACGTCTCGCGCACCGGGCACTACTGTCCCCGGTGCCACGCCCCGATCGACCCCGCCCACCACGATTGCCCGGAGTGCGGCCAGCGCATCCCGGTGCGCGATCCGCTCATCGGCTACGTCTTCGACGGGCGTTATCGCGTGCTCGACCTCCTCGGGCGCGGCGGCATGGCCGTGGTGTACTGGGCCGAGGATGCGAGCGTTCCCGGTGGGCGAGAGGTCGCGCTCAAGCTCCTGAAGCCCGACCTGCTGCAGGACGCACGAGCGGTCGAGCGTTTTCGCCGCGAATCCGAGCGAGCCAGCCAGATCCATCACCCCCACGCCGTGCAGGTCTACGACCACGGCGAATTCGCGGACGGGATGCTCTTCCTGGCGATGGAGCGTCTCAGCGGCGTAGCCCTCAGCGAGCTCATACGACAGGGTCGCGGCCTGCCGGAGGTGCGCGCACTGAAGCTCGCGATCCAGATCGCAAGCGCCGTCGGCGAAGCGCATCGCATCGGGCTCGTACACCGCGACCTGAAGCCCGACAACGTGATGATCGAGCCGGGCTCGACGGGGCAAGGCGAGCGCGCCGTGGTGCTCGACTTCGGCATCGCCAAGTCGATGCGCGAGGCGCCCGAAGCGCCCCGCCGGGGTCTGGCCCGCTGGCTCGCTCGCGAAGCCGCACCGGCACGCGACGCCGCAGGCGTTCCGCTCACCCGCGACGGCTACGTGATGGGCACGCCGGACTACATGTCGCCGGAGCAGGCGGCGGGACGGCCCATCGACGCGCGCAGCGACGTGTTCTCGCTCGGCCTCATGTTGTTCGAGATGCTCGCCGGCGAGCTGCCCTGGGAGCCGCTCCGCGATCCCACCACCGCCAGCGCCGAGCCGCACGAAACGCCACGCCGGCTGCGCTCGCTCTCCGAGGTGCGCCCCGACCTGCGCGTGAGCGCCGACCTCGAGCGCATCCTGGGGCTGGCGCTGGCGCTCGACGCCGGCTGGACGCATCGCAAGGTCCTGGTCCCGAACAATGCAGTGATGGAGCCTCTACGAGGACTTCAAGGATCGCACCAGCCGTGTGGTCGAAAAGCGCACCGCCGGTCCCTCGACGCGAGGCGTGAGCGGACGCACCACGGGCGTCGTCGGCAGGCGGCGCGTTCGCCGGCAGCCGCGGGCCGTGCTGGGGCTCATCCCGCGGGTGATCGGGGCGATCCTCCTGCTGGCGGCGACCGGCGGTGCCGCTTGGGTCGCAACCAGCGAAGCGGCGCGCGGCGACGCGCTGGCGCTGCTCGCGCGATTACGGGTCGTGTTCCGACCGGCGTCGGTGACCGCCCCGGCATCCAACCCGGCGGGCGCGAGCGTTGCCGTGCCCACGAAGGCCAAACGCACACCGAGCCAGCTCGTGACCGACGGTGAGCGTGCCCTCGAGGAGCGGCAGTGGGAGCGCGCGCGCGCGGCTTTCGAGGAAGCGATGGACCGCGATCGCCCTTCAGCGCGCGCCTGGCTCGGCCTCGCCCGAGCACAGATCGGCCTCGGGCAATCCGACGATTCCCAGTACTCCTTCACTCGGGCGATCGACCTCCTCGCCAGCTCTCAGGAGAAGGGTGCGAAGACGCGACTGGCCGACGTGAAGCAACAAGCGCTCAAGAACGCCCGTCTGGACGGGCTTCCCGAAAGCGCGCGGCGCTACGCCGCTCTCGGGGACACCGACGGCGCGGTAGCGGCGTACACCGAGTACCTGGAATCGCGCCCCTGGGACGGCGGCATCGAGCTCAGGATGGGCATGCTGCTGGCGCGCGCCAATCGCATCACCGCGGCCATCCCCCATCTCGAGAGCGCCGCCGCGCTCCTCCCCGACGCACCGGAGGCGCACCTGGAGCTCGGGACGGCCTACTTGCGGGTGAAGCAGGCGAGCCAAGCGCAGCTGGCACTCTCTCGCGCGCTCGAGCTCGATCCGACGAACGTCGAAGCGCGTCGTCAGCTCGAGATCGCCCGCCGACTCGGCAGCGGTTAGCGGGAACGCGCGTGGAGACCGGTGCGCGGATGCGTACGCAGGATGCGCGCGCGGCGGTCAAACGACCTCATGGACGCCTCTGGCCGACACTCACGCGGGGCTGAGTGCGCGCAGGCGCTCGATCACCGCGGTCACGTGGCGGCCGGTGCGCTTTCCGGTGAACCGCAACCAGGACTTGGCGAAGCGGGCGCGAGCATCCGCGCCGCGCGCCATGTCCCTGGCGAGCTCTTCGGCGACGGCGCCCGCTCGTGTGCTCGCCTGTTCCGCCGGAGCGGCCTCGATGAATCGGCGCAGCAACTCGCCGCCGACGACGGCATCCTGATGGGCCCCGAGGACGTCCTGCAGCTTTGCGAGGTCGTCGAGCAAGCGCCGCCCATCGCGCCCCGCGATGTCCGCGACCAGCTCGACCACGTAGCGCAGGCGTTTGGCGCGAATGCGTAACTCGTGCAGCTCGTCTGCGAGTGGCTCGCGCCCGATGCGCTTTCCCTGCTTGAGTGTGCGCCGATACGCCCGCTCGACGGCCTCCGCGCCGTAGGCCGCGACGCTGGTGCGCGCGGCAGCCCTGAGCAGCTTCTCGCGTCTGGAAGCGAGCCCATCGAGCCGCGCTCGAAGCCGCACCGCCCGCGCCGAGTCGAGCGCCGCGCGCATGGCGAGATGAGCGGCGACACGCTGCTCGCCGAGCCACGCCACGAGCTGAGCACCCTCCGCACCGATCATCGGCTCGGCGGCGTAGCGTTCGAGCTGGACGTCGAGGTCGCGCACGGGGCCGAGCGCCCGCCCCAGCCAGCGGAGCTCCGCGTCGAGGTGCGCGCGCGTGCGCGCCGGCAGCGCCGGCGCGAAGAACCGCAGCGCCGCGCGCAGCCGCCTCACGGCGACTCGCATCCCGTGGACCGCCTCGGGGTCCGAGCCTGCGCGAGCCTCCGGCTCGTGCTCGACGAGCGCCACGAGCTGCGCGCGCACGATTCGGGCCAGCGCTTCGCCGAGGGTATCGCTCGGCTCGATCACCAGCTGCTCGCGCTCGTGGTCACTGGGCGACGCGAAACGCCACGACCTCGCCCAAGAGCTCCTCGAGGAGCGCTACGCGGTTCCGCGCTTCGCCGATCTCCAGCGCGGCGTCATCGCCGGCGGTGGTGAGCTCGAGGACCACACGCCGGTCGCGCCGCACCACGGTCACATCGCGGACCACGCCGTAATGGCTGCGATCGAGGCCATCGGCGACACGAAGCAACGCCGCCAGCGCGCGCACGATCTGACGCTCGCGCTTCGACAGCATCCCGTAACTGCCGTCCGAGGGCTTGGGAACCTGCTTGCGGTGATAGCGCGCCACCTGCGCGATGATCTCGATCTCGTCGCGGCGAAATCCGAGCAGCTCGCCGTTGGTGATGAGGTAGTACGAGTGGCGATGGTGATTCTTGCGACTGATGTGTTGCCCGATGTCGTGCATCAGCGCCGCCAGCTCCAGCCAATCGCGTGTGGCCCCGCTCAAGCCGAGCGAGTCGCGCAATTGATCGAAGAGGCGGATGGCGAGCCTGGCCACCTGTTGACCGTGGCGATTGGGCTCACCGAGATGGCGAATGAGCCGCGCCACGCTGCGATAGCGCGGGTCGGGAAATTGCTCTTGCTCCTCGATGCCGCGCCGATGGCGCGCGATGTGGTCGAGAAGCACACCCTCGCGCAGCGCGTAAGTGCAGGCCACCAGCTCGCGGGCTCCCAGGCGTGTCAGCACGTGATCGGCGAGCACCGCACCAGCGACCACCAGATCCACGCGCTTCGGCTCGATGCCAGGGATCGTGAGCCGTTTGTCGCGCTCGGTCTTGACGAGCCTGCGACGCAAGCGGCGGATGGTCTCCGGCGAAACCGCCACGCCTTCGAGGTGCTCGGGCGGCTCGCTACCGGGACCAGTGGCGGCCATCGCCACGAGATTGTTGAGCGTGCCGGAAGTGCCGACCACGCGCCGCGCGCCGCTGGCCCGAAAACGCGCCAGCACCGGATCGAGCTCGGCCGCGAGGTGGCGTTCCAGCGCCTCCACCGCGCGCGCGTCCACCTTGTCCTTGGCGAGGAAGCGTTCGGAAACGCGCGCCAGACCGATCTTGAGGCTCGCCAGCTCCACCGGCTCGCCGCCGTCGACCAGGATCAGCTCGACACTGCCGCCGCCGGCGTCCACGATCACGGTGGGCTCGGCGCGCAGGTCGATGGCGTGGCGGACACCCAGGAAGATGAGGCGCGCCTCCTCGCGGCCCGGGATGACCTTCACCCGAAGCCCGACCTCCTCCTCCACCCGGCGCACGAAATCACCGCCGTTCGAGGCCTCGCGAACTGCACTGGTGGCGACGGCCCGGATGCGCTGCGCGCCCTGCCGTTCAGCCAGCATTTGGAACGTGGCGAGCGTACGAACGCCCTTGTCCATCGCCTCGGCGGAGAGTGCGCCGTCGATGAGGGTGCGCGATCCGAGGCGCACCATCTCCTTGGCGCGGTCGAGGACCCGGAAGCGCCCGTCCGACTCGACCTGCGCAACCACCATGTGGATCGAGTTCGAGCCCACGTCGATCGCGGCGACGCGCACACCCCGCCGAGGCACGAGGTCCGATGTCCCGGGGCCGGTGCGAATGCTATCCGCGGCGAGCGCACGCAGCGCGGCCGTCCCACCCCGCCGCGTACGCTGGCCGGCGCGGGCCTCCGTTGCTCGTTTCGTCCTCGCCGTCCCCATGTGCGCCGTCGCCCTCGCGAACCCGATGCGACGCGCATTCTAATCCTGTCCTCGTGAAGGCACGATGGCGTCCCGATGACGCCGACGCAGCACGCTGGCCACGAGCGCGGCGGGAGGCTCGAGGAGCCCACGCGTCCGCAATCGGAACAGCA
>CAYVDO010000003.1:0-27802 GCA_964450125.1 uncultured bacterium
CCCTCGGCGGCTCGCCGCTGGCTCGCGGAGTGATCGACAGCGTGCGTGGAGACCGGTGCGCAGGTCGGTCGTCGAGGAGCATGATCGTGAGCTTTTCAAGCCACTCGCCGGTCGCGGCCGCCGAGCACGGCGATGTAGGTGACCAGCAGCGTGAGCGTGACCAGGAACATCGGCAGCTTGAACGCGATCGAGAACGGCAGCGGCGAGAAGAAGGCCTCGATCAGCGCGGCACCGAGGAGCAGCACGCACGCTGCCGTCACGAGGGGCACCGAGTCGAGGGCCGCGCGCCGGAGCGATGCCGTCCGCGTCCAGCCCTCGGTGCGCACCAGCGAGAGCCCCAGCTTGAGGCCGGCCGCGCCCGCGAACGTGACGGCGGTCAGCTCGAAGGGGGCGTGCCCGACCACGAACGACAGGAAGTTGTCGCGATAGGCACCCGCCAGCATGTAGCCGAAGGCAGCGCCGATGGTGATGGCGTTGCTGAGGAGCGCGACCACGCTGCCAACGCCGAAGAAGATGCCGTAGGCGAAGCAGCGCAAGGCCACCGTCATGTTGTTCCGGACGTAGAACCCGGACATCGAGAAGCTCTCGTCGAGGCTGCGCACCTCACCGAGGCCCGAGTACATGGAATCGAGGCCGGCGCGCGAGCTCTCGTCGAGGACCAGGTCGAGCCAGGCCGGGGAGACGGTGGCGAGCACGTACGAGAGCAGACCCACGCCGAAGAACACTGCGAAGGAGATGCGCAGGTACGGATCGCGACGCAGCTTGGTGGGCACCGTGACGAAGAACGCCTCGCGCCAGCGTTGCCAGTCGACGGTCTCGAAGCGGTAGAGGAGCGCGTGGGTGCGGCTCACCAAGCCGTGGAGATAGCGGATGGTGGTCTGGGGTTTGCCTTCGGCGATGGCTTGCGACAGGTCGCGTGACGTGGCGCGGTGGAGTCTGCAGAGCTCGGTCACATCCTCGCCGCGCGCTCGTCGCGCGCGACGACTGCCGAGCTGGGTGGCCAGCCGCTCCAAGCGGCGCCAAGAGGGTGCGCCGTCGCCGGGAACGTGGGCACCGCGTCCGTCGGCGTCGTGGGCGACGGTCTCATCCGAGGGTGGTGCACTCAGTGCGGGTCTCGTCGCATCCTGCGCAGGTGTGCGGCGGCGTGGGCGGATCATCGTCGTCGCCCTCCGCGCCCGCGCTTCGACGGGTCGGGGCTGTCGGTCGAGCGGATGGTGGCACCCCAGATCGAGTGGTGGAGGGCCGCCATCAGGAGATCCGGATCGGCGTCGCGCTTCCATCCGGAACGCTCGGCGACGAGGTCGACCAGCGGCTGGACCAAGGTCCGGCGCAGCGCCGGTGACAAGCGATCCCGCCGGCGCACGTAGAGATCGACGGCGTGCTGGACCTCGCGCAGCGCTTTCACCTCGTTGGGAATCCACTTGAGCAGCGGCGTGAGCTCGTCGACGGAGTACGGAAGGGGCGGTGGCTGAGGCGTGGAGTCCTCGCGGATCACGATCGTGCCGGCGGCGACGTCGCCGAGACGCTGAAAATGGCGACCGAGGAGCATCAAGGCCGCTCCCACTCCGTAAGCGAAGGGCACCTGGTCGGCGGGGCGCAGCAAGTTGCGCAACAGGCTTTGCTGCCACGAGAGCGGCGTGCCGTTCGCCGAGATCACCCTGAGGGAGCACACCCGTTTGCCTGGTGATTGGCCGTCGAGCAGCACCTCGCAGGTGACGAAGTAGAAGTACTCGAGAAGGAACATCACCACCAGCAGCATCCCGACGCCGTAGCCCCGCAGGAGCTCGAGCGGGATCATCAGCACCACCAGGATCACCAGACGGATCATGCCGTCGACGAAGTAGGCGATCGTGCGCGCCGCCGGGCCGGCGAGGCGAAGCTCGAGCGGCACACCCTCGGGCGTGATGACGGTGAAGAGCGTGTCGATGCGCGATTCGTTGCGGTCCGCGCGCGCGATCCGGGGACCTGCTGCCGCGCCGCTGGAGGCGTTGGGGACGAGAGTGCGGACAGACACGAGCAGGTCGTGGGGCGCGAAGGGGAGTGGGGGCGCCGCACACCGGCGCGAACGCCATCACGAGCGTACCATCGAACACAACGCACACCGTGGCGGGACCGAGAACTGATGCGCTCCGGCACACGCCGACATTCGATACGATGCAGCAGGCAATCGCACGTCGCTGACGGTCCGGCACCCTACGGGACCGTGACCACGCACTACGCGAGCGCGACTCGCCGAAGGACGTGCACGTGACCTACGACCCGAACCGGAAACGCGAATCGATTGCGTACCCGAACGGAGCGACGACGAGCTACCAGCCCAACGAGCCGAATCGGCTCACGCTGCTAGAGCACACCACGGCGAGCAACTCGCGTGAGGTCCGATGGTCGGCGGACGGTTCCGTCTGCCGGCGACTGCGGTAGTTGAGGCCAGGGAGGGGCGCGTGTGCTCGGTGCGGCGCGTGACGAGGGGGGATCGTGCCGACACGGACGCGAGCGCAGTCAGCTGCCCCACGAGCGCACGAGCTCGATCGACGTCGATTCGCAGACGCGAGCAAACCCTCCTTCGCCGATATGCGGCCGCCTTTTGCTGCCGGGGTGCATCTCGCGCGCGACGCCGCTCGAGGAGAACGCAGGCGGATGTCGTCGCGAAGATGAGTTGCGCCCGATTCTCCCGATGATCGGCTAGGCTGTGAGTCTTCTCTTCCGGGGCGCTGGGTTCCGGCAGACGGCGATACCGCCGACCGTGTCGCAAGCGGTGAGATCGAACTGGGCAATGTTCCCACGGAGGACGAGTGTGAATCCGATTCCGACCGCTGGACCCGCGAGGGACCTCGAGATTGCTGCAATTCTAGGTGTTGACAGGACAGAGGGGATCGCCATCGATCTTGATCTGCCCGAGGGCGCGATCGCTGCGTTCAGCACCAATCGAGGGGCCTGCGACGCATTGGTGTCTGCATTGAAGCGCCTCGGCTACGGCCTCCAGCCGACCGCTGGTGACTACCGCGCGCTCGAGCGCGGGCAGCGCGAAATCCTGTCTGCGAGCTTTGCGCGCCCGACTCGAGAAGGTGGACCGTCACCGCGCGCGATCGGCCAGAACTATTGTGATGCGGTCTCAGCGGCCGCGCTGCTCGCGCTCAGGGAGCTCTGAATCGCGGGCATCTCGGACGCGCTGCCCGAGGTGGCTGCGCGGCCTCGAGGTGAGCCTTGCTCCACCCGCTTGCCGCGTCCGCGGTTCGTGACCGCGGCGGCTGATCACGGATGCCGCTGCCGGATCCGGGTTCCGAACGCGCGACGTTCGTTCGGCACCGCCGTTGGCGAATGGTTAGCCGACGAAATGGACGCTGAAGCACGGCACCGCGCAAAAGAAAAACGCCCCACCGATCTCTCGGCTGGGCGTTCGGACACCTGCACTCCGGCGTATTTAGCCAGAGTGTGAACGCTCGTTACGCATTCCGCACGTTCCCCGCAGCAGGTCCCTTTGCGCCTTGGGTCACTTCGTACTCGACGCGCTGTCCCTCAGACAGCGTTCGGAACCCCTCCATGCTGACGGCTGAGTGATGGACGAACACGTCCTTCGAGCCATCTTCGGGGGTGATGAATCCAAAACCCTTCGCATCGTTGAACCACTTCACGGTACCAATTGCCACGGACTACCTCGTTCGCACTCCCGGTCGACTCGAATGGCCGGCCGAAAGCCGTGCTCGTTGATCTTCTCGACGGTGAACCGAAATTGGGACACGCGCCGGTCTAATCCTGCTCTCATCCTGATCGCGTGGCCAAACCACCACGTCGGTGTCCACATCGTATCCGACGCTTCGGCGGAGGAGGATTCTCGGGACGTCGAGAAGCGCGACGTAGCCGCGCCCCGTGAATCGGTGACCCCCGCGAATCGGTGACACTCAAGTTCTCTGGTGCACTCCACCGGCGAATCGGTGACACTCCAGCGAATCGGTGACACTCACGTTCTCGCTGGTGCCAGTCGGCGTTTCGCTCGCGACGTCTGAGGAGCGTTCGAAACGGCCGTCGTGGGCGCGATGAATGCCACGATTCGCGATCCTCGACGTTTCGAACGACGTTGATCTCGTGGACGTGGACGGAGAACGAGCGCCATCCGCGGATCGCGGACGGAGCTCTCCCGTTGTTGCCACGCAGTCTGAAGGCGAGGAACGAGCGCTACGCGGTGGAGAGCGCTGCCGGCCGCACCAGCGGCTTCCACGGCGGGAACGAGTACGCGGGGAATGGCTGCCCGCCGTCCCCACGCCGCCAGGCGAGCGCTGCGGCCCAGAATCGCGCGCAAAACTCCTCGAACATCGCGCGGTACGTCTTGCGCTGCGCGTCGCTGCTCGCGTGGCAGAGGGGCCGTGGCGCGCGATTCGAAGTCCTCGGCCTCGATCGCGGATCTTGCCGCGTCACCGTGGCGGCCCCGAGCACCGGCCGACCTGCGCGCTCATGCGCACAATGCGCCTCCGCGGCGCGGATCCGCTCCAGGATCTGCGCGGGCGTCACGTTCTCCTCGGCGAGGCCGTCGAGGGGATGCACGATGAGCGTCTCTTGCTCCCAGAACCACGCTGGATCGATCGCTTGCTTCGATCCGGCGGCTTCGCGAACCGCGTCCTGGTAGCGCTTCTCGTTGAACCAGCGCACACGGTGCTCCTCGGGCTGGTCGCCCTTCGCGAAGAGCAACACTCCAGGCCATTCCTCGAACCGAGCAACGAGTCCCGCGGCAGTCGGGTTGAGGACTGTGTAGACGAGCCTGCCGATCGCGGCCGCAGTGTCGAGCACAGGCTCCGCACTGAACCGTCGACCGAAGACGCGCCCCTCGCGATCGCGGATCTGGTTGATCCCCTTGGCGGTGGCAGTGAGAAAGTCCCGCATGAAGTCCGAGAGCTCGGATCGCTCATCGACGAGCAACATGTGCCAATGGTTCGACACCGTGACCGCTGCGTGGAGCTTCACCCCGCTGTATCGCCTGAGCGCACGTGCCAGCGCGAGCAAGAACACCGCGTTGGCGTCGGGGTCGCACCGAAGCAAGAACCGCCGCTGAAACGCGCGGCTCGTGCAGAACCACGTGGTCTTCGGCCGAAGCCAACGGAGCGGTCGCGCCATGGCGCGAGCACGCAGGGCACATCCGGTGCCGTCCGGCATCGCGGCGCGTTGAGCGAGATCACTCGTCGTTTCACCGCGCGCGAGGGCCCGCCGCGCCCCGGAGCTCGCATCGGCTGCGCCCGACGGGGCGCAGCCAAAGGACCGCAGGGTGTCCGCCGCTACCAGGCGCGTCCGCCTACCGGCGATCGAGGATGCGGCTCAGGAAGGCCTGGGCGCGTGCGGTGCGCGGCGCGCCGAAGAACTCGTTCGGTGCAGCGATCTCCACCAATTCGCCTTCGTCCATGAACGCGATGCGGTTCGCCACCGCCCGCGCGAAACCCATCTCGTGGGTGACCACGAGCAGCGTCATGCCCTCGCGCGCCAGCTCGGTCATGACTTCCAGCACTTCCTGGATCATCTCCGGATCGAGGGCGGAGGTGGGCTCGTCGAAGAGCATGATCTTGGGCTGCATGCACAGACTGCGGGCGATCGCCACGCGCTGCTGCTGACCGCCGGAGAGTTGCGACGGGTATTTGCTCGCGTGGTCGGCGAGACCGACGCGATCGAGCAGCGCACGGGATTCGCGCTCGGCGTCGGCACGCGGCGTGCGGCGCACGCGGATCGGCGCGAGCGTCAGGTTCTCGAGCACGGTGAGGTGCGGGAAGAGATTGAACTGCTGGAACACCATCCCCACTTCGCGGCGGATCGCCTGCAAGTGGCGCAGGTCTCGATCGAGGACGATGCCGTCCACCGTGATCGTGCCGTTGTCGTGTTCTTCCAGCCGGTTGATGCAGCGGATGAGCGTCGACTTGCCGCTCCCGGATGGGCCGCAGATCACGACCGTCTCGCCCGCCTCGACGGCGAGCGTGACGCCGCGAAGCACGTGTTGCTTGCCGAACCATTTGTGGACGTCGGTCAGGGTCACGATCGGCGCGTTCATCCCGTGGCCCCCTCGCGAGGCCGTTCGAAGCTCCGGCCGAGCTTCGAGAGCACCGCGCAAAACGCGAAGTACACCGCTCCCACCACCACGTAGCCCTCCACCACCGCGCCCAGCCATTTCGGATCACTCATCGCCGACTTGGCGGCGTTGGTGAGATCGAGGAGCCCGATCACCACCACCAGCGACGTGTCCTTGAAGAGGCCGATGGCGGTGTTGACGAGCGGCGGTACCACCGCGCGCAGCGCTTGCGGCATCACCACGAAGCGCATCGTGCCCGAGTAGCCGAAGCCCATTGCCCGTGCCGCTTCAACTTGTCCGCGCGGCACGGTGTTGAGCCCGCCGCGAACCACCTCGGCGAGATACGCCGCCGCGAAGAGCACGATGCCGAGCTGGGCGCGCACCAGCTTGTCGAGGTTCCACCCCGGCGGCAGGAAGAGGGGAACCATCACCGACGCCATGAAGAGCAGCGTCACCAGCGGCACTCCGCGCACCGCCTCGACGTAGGCGATGGCGAGCGCACGCAGCACCAGCAATCCCGAATTGCGCGCCAGCGCCAGCAGCACCCCGAGCGGGAAGGCCAGCCCCAAGCCCACGGTTGCGAGCAAGAGCGTCAGGGGAAGGCCGCCCCAGCGGTCGGTCTCGACGAGCGCGAGTCCCCAGAAACCGCCGCGTAGCAGCGCTACCACGGCGAGGGTGGCGACGAGCCACGCGACCGCGAGGCCGGGGCGCCGCAGCCGTGCCACCGCGCTGGCACCGAAGAGCACGATCACGAGCGCAGTCGCGAGCGCCGCGCGCCATTGTTCCGCGAACGGATAGAGCCCGAAGAAGATGAGCCGCGCTTTGTCGCGCACGAACGCCCAGCACGCGCCGTCGTGGGCGTGACAGCCGTTGACGTCGGCAGCGCTCCAAGTCGCGTCCACGATCCCCCAGCGCACCACGCGATACGCGAGCCAGCCGAGCAGCCCCGTCAAGATCGCCGTCAGCGCGACATCGCCACCTCTCCTCCGCTCGCGTGCGGTCCGTGCGCCGGTGATCAAGTTCGCCCGCTCATCGCGCGCCCACCCACGGTCGCGTGCGCTCCCAGCCGTTGGCGAGCGCCGATAGCGCCACGCTCACGGTCAGGTACGTCGCCATCACCAGCGCGATTCCTTCGACCGCCTGGCCGGTCTGGTTCATCGTCGTATTGGCAATCGACACCAACTCGGGGTAGCCGATGGCCACGCCGAGAGAGCTGTTCTTCACCAGGTTCAGGTACTGGCTGGTGAGCGGCGGCACGATCAGCCGGATCGCCTGCGGGAACACCACCCGTCGCAAGGTCGTCGCGCGTCCGAGCCCGAGCGCTCGCGCCGCTTCGAGCTGTCCGCGCGGCACCGCGAGCACCCCAGCCCGCACGATCTCGGCGATGAACGCCGACGTGTATGCGATCAGCCCGGCCAGAAGCGCCACGAGCTCGGGCGAGACGGCGGCGCCGCCTTCGAAGTTGAAGCCGGTGAGCGCGGGACGTGAGAGCGTGAGGGTGCCGGCCGGCCCCCACGTGGGTATCGGGACGAAGAGCCCGCGGTTGCAGAGAAAGACACCGGGGAGCGGAGAGAGCGCCGCACGAGGGCCCGGCAGGAGCTCGGTGATCGCGCCATACCAGAAGAAGAGCTGGAGCAGAAGCGGGACGTTTCGCAGCACCTCCACCCACGCGCCTGCGATCCGTGCCGCGAGCGCGTTGCGTGAGAGGCGCGACAAGCCCACGACGGTTCCGAGGAGCGACGCGCCGACGAGACCGATCACCGCCACCTTCGCCGTGTTGGCCAGACCCACGGCCAAGGCGCGCGCGTACGAGTCGCTCGCCGAGTAACGGATGGGAGACTCGCCGATCTCGAACGACGCCTCCCGTCCCAGGAAGTCGAAGCCCGTGGCGATGCCGCGTTGCGCGAGATTCGCACGCGTCTGACGGACCACGAGCGTACCGGCAGTGATCACCGACAGCGCCACCACGGCCTGCAGCAGCCAAGCGCGCAGCTTCGGGTCGCGAGTCGGCCTCATCCTTCGTCGCGGTGGTGCGTGAGCACGGGCGCTTGCGCGCAGCTCACGCTGACAGGCTGCTGGAAAAGGCACGCGCCAGCGGCGCGCCGACGAGCGTAGCGAGTCGACTCGGGGGTGGGGCCCCGCAACAACCACGCTTCTTGCGGGTCGGGGGGCTTGAAAAGTCCCCCGAGGAAGCATCGACAGGCTCGAAAAACTCGCTCCGGCGAGTTTTTCGGCAGCCTGCTAACATCCGGCGCGCTCGCGCCGGACGTCCGTCCATCGTGTGTGAGCCGAACCTCTCGCGTCGCGAGCGCGTGTCGCTTCGACGAACGGGACGCGAGCCAACGCCGGAGAATCCGTGGAAGCACAGCCATCGCCACGCCAAGTGCTCGCCCGTCCGTGGATTCGTCTCGCCGTCGTGGCATCGCTCGCCGCATTTCTGCTCGTGTCGCTGTTGCGCACGGCCTGGCTCTGCGACGACGCTTACATCACGTTCCGGACCGTCGACAACGTGCTCGCCGGCTTCGGCCCCCGCTACAACGTGGCGGAGCGCGTTCAGACCTTCACCCATCCGCTTTGGCTCGGCGTGTTGACGGTCGTCACCGCCGTCACGCGTGACGTCTACTACGGCACGCTCGGCGTCTCGATGTTGCTGTCGCTCGTGTGCGTCCTCGTTCTCGGCCTCGATCCGAAGAGTCGCGGAGCTTGGGCGCTGGTTGCGGTGGCGATGCTGACGCTGTCGCGAAGTTACGTCGATTACTCCACCTCCGGCCTCGAGAATCCGCTCAGCCACTTGCTGCTCGTCCTCGTCGCGGGCACGAGCGTGTGGGTGCAGGATCCTCGGAAGAGGGCGCTCGGCGTTTGTCTCGTCGCATCACTGGTCGGCTGGAATCGGCTGGATCAGCTCCTGCTCGTGGGGCCACTGGTCGTGCTCACGGTTGCGCCGCTGGGTCTGGCGGCGGCGTTCCGGACGTTGCTGGTGGGCTTCCTACCGCTCATCGGCTGGGAGCTCTTCTCGATCGCGTACTACGGATTTCCGTTTCCCAACACCGCGTACGCGAAGCTCGCCACCGGGCTCACCCGCGCCACTCTGCTGCGCCATGGCTTGCGCTACCTCGGGGACTTCGTCCGCGACGATCCGGTCGGTGTGTTGACGCTGGCTCTCGGGCCGGCACTCGCGCTCGCCTCTCGCGAGCGTCGTTCGATCGCGCTGGCCATCGGCGCCTGCGCCTACGTCGCGTACGTGGTGGTGATCGGCGGCGACTTCATGAGCACGCGGTTCTTCACCGGCCCGCTGGTGGTGGCCGCTTGCTGCATCGCGCGGTCCACGGTGACGACGCGCTCCGCGGTTCCGGTCGCTTTCGCGGCGACGTTGGCTGCGGCCACGCTGACGCCGCATCCGTCGTGGCGATCGGGGCCGGACTACGGTAGCAGCGCCGAGACTCGGCCGCGGCGCGAGGACCTGGCCATCCGCGACGAACGCGCCGTGTACTACGGCACGACCGGGCTCCTCCGTCAGACCAACGGCCGCAACGCGAGCGAGCTTTCCGGCCCGTCGCTCGATCTGGCGCGTCACGCTCGCGCCGCGGCGCCCAGCGTGGTGGTGCCTTTCGCCCTCGGTTTCGTCGGGTACGAGGCCGGTCCCGACGTCCATTTCGTCGATCGCTACGCGCTCACCGATGCCTTCATCGCGCGCTTGCCCGGAGAGCAGCGCTCCTGGTGGCAGCCGGGCCACGTCTTCCGCGCGATCCCCGAAGGCTACGTCGAGACGCTGGTCGAACACTCCAATCGGCTCACCGATCCCGGCCTCGCGCGCTACTACGACGTCATGCAGCGCATCACGCGCGGCCCACTCTTCACGCTGGATCGTTGGCGAGCGATCTGGGGCATGAACACTCGTGCCTTCGACCACTGGATCGACGTCCCGCGTTATTCCCAGCCCGGCATCACGCGGATCGCGATCGATCCTGCAGCGACGAGCTGGAGCTCCGACGCGGAGGGGGGCGTCGTGGTTCCGGACGAGGGAATGTGGCTCGAGCTCGGCCGTCCGCGTCACGATCGCGCGCTCTCGTTCGAGGTCACCGGCAACGTCGATCTGCAGATCCGCATCGGGCGCGGTGACGATCCGATCGACAGCGGCATCATCCTGGCGAGCCCCGAGATGGACCCTGCGTTCACGTGGGTGAACGGTGGGGTCTCGGCGACGGGTGTGGCCGCGGGATTCGATCGCGTGGAGATCTATCCGGCGCGGCGCCGCGGCACGGTTTTCTTCCGCTCGTGCCGTCTCGGCTGAAAAAACGTGCGTGGGCGGGGCGTCGGATCCGCATCACGTCGGGACGACTGAGTCGATCGCGCTCGCCGACGAGCCGTCCCGGGCTCGCTCAGAGCACGCCTGCGGCGCGCGCGAGCACCTTTCCCGGCCACACGTCCACCGGCTCGCCGTGGCCAGGAATGATCCGCACCAGATCCTCGCGGCGTGCGAGGCTTTCGAAGTGGGCGCGCAACGCCCGGCGGTCGTCGACCAAGAGCCGGCGCGCCACCGGATTGATCTTCGGCCCGCCAGTCGAACCGAAGAGCCCGTAGAGCCAGCCGGCGATCCCCGGCAGCGGCGCTTGGTTGAAGAAGAGGTCGTTCAACACGAGCGTGGCGCGCGTGTGCTCGGGCCCACTCTTGGCGATGAGCACACCCTCGTGGCTGCCTTCGAGAAGTGCAGCCTCCAGTGCAGGATCGCGAGGCAAGACATCGTAGTCGCCGTCCACGGCCACACGCTTCTCGACGTGCGCACGGGCCTTGGGTGGGCAGACCACTTTCGCGTTGGGATAGCGCTTCTTGTAGGCGGGCGCGTCGATACGGTGGTAGCGGCCCGGCACCACGACGAAGGCGGGCTCTCCCCAGGCCTCGAGCTGCGCCATGGCGGTGGGCGCGAGGGCGATCGCGCTGTGCAGCACCAGTCGGCCGTCGGTGAGCTGCACCACGGTCATCGTCCGGCGCAGCGCGATCGGTAGCCCCGGGATCTCGCCGCTCACCGTCCACAGGTTGGATTCGAGGGCGCGGATCGCGCCGTGCGGGTGGATGCGCCAGTCCCGCTCGGGTGCTGGCGGAGGTTTGCGGGCATCGTCGCCGTCACTCATCGGGTGACGACCTTGCGCGTGCCTTCGAGACCCACCAGCACCGAGCTCACGCTCCACAGGCTGCGTGCCAGCTCGTCGTCGAGCGCTTTGCTGGACGGAGCGGCCTTCTTGCAGCGCACCCAGTAGAGGCCGGAGCTCTTGGCGCCTTCGGCTGCGCTGGCCAGGAAAACCGAGGTTCGCGCGCCGTCCGCCGGCGGAATCATGAAGAAGCCGGCGACGTCCATCGCCCAGCCGGGCACGTCGTTTCGCGCGAAGTTCGAGCGCACCACGCCGGGGTGCAGGCAATGGACCGTGACACCCGTGCCGGTGAGCTTGCGCGCCAGCTCGCGGGTGAAGAGCACGTTCATGAGCTTGGTGTTGCAGTACTGCAGCCAGCCGTTCCAGAAGCGCTCGCCTTGGAGGTTGTCGAAGCGAAGCCAGGCGAAGCGGTGACCCTCGGATGCGACGGTCACGACCCGCGACGGGCTGCTCTTCTTGAGTGCGTCGAGCAGCAGCGTGGTGAGTAGGAACGGGGCGAGATGGTTGACGGCGAGCTGCATCTCGAGACCGTCCACGGTGAGCTGCCGTTTCTTGATGTAGGCGCCGGCGTTGTTGACGAGTACGTCGAGGCGGTCGTGGTGCCGGAGGAACTCGGCGGCCGCGGCGCGCACTGCCGCCTGCGCGGACAGATCGGCGACGATCAGCTCGACGTTGCCCTTGCCGCCGCGCTGCAGCACCTCCTCGCGCGCGAGCTCGCCCTTGGTCCTGTCGCGACACACCAGGACCACGTGAGCGCCGAGCTTGGCGAGGCCGATGGCCGTTTCTTTTCCGATTCCCGCGTTGGCGCCGGTGACGAGACAGACTTTGCCTTGCATCGATTCCATGATCTGCATCCGTGGCTCGAGGAGAGCGTGGAAGCCACGGAGCTACCACGCCCGGCGCTCGTCGTCACCGCAGGCGTCGAACCAGTAGGCGGCCAGCGGTGGCGAGCGGTGGCGAGCGGGGCCGAGGTGCGTGGCACGCGGGTCTACGCTACCATCGGATTTCCGCCCCGACGATCCGTTCGCTCCAGTCGTTCATGGTCGTGGCTTCCCTCGATTCCGAACGCCGTACGGTGCCGATGCTGCGTCGCCGCCGCAAGCTCGGGTCGTCGCTGGCGCTGGTGGTGGTGGCGCTGGTGTCCGTCGGGGACACCTGCACGGTCGTCGACATCCCGACGCGCTACCCGATCGTGCTGGCGCACGGCTTCGCGGGCTGGAGCGACATCGGCGGGTACACGTACTTCTACGATGTCGAGTCGCACCTCGAATCGCTCGGCTACACCATGTTCGCGCCGGCGGTATCGCCCGTCAACGGCATCGACGTGCGTGCCCAGCAGCTCAAGGACGCGATCCTCGACGAATACCCGCACGGCAAGGTGAACATCGTCGCCCACAGCATGGGTGGCCTCGACGCGCGCTACATGATCACGCACCTGGGCATGGCGAGCCACGTGGCGTCGCTGACCACCATCGCGACACCACATCACGGCTGCGTGATGTCGGACCTGGGCGTCGGCAACATCCCCGGCGCCACCCAGGAGCTGATCGACTGGATCCTCAACTTCTGGGGACTCGATTGGGACGCGGTCGTCGAGACGACCACCGAGTACGTGGAGAACACGTTCAATCCCACGACTCCCGACATGCCGGGCGTCGCGTACTACTCGTATGGCGGCAACGGGCTTTACATCCTCAACTGGAAGCTCGTGTATTCGTACGCCAAGACCCTCGAGTACCAGGGCATCAACGACGGCATGATCGGCGTGTCGTCCGCCCAATGGGGCACGTATCTGGGCACGCTCGATGCGGATCACTTCGACGAGGTCGGCCAGCCGCCGGATGCGACCGAGTTCGACCACCTCGCCTTCTACGAGCGGGTCGCGCGGTTTCTCCACACCAACGGCCTCTGACCGCGCACGATCCGGCGCACCGACGTCGCAGAGCTCACCGGTGGCGACGAGTCACCGGTCCGAGGGGTTCGTTCACATCGCTTCGGCGATCACGCGCAGCGCCTCGGGATCGCGAGTACCCACGAGCATCGTGGTGACCGGGCTCTCTCGCCACGCCTGCAAGCGGTCGCGAATGCGCGTGGCCGGGCCGAGCAGCGCGATCTCGTCGGCGAGCTCGTTCGGCACGGCAGCCACGGCCTCCTCGCGCTTCCCCGCCAGGAAGAGCTCCTGGATCTTCTCGCCGGCCTCGGCGAATCCCAGACGCCCGACCCAGTTGAGGTGGAAGTTCTGGCTCTTGGCGCCCATGCCGCCGATGTAGAAGGCCAGGTACCACTTCATGTAGGTGAGCGCTTCCTCGAGATCGTCCTTCATCACCACGGTCACCGGGCAGGAGATGTCGAAGCCGGGGCGTAGCTTGGCCATCACGTCGGGGTAGATCTTGCGGTAGGGCGAGTAGAAGACCGGCAGCCAGCCATCGCCGACCTCGCACGCCATCTCGACGTTCTTCGGCCCTTCGGCGCCGATGTAGATCGGAATCTCGCGACGCAGCGGGTGGACGATGAGCTTGAGCGGCTTGCCGAGCCCGGCACCGCCCTCGAGCGGAAGCTGGTAATGCTCGCCCTTGAACGTGACCGGCGCGTCGCGGCGCAGGATCTGGCGCACCAGCGACACGAACTCGCGGGTGCGTCCGATCGGCTTGGGGAAGGGCTGGCCGTACCAGCCTTCCACCACCTGCGGGCCGGACACGCCGATGCCCAGGATCAGCCGGCCGCCGGAGAGGTGATCGATGGTGGCCGCCGTCATCGCCACGCATGCCGGCGTGCGCGCCGAGACGTGCATGATTCCCGTGCCCAGCTTGATCTTGCTGGTGCGTGCTCCGATCCAGCACAGCGGCGAAAAGCAATCGGAGCCGTACGCTTCCGCGGTCCACACCGAGTCGTAGCCCAGATCCTCGGCGTGACGCACGAGATCGATCGGATCTTCGGGGCCGGACTGCCAATAGCCGAGCATCAATCCGAGCTTCACGCAGACCTCCTGCGAATGCGTCGGCGCCGGGCGCCGAGTAGAACGTGTTTCACTTCGTGCCAGGAGGTGGCCCAACGCGCTGCGCAAGTCAACTCGTGGACGCGCCGGGCGGTGATGTCACCCGACGGGGATGCGCAGTCGTGGAGCACCGTTCGACCAGCGCCCGGTGCTTCACCCCTCGAACGGCCTTTGCGTGAGCGTGAACGACTACCAGGCACCGCGATCGCGGGCGTGAGGCTGCAGCGGCTGATCTCGTCTCCGGCTTCCCGTGCGAGGGGACTGTCCGCAGGTGCGCTGTTACCCTCTGCCGACTTCCCTTCGAGACGACCGGGCTGGCGCCCGCGAGGAGATGCAGCGCATGAAGCTCTACACGTTCCCGATGTCGAACAACGTCATGAAGGTCGTAGCGGTGATGAACCAGCTCGGCTTGAGCAGCGACTCGCAGTTCATCGACCTCACCAAGGGCGCCCAACTCGCCCCGGACTTCGTGAGGAAGAATCCCAATCACATGGTGCCCACGCTGGAAGACGGGGACTTCATGCTGTGGGAGTCGAACGCGATCATGCAGTACCTGTGCTCGAAGAAGCCAGGTCACACGCTCTATCCGTCCGATCCCAAGGTACAGGCCGACATCAACCGCTGGATGTTTTGGCAGCTCGCGCATCTGGGCGCGGCTGTGGGTACCATCCAGTACGAGCGCATGGTCAAGGGCATGGTGGGCGGCGGGCCAGCGGACGACGCCGTGGTGCAACCGGCGCTCGAGCGCTACAAGCGCTTCGTGGCGGTCCTCGACGGTCATCTCACGGGTCGCGAGTGGATCGTGGGCAGCGAACCGACGCTGGCGGATTTCGCCGTGGGTTCCTGCTTCATCTACGCCGTCGCCGCCGATCTGCCGCTCGAGCCGTACGCAGAAGTGCGGCGCTGGTACGCCAAGCTCGCGAGCCTGCCCGCGTGGTCGAGCGCGGTGCAGGTCACACCGGGTTGAGGCGGACGTGCGCCGACTCGGACGCTCACCTCTCGGCGTTGCGCTGCTCGTGGCGGCGCTCGCCGCCGGCGGCCCCGCGCACGCGCGCGATCTCGCGACTCGCGCTGCCCTCGGCCGCGCCTTCGCCGCCGGAAGGCTCGCCAACGACGGTCCAGGGAAGATCGAAGCGAGATTGCAGGCCTTCCTCGCCGATCCCACCGGATCGGGCAACCGCGTCGCGGCGCGGTTCGATGGCACCGATCGCGTCCAGGTATACGTGCGTGCCGCGGGCTCGGTCGACGCGCTCGCCGTCGCACTCGCGGGAGCCGGCGCGACGATCGAGCATTCGAGCGCGCGCGCCGGATTGATCCAGGTGCGCGTACCCGAGAGTCGCGTGGAGGAGATTGCCACCTGGCCGAGTGTCGAGAGCGTGGCACTTCCGAGCTACGCCACGCTTCGGGCGGGAAGCGTGGCGACCGCTGGCGATGGGATCTTGCGCGCCGACGCGCTTCGGGCGTTGGGTGCGCGCGGCGCGGCGGCGCGGGTGGGCGTCATCTCGGACGGCGCCAACGCGCGCGCCGCGGCCGTCGCGAGCGGCGACCTGCCGAGCGACGTGACGGCGCTGAGCGAGTGCGATCCCGCCGTCAGTCGCTCGAGCTGCAACGAAGGCACGGCGATGCTCGAGATCGTCCATGATCTCGCGCCCGACGCGAAGCTCGCGTTCTGCGGTGGTCTCACCACGCTTGCGTTCGTCGACTGCGTCGGCGAGCTCCGCGAGCGCTTCGGCGCCAACGTGATCGTCGACGACCTCGGGTTCTTCGGTGAGCCTTACTTCGAGGATGGCGCGGTCGCGACGGCGGTGGCCGAGGCTGCGGCCGCCGGCGTCGTGTACGTGTCGGCAGCGGGGAACGAGGCGCTCGACCATTACGAGGCCGACTTCACCAGCGTGACCGATCACTTCGTGGACGACTCCGGCGCGCCGCTCGAAGAGCAGGATTTCGGTGCGTCGCTCGGCGCCGCCAGCGATTCCACCCTGGACGTGACCGTGCCCGCGGGCGGCAGCTTCAGTGCCTACCTCCAGTGGAACGATCCATTCGGCGGTGCGGCGAACGACTACGACTTGGTGCTGCTCAACGCGGACGAGGATCGCATCCTGTTCGCGAGCCAGACGCGCCAGAGTGGGCGTGGTGATCCGTTCGAGGCCGTCGCGTTCACGAACCCGCTGGGGCGCGCGCTGACGGTCAAGCTCGCCGTCGTGAGGGTGGCGGGCGAGGCACGCCGCTTGGAGATCTTCCTCGTGGGAGCCGTCGAGTCGCACCAGCACAACGTCGCCGACGGCAGCATCGTCGGACATCCGGCGGTTTCCGGTGCGATCGCCGCAGGCGCGATCGCCGCCAGCGAACCGGGAAACGACGACATCGAGTCGTTCAGCTCGCGCGGCCCCTCGCGGGTGTTCTTTCCGACGCAAGAATCGCGGCCCAAACCCGACGTGGCCGGTGTGGATGGCGTCGACGTCACGGGAGTGGGTGGTTTCCCCAGCCCCTTCTTCGGCACCTCGGCGGCTGCACCGCACGTGGCGGGTGTGGCGGCCTTGCTCGTCGGTGGGCTTCACACCCCGAGCGAGGTGGTTGCGGCGCTCCGGTCGAGCAGCGTCGATCTGGGGGACACGGGTTTCGATGCGAGCTTCGGTTTCGGTCGTGTGGATGCGATTGCCGCCGCGGCACGCCTCAACGTCGCTCCCAACGCCGTGATCGAGTCGCCGTCGAGCGACGTGACGATCGGCGTGGGGGAGGCGGTGACGTTCGCGGGAAGCTGTAACGATCCCGAAGGGCTCACGGGACTCGGTTTCCAGTGGGATTTCGGGGATCCGGCGATCGCGCCGAGCGACCAGGCGAGCCCCGGAAGCGTGACTTTCGAAAACACGGGTGAGCACGTGGTCCGCCTGGCGTGCAGCGACGGGCTCGGCGCCTCGGATCCGAGCCCGGCGACCCGCAGGGTGAACGTGGTGATGAGTCGCGCGGGCCACGGTGGCGGTTGCGCGCTTTCGCCCGCGCCGACGGATGCGATGTCGGCGGTCGCCGAACCGCTGCTGCCGGCGGTGGTCTTCGCTTCGTGGATCGCCGCGCGCCGTCGGGCGGCGCGCCGTTGACGCAAGCTCGCGATCGCCGCGTCCGCGCGGTGGTTTCGGTGATCGTGACGGTGGGGTTGCTGGCGCTGGTGGCGTCACGCGTGGGATTGCGTCCGCTCGCTCAGGCGCTCCGGCAGGCCGACCCTGGCGCCCTGGTGCTGTTGGTGGCGTGGAACGCGTTACTTCACGTGCTGGTTCCCGCGGAGAAATGGCGCCGCATCCTGGCGCATCTCGGCCACCCGCTCGCGCTTCGCGATGCGCTCGGCATTTGGCTCGGCTGCCAGCCGCTTCGATTCGCGCTGCCACTCAAGTCGGGTGAGATCTTCAAGGTGGTCTACTTGGAGCGTGTCCACGGCGTGCCCGCGGCCGTGGGCGCGTGGGCGGTGCTCTTCGACAAGCTCGGCAACGTCGTGGCGCTGGTCTCGTTCGCCACTCTCGGGCTCTCGTGGGCGTCGCTGGGGGCGGAGGTGAACGTGGCGGTGGTGGCGCTCTTGGCTTGCGGCCCGCTGCTGCTCGTGCGCGGCGTTCCCACGGTGCTCGCCCGTGGCAGCGAGCGCTTGCCGGGGCGCCTGGGCCGATTCGCACGGGAGCTCATCCAGGTGGTATCGCTGCTACCGACGCGGGTGCGGCTCGGCTTCCTGGGTGTCTCCGCGCTGCAAGCCACTGCCGAGGGGCTCTCGTTCGCGCTCTGCCTCCACGCACTGGGAGCGAAAGCGCCGCTCGCCGAGGTCTTGGTGCGCACGCCGCTCGTGATCCTGCTCGCGAATCTGCCGGTGACCGTCTCGGGCATCGGCACGCGTGAAGTCGGAATGCTCTTGCTCTTCAGCGATTACGGCCGCGCGGAGACGCTCGCGGCGGCGGGTCTCCTGCTCTCGTTCGTCGGCCCGGTGCTGCTGGTGCTTCTCGGAGCGCCCTTCGTGAGCGGGTTTTCCGCGCGAATCTTCGCGCGAGACCGGCGCGCCAACGCGGACACCGCCGACGTGATGGCTGATTCCGCACCCAACGCGTGACCAGCCCGTGACTCCCTTGGCACCCCGCGAACGTGGGCGGTACCATGGTTTCGATGTCAGAGGAAAACGTGCTCGTCCAGACACTTCGTAACGCCAGCACCCGTTCCCGATCATGAGCCAGAACGAGCGTCCGCCGCAGCTCGAGCGAGACGAGGACGTCGCGCTACGCGAGCGCTCCAAGACTCAGAAGCCGCGCCTCTACAAGGTGTTGCTTCACAACGACGACTACACCACCCAGGAGTTCGTGGTGCACCTCCTGATGGAGGTGTTTCGCAAGGACTTCACCGAGGCCACCGCGATCATGCTGCACGTCCACACCAAGGGCGTCGGTGTGGCGGGTGTGTACGTGCGCGACATCGCCGAGACCAAGGTGGAGGTCGCGACCCTGATGGCCCGGGAGGCGGGAATGCCGCTCTTGCTCACGATGGAGGCGGAGTGAACCCATGAAGCTCTCGCCCGAGCTCAACATCGCCGTGAACGTCGCGATCACCGAGGCGGCGTCGCGCGGCCACGAATACGCAGGCCTCGAGCACTTGCTCTACGCTCTGCTGCACCACGACGGCGAGACTGCCGAGATCGTGCGGCATTGTGGCGGCGACGTCGCCAAGCTGAAGGAGAAGCTGTCCCGCTTCCTCGATCAGTCGATCCCCAAGGTGCCCGAGGGGCTGCACGTCCAACCCGACCCCACCGCCGGCTTCAAGCGCGTGCTAAACCGCGCGGCGGCGCACGTCGACAGCTCGGGGAAGGATTTGGTGGGCGGCAAGAACGTGCTGGTGGCGCTGTTCGCCGAGCGTGACTCGTTCGCGCTCCATTTCCTGCAAGAGCAAGGTATCGAGAAGCTCGACGTCGTCAGCTACATCTCCCATGGCATCTCGAAGATCGAGCCCGAGGAAGGCGGCTTGCCGGCGCCCGTCGGCGAGCCCGGCGACGACGAAGCCGAGGCGGGTGGCGGACGTCGGCAGGATCCGCTCGAGGCGTTCTGCGTCAACCTCAACCAGCTCGCCACCGACGGCAAGATCGATCCGCTCATCGGGCGCGAGAAGGAGATCGAGCGCACCGTTCACGTGCTCTGTCGGCGTCGTAAGAACAACCCGCTCTTCGTCGGCGACGCGGGTGTGGGCAAGACCGCGTTGGTGGAAGGGCTGGCGCTCAAGATCGTCGAGGGCAAGGTGCCGGAGCCGCTCCGGGACGCGGTCGTGTACGGGCTCGACATGGGAGCCCTGCTCGCCGGTACCCGATATCGCGGCGATTTCGAGCAACGCATCAAGGCAGTGCTCAAAGCACTCGAGCAGAAGCCCAAGGCGGTGCTCGCCATCGACGAGATTCACACCCTGATCGGTGCGGGCTCGGCGAGCGGCGGCGCGATGGATGCGTCGAACCTGCTCAAGCCCGCGCTCCAGTCGGGCACGCTTCGTTGCATCGGCATGACCACGTACCACGACTTCCGGAGCTACTTCGAGCGCGACCGGGCGCTGGTGCGGCGCTTCCAGCGGATCGAGGTCGGCGAGCCGTCGGTCGAGGATGCCATCGCGATCGCGGAAGGGCTGCGCCCCAAGTACGAGGAGTTCCACGAGGTGAAATACGGCCGCGCCGCCATCCGCGCTGCGGTCGTGCTTTCGGACCGCTACATCCACGACCGGAAGCTGCCCGACAAGGCGATCGACGTGCTGGACGAGGCGGGCGCGGCGGCGAAGCTCAAGGGTCGCAAGGGTGGTCGCATCGGCCCGGCCGAGGTCGAGGCGATCATCGCCACGATGGCGCAGATCCCGCCCAAGCGGGTGTCGCGCACCGACAAGGATCGGCTCAAGCAGCTCGAGGACGAGCTGAAGAGCGTGGTCTTCGGCCAGGATCACGCGATCGATCTGCTCGCAGGCTCGATCCGCATGTCGCGAGCTGGGCTACGAAGCCCGGAGAAGCCGATCGGCTCGTTCTTGCTCACGGGACCCACGGGTGTCGGCAAGACGGAGGTCGCCAAGCAGCTCGCCGCGATCCTCGGTGTGGAGTTCTTGCGCTTCGACATGAGCGAGTACATGGAGCGGCACACGGTGTCGCGGCTCATCGGCGCGCCGCCGGGATACGTCGGTTTCGATCAGGGCGGGTTGTTGACGGAGGCGGTCAACAAGACGCCGCACGCCGTGCTGCTCCTCGACGAGATCGAGAAGGCGCATCCCGACGTCTTCAACATCCTGTTGCAGGTGATGGATCACGGCACGCTGACGGACAACAACGGCCGCAAGTCGGACTTCCGGCACGTGATCTTGCTCATGACCTCGAACGTGGGCGCGCGCGAGATGGCGCGTGGTTCGCTCGGGTTCGGCGAGCGGGCGCTCGGCAGCGCCGAGGACAAGGCGTATCAGGACATGTTCAGTCCCGAGTTCCGCAACCGCCTCGACGCCCGCATTCCGTTCGCGTCGCTCACGCCGGCCACCATGGGGCGGATCGTGCAGAAGTTCGTGAACGAGCTGGTGGGGCAGCTCGCCGAACGCAAGGTGACGATCGAGCTCAGCGACGACGCGCGCGACTATTTTGCCACCAAGGGATTCGATCCGATCTACGGCGCGCGTCCTCTGGCACGGGTGATTCAGGAAGAGCTGAAACGGCCGCTGAGCGAGGAGATCCTCTTCGGCCAGCTCGAAAAGGGTGGCAACGTCCTCGTCGACTTCGAGGACGGCAAGCTGGCCTTCGACTACGCCCAGCGTGCCAGCGCCGTGAACGCGAGCGCTTCGTCCGAAGAGGACGAGGAGACGGGCGAGCCCACAGCGGACTCGGAGCCGCCCACGACCGCCCACTGAGCGCCGCCGCGCGCAGCGCTCAGCGGCTCCAATCGAGGGCGTCGAGGAGCGCCTGGAAGCGCGCGCCGTGGCGGGTGAAGGGACCGGCACGCCCGCGGCGATGCGATCGCTGCCGCGGGCGTGACGACCGTTCAGGTGGGCGCGCAATCGCAGCGCTCGCCGCAGGCGCAGCGCGGACCGCAGCAACAACGCGCGCGCTCGGGCTCGGCTCGCTTCGAGGTGCCCGAGGTACCGCCCGCGCCGCATTGGCGGTCCTCGTCGCGGCAGGAAGCGCAACCACGTCGTGACGTCGAGGTGGAACCGTTCATCGATCGCTCCGGAGCGGGGCGCGAGGTCCTGTGCGGCCGTCCAGTCGGTCGCTCGCCTCAGCCAGGCTCCGACCCTGCTGACGCAGGACCGCCGCGACTCTTACACCGGTTCTGCGCTCGGAGCGCCGTGGCCGCAGCTGACGCTGCCGAGCCGGCGCGACTCGTCACAGTGGCAATCGAGGCAGCCGTGGGTGGCGCAGGTGCCGCAGGTGCGCTCCAACTGGCGCTTGAGCGCCTGGCGCGCCCGGTGCAAGCGCACGCCGGCGTTGTTGGGCGAGATGCTGCTCGCGTCCGCCCAGTCGCGGACGGCGAGGCCGCCGAGATCGACGCTCTTGATGGCGTCCGCGTATTCGGGCTTGAGCGTTTCCACGAGGCTCGTCACGCATTGGCACACGGCGCGAAAGAGCTCGTCGTCGTGGGCCGTTTCGGGCTCCACGGCGGCGCGTTCGAGCGCGCGGCGCTCGCTCTCGCGCCGCCGGACGTGATCGACGAGGGCGTTGCGGAGCAGGCGGTAGAACCAGGCGGTGGCCGCTTCGCCGTCGCGAAGCGTGGTCACGCGATCGATTCCGCGGACGAAGGCGTCTTGCAGGATGTCTTCGGCGACGGCGCGCGAACCGACGCGGCGCTCCAGGAAGGCCAGGAACTGGCGGTGGTTCTCGACCAGCACCCGCACCGCGTCCGGCGAAGGCGGCGCATCGGGCGGGTCCACGACGTCGCTGATGGTCTCGGGAGTCATGGCGCGCACTCGGGCATCGGCTCGGCACCGACGCGCTTGAAAGGCGAATGCTCGGCGAAGAATCGCATCTCTTCCTCCACGGCCTGCGTTTCGCGCGGTAGGAATTCGGCAATGGCCTCGGCGAGCCCCGGGTGCCGGATCCAGTGGATGCTGTAGGTGGGTGAGGGGAGAAGGCCGCGCTTGAGCTTGTGCTCGCCCTGCGCCCCCGCTTCGAAGCGAACGAGCCCACTGGCGATGGCGAACTCGATGAGCTGGTAGTAGCAGAGCTCGAAGTGCAGCGCCTCGAAGTCGTCGAGAGCGCCCCAGTAACGTCCGAAAAGCTGCTTGCCCTTCTGGAACGCGAGGGCCCCGGCGACTGGCTCGTCACCTCGAGAGGCCAGCGCCACGACCACGCGATGCGGGATCGTGCGCCGCACTTCTGCGAAGAAACCGCGCGTGAGGTAGGCGATGGCACCCTTGCGCGCCGCAGTGTCCGCGTAGAAGCGGAAGAGCGCCTGCCACTCGGCGCTGGTGAGCTCGGTGCCGAGCTTGGTGCGGATGTCGAGCCCCGATTCAGCCGCCTTGCGCCGCTCGCGGCGGACTTCCTTGCGCGCTGCCGAGCGCATCGATCCGAGGTAATCGTCGAAGCTCGCGTATCCGGGATTCGACCAATGGAACTGGTACGTGAGCCGCGCCAGGCACTCGGGACGTGCGGCGAGCGCGGTGTGCTCGTGAGCGGTGAGGAAGAGCCAGTGAATCGACGACGCGCGGATCTGCTCCGCCAGCGCGTGGATCCCGTCCACGAGCGCATCCACGACGACGCCCTGCGTGGCGTCGTTCGCCACCAACAGCCGTCGCCCCGTCGCAGGCGTGAACGGCACGGCGGAGAGGAGCTTGGGGTAGTAGCGGATGCCAGCGCGCTGTGCTGCGGAGGCCCAGCCCCAATCGAAGATGTACTCGCCGTAGCTGTGGCTCTTGGCGTAGAGCGGCGCAGCACCCACCAGATGCCCGCCGCGCCGCACCAGCACGTGGAGCGGGTCCCAGCCCGTACCGCGGCCGACGCTGCCGCTCGTTTCCAGGGCCGAGAGAAACGCGTGCTCGACGAATGGATCGTCTGCACCGGCGAGCGCGTCCCATTCGGCCGCGTCCACGTCGCGGAGTGAGGTCGCGACCTCGACGGAGAGATCGCCTGGAGGGCACCGGGATGGGGTGGCGTTCACGGCTCGCCAAGATGGGGAGACGCCGACCGATCCGCAAGCGGAGCGCGATCCGCCTCCCGGCCTGCGTCAGTCGTGCCGTGCGCTTCGCGCCTCGGGCGCGATCCTTCCCGATCGGTCCCTCGGATTCGCGGCGGAATGCACGGTGCGCTGCCCCGCGAACCGAGCTGCGGGCACCGTCAGCCGGAGCAGCCCCCCGAAGCATGCGCGCTGCGTGCTGGTCGTAGTTCTGCCCATCGAAGCTCGGCATGGGATGGCAACCCGCGGGCTGAGGCCGGCGGATCCCCGCGAGCGCGTACCCGCCGGCGCAGTCCGGCGTGTACCGGCAGGTGTCAGGTCGTAGGCCCCCTCCGACCTTGCAGGCGCCTCCGGGATGCCAGCGACGCAGACGTCCGCGATCAGGCGACCTGGCGGTGGATTGAAGGGCGCTGCCGGTCCCGATCACGTCGGTTACCGCACTCTCGCCGGCGAGCAGGTAGGCGAGTCCTGGATAGCGAGCGTCGACTTGGGCGACGCAGTCGGGAATGGTTTGCAGCGAGGAGGAGCGGACGTAGCCCATGCCTGCGCTGGCCGTGTACTGGCCGTTCGCGTCGCTCGGCACCACCACGGTACCGCTGGCGACGGTGAGGTACTCGACGGGACTGGGGAGAAAGAAGCTCACGGTCACCTTTCCGCTGCGCACCGGAACTACGTCGATGAGCGCGCTCCCGCTCCCGCGAAGCCGAAGGCAGCGAGCAAGGCGATGTCCAGCACCGCGTTCGAGCCCGAGGCTACGGGAACGGCGGTGAGGCCCTGAATCACGAGGGTGCCACCCGCGAAGTCGGCGAGATTCGCGTGCGCGGCGCGAGGCGCGAAGCCAGGCAGGCGACGAACGAGCGGATCGGCTTGGCACGCTTCGAGTCCCCCCCAACGGAACGGTCGCGATCGAGCGATCGTCGGACCCAGCGATCATCGGGTTCGCGCGCGATGCCGCCGCAATGCGCGGGTGGCGGTCGAATACCCCACCAACCGAACGCCCGGGGCCGTATGCGCTCTCTGGAGGGGCACGCTCCTTCGTGCCGCCCGTGTCAGGGCGCGAGGTGGAGGGCGCGGTAGCCCATGTACTTCATGAACGTCCGTGCCGACTGGCTCCATTGCTTGGGCGCGCCCGCGTACATCGCCGCGATGCCGTGGTTCGCCATGGTGTCGCCGAACGTGAGCCAGCTTGGGTCGCCCGACACGAGAAACGCTGCGCCGAACACGTGCGAGATCAGGATGTTCAAGTCCGCGGTGCTGGAGTCGTCGTAGTCGGTGTCCAGGCAATTCCAGAGGTACTGGAAAGCGATCCCGTCGGTGGTGATGGCATCGTCGCGATACCACTCGGCAGCGGCGACGATCACCGGACCGATGGCGGGATCGGCGGTCAGGAAGGACGTGTCCATGAGCCCGTCGACGAGCAGCGACGTCATGAACGGCGAGGCACCGTTCGGCCCATTGCCGCACTCGGCCGGGTCGGGACGCTCGATGTCGTGCTCGAACGCACCGCTGGTGCCTTGCGCCTGCCACGCGACCGTCATGTCCACCAGCGTGTCGAGCGCGGCGAGCACCTGGGCGGTCGACTCGACCGCGTAGTAGGACGCGAGCCCCATCATCGGCCAGGCCATGTTGCGCTCGGTGACCTTCACCGTGATCTCGGGGCCGGTGGTGAGCGCGGTGAGGTTCTGCCGGAACGCCTCCCCGATCCCGCGCACCGCGGCAAGCGCAGCCGAGTCACCGGTGAGCAGGTAATCGTCGAGCATCCCCTGGCCGAGCATGCGGCGCATGACTCCCCAGTCCATCGGGATCGCGGGATTCCAACCGCTGGCGCAGGTGTAGAGCGCGACCGTGTTGCCGTCGTACCAGTCGAGCGCGTTGACCCGGTACCACACCGCTTCCTGGCGCGCGCGCCGAAACGCAGCGTAGCCGCCACGGTGGGTGAAGCGTTGGTAGAGCGCGTGCGGCCCGTCGTAGTAGGTGCGGTCCTGGCTGGTCGAGCCGCAGCTCACGCCGTAGGACGTCCAGGGCGGGTTCATCGTCGCCAGCGCGTCCTCGATCTCGGACTCCCAGCCGGGGAATGCGGTGCTGTCGGCGAGCGCCACCTGGTGCCCGGTGGCGAGCGCACGCGCGTACCAGCGTGCATCGAGCGTCGCCGCGACCGGCCCATCGGGATTCGCGGCGAGCGGGGGTGAGCTCAGCGTGCGCGGCGCTCCCCAGGTCAGGGTGTAGCTCTGCTGCTGGTTCACGGCGAGGGTCGCGCGGAAGGCCACCAGCGCCGAGCGCAGCGAGCCGTCGAGCGGCCAGACGGCGAGCACCTCGGAGTGGGTCGCGACCTCGTCGCCTTGCGCGTCGCGGACCACGATTCGCGCGGCATCGTCGAGCCGGCCGGGGCGAAACGGCACGCCCAGCGAGACCACCGCGTTGCTCGCAGCACCGCCGTCGGCCTTGAGGGTCAAGATCAGAGACTCCGATGCGCCCAGGACGGAATCCCACGCATCGGCGCTCCCGCGCTCGAAACCGTCCGAGAAGACCTCAACCGTCGTGGCCGCAGCGGCCCCGGCGGCGCAAGTGGGAACGGCTGCCAGCGCGATGTTTGTGAACACCGCTGCGAGCGAACGCGTGTTTCGAGCTCGACGCATCGAGCACCTCCCGGTGCGGTCAGCGTACCCGACCATGCTCGCTCACCCGAAGCTCGACCTCACCCGAACCGCGATCGATGACGCGCTCGCCGAGAGGTCGCCCCATGCCGACACGGCGGCACCGAAGCAAGGCATTCGCGAGGTTGCGGCCGATCTCCACGCGTGGCGCTTGACAATGAATCGAACGATCGATTAATTAATGATGCGTTCGAATGAAGAGGATGAGATCGTGGCGCGACCGGTGAATGCGGATGCCGAGGCGACTCGGCGCAAGGTGCTGGAGGCGGCGTCGGTGCTGTTCGCCGCGCACGGCGTCGACGGCACGTCGATCCGCGACGTGGCGCGCGATGCGGGCGTGAGCCTCGGGCTCGTGCATCACTACTTCGGCAACAAGGATGCGCTCTACCAGGCCGCGATCGCAGCGATGTACGCCGAGCTCGATCCGCTGGAACGCGAGCTCGACGACGCGCTCGCCACGGGCGGCGACCTGGCCGATTTGGTCGACCGCGTGGTGCGCGCCGGCTTCCGCTTCGTGTGCGCTCACCGCCCGCAGATCCAGCTCATGATGCGCACCGTGGTCGACACCGGTGAGGTCGATCCGCGCTGGCGCGAGACCCGGCAGCTACCGTTCCTCGCGCGCATTTCCCAGGGACTCGAACCCGTTCTCGGCCGTCCGGCGGCCGAGCTGCGGCTCATGGTGCAGAGCCTCACTCACCTGGCCATCCGCTACGGGCTCACGTCCCCGCGTGAGCTGGCGCTGGTCGCAGGCGGCGGCGCCAAGCGCGACGCCGCACGGCTCGTCATCGAAGATCATCTCGTGGAGATCGCGCTCAGGCTCTTCGAGGTCGCCCGAACCCCACACGCGCGCACCTCGGCGCGCCGCAACCCTTCCCGGAGCAACACCGATGACTAAGATCGAAGCTCTCGCCTCGGATCCCGCTCCGAATGGACGGTCGACGCTTCCCGTGACCACGCGCTTTCGACTGGGCACGGAGATCACGCCGGAGCAGCGCGCCTTCCTCGACACCCACGGCTTCCTGGTGTTCGACCAGGTCGCGAGCCGCGACGAGATCGGGATGCTCACCCGCGAGCTGGAGCGCATCGAGCGCCAGTGGCTCGCCGAGCGCCGCACCCACGTGAACGGCATTCCGATCTTTTTCGGCAAGAACGAGAAGGGCGAGCCTTGGATCCAACGCTTCACGTTCTCGTCGACTTTCTCCGACGAAATACGTAGCTTCGTCCACGACCCACGCTTCGAGCCGATCCGCAAGCTGGTGGGCGAGAACGCGCGCGTCGGAGACGCGGAGAAAGACGGTGTGGTCGTCAATCGTTACCTGAACGTGCGGGGCTCGATCTACAAACGGCTCGGCTGGCACACCGACGGCTTACGCGACGTCTTCTACGGCCGGATGCCGGTGCGCATGCTCAACGTGGGGTTGCACCTGGACGCGTGCGACGCGGCCAATGGTGGCTTGCGCATCATCCCGGGCAGCCACACGCAGGGTTTCTGGGATACCTGCTTCCGCAAGGTCTACTTCGTGAGCCACGACGCCGATCCCAGCGAGATCTGTGTCGAGACCCAGCCGGGCGATCTCACCGTTCACGACGGGCGCACCTGGCATCGCGTGGCACAGTCGCAAGCCACCGGCCTCGCGAGCCTGCGGCGCTCGATGTACGTGCCGTATCTCACCGGTCCCTACGAGCCGAAAAGCGACGCCAGCAAGACGCCGCCCTACCACTACCTCGGCCAGGCGATGCGTGCGATCCAGTCGCTTTTCGGTTAGCAGGCGCGCCCCACTCGCCCCCCCGCGGCAGGCGCCCCAGTCGAAGTTTCCGCCGGGGGGAGT
>CAYVDO010000003.1:27812-57071 GCA_964450125.1 uncultured bacterium
CCGGCGCGCCAGCCTCGCACGGGCGTTTCTGGCGCGCCTGTCGATGTTTCCTCGGGTGGCTTTTCAAGCCCCCCGCCCGCCGTGGCCAATCCGCGCCGCGATCCACTCCCGAGTCCACTCGCTATGCTCGTTGCCTCGCCGCTGGCTCGGGCTCCATTCTGCAGGCGGAAAGATCGACACACTTGATTCGCGTCCTGAGCGCCCAGACTCTCGCGGAGATCAAGTTGGCGCAAGATCACCTCGCGACGTACGGCATCGCTAGCGCGGTCCGCAACGAGTTCAAGATCGCCGCGCTGGGCGAGCTCCCCTGGACCGAGACCTGGCCCGAGCTGTGGGTCGAGAGCGAAGCGGACGCAGCACGTGCTCGACTCCTGCTCGCCGTGGTGCGCGAGGCTCCCGATCCGCTGGGACCGCCGTGGACTTGTCCGCGCTGCGGCGAGCAGATCGAGGCCAGCTTCGTGCGCTGCTGGCAGTGCGAGGCCCAGCGACCCGTGTGATTCCGCTCGCTCGCCGGCAGGGATACCCTCCGCGCATGACGCTCGAGCAGCTCGTCCCGATCCTTCAGTTCGCCGTGGGGCCCGTGATCCTGGTGTCGGGGGTCGGGCTCCTCTTGCTCTCGATGACCAACCGCTTCGGGCGAGTCATCGACCGTGCCCGGCTGCTCACGGTCGAGCTGCGCACCGTCGAGGGAGCGCAGAGCGACAGCGTGGCGCGCCAACTCCGCATCCTCATGCGTCGCGCCGGTATCGTGCGCGCGAGCATCGCTTGCGCGGCGGCGAGTGTGCTCTTCGCTGCGACGCTGGTCATCACGCTCTTCGTGAGCGCGGTCGCGCACCTCGAGTTGGCCCTGGCCATCGTGGCACTGTTCGTCGGCTCGTCGCTGGCGCTGATCGCGGCACTCGGATTCTTCCTGGTGGACATCAACCTGTCCCTCGCCGCCCTCAAGCTGGAGGTGGGGTCGGTGCCGGGGCGCCCTTCGGCGCCGGCGCGCGGCGACCGCGGAGGAGTGACGTGAGCCCGTGGGTCTACCTCGGGATCGCCATCGTCAGCGAGGTCGCCGGGACGTCGGCCCTCAAGGCGAGCGCGGGATTCACGCGACTCGGCCCGTCGCTCGTGGTCGGGGTCGGATACGCGTCCGCGTTCTACTTCCTGTCGCTCACGCTGCGCACGATCCCGGTGGCCGTGGCGTACGCGATCTGGTCGGGCGTGGGCATCGCGCTCATCGCATTCGTGTCGTGGCTCGTTTACGGCCAGAAGCTCGATGTCCCCGCGTTGCTGGGTATCGCGCTCATCGTTGCTGGCGTGGTGGTGTTGAATCGCTTTTCGGCTTCCATCCGCCACTGAGCCGGGGATGAAGAGCGTCGCTCCGTCACAGCACCCGGCTCTCGCGCGTGCGTTCGCGGAGGCGTGGCGCAATCCCACTCCCGAGCGGCTTGTCGCGCTGCTCCATCCCGACGTGGTGCTCTTTCAGCCCCATCGCCCGCCGATTCGGGGACGCGCTGCCGCGCTCGCGGACTTCCGGCGGCTCTTCACGTGGCTGCGCGGACTGCACGGGGTGGTGGAGCGCGCGAGCGGAGACGACCGGATCGTGTTCATCGAGTGGCAGATGGTGCTGCCGATCGGGCACGACACCGTGGCGATTCGCGCCGTCGACCGCTTTCGGCTGGAAGGCGGGCTCGGCATCGAGCGCGCCGTCTACTTCGATCAGCTCGCGCTGGTTCGGGCGCTGGTCACTCATCCGCGCTTGCTGCCGGGCTACCTGCGCTATCGCATCGGACGCTGAGGCGAGCGGTACTCGGGTTACACTCGATGGCTGCCTCGCGCCGCCGAGCGCGAGCCCGTACCGCGCACACGACGCGACGAGGGACCCATGGCAACCATCAAGCCGACGCCCAAGGACGAGCTGCATCGCGCCGTTTCCGTGCTCCAGGACGGCAAGGGGCGCTGGGCTCGGCTGGGTGTGGCCGCTCGCATCGATTTGCTGAAGCGCTGTCTCAAGGCCACCGCCGAGACCAGTGACGGGCTC
Source organism: uncultured bacterium (assembly GCA_964450125.1). Lineage (GTDB taxonomy): Bacteria > JADJOY01 > JADJOY01 > JADJOY01 > JADJOY01 > JADJOY01. The sequence goes on from CAYVDO010000003.1 coordinate 29,839, forward strand.
GTCGCCGCCGCCAATCGGGCCAAGGGCCTCGGCGACGGCGATCCTGCCGCCGCCGAGAACTGGTTGGGCGGCCCAGTGACCACGATCCGCAATCTCCGGCTGCTCGCGATCGTGCTCGACGAGATCCGCAAGCACGGTCGTCCTCGGCTTCAGGCTCAGCAGCTCGCACTTCGCCCCGACGGCCAGGTGATCGCGAAGGTGTTCCCGCGCGAGCCGGTCGATCCGATGCTCTTCCCCAAGCTCTCTGCCGAAATCTGGATGGAGCCGGGAGTGGCGCGCGACGAGGTGATCGGCGGGATGGCCTGGACTTACCAGCAGGGTGACGTCGCCGACACCGGCAAGGTCGCGCTGGTGCTGGGAGCCGGGAACGTCGCGAGCATCGGCCCGATGGACGTGCTCTACAAGCTCTTCGTCGAGAATCAGGTGTGTGTGCTCAAGATGAATCCGGTGAACGACTACACCGGTCCGTTCGTCGAGAGAGGCTTCCAGCCGCTGATCGACGAGGGCTATCTGCGCGTCGTCTACGGCGAAGCCGACGAGGGTGACTTTCTGGTGCACCATCCGGGCGTGGACGAGATCCACATGACCGGCTCGGACCGGGTCCACGACCTCATCGTGTGGGGCAAGCCGGGCGCCGAGCAGGACGCCGCGAAGAAGGCGGGCACGCCGCGCGTGGCCAAGCGCTTCACCAGCGAGCTCGGCTGTGTGACGCCGGTGATTCTCGTTCCCGGCGAGTGGAGCGAGGCCGAGCTCACGTTCCACGCCGAAAACGTCGCGACCATGCTCGGCAACAACGCGTCCCACAACTGCAATGCGGCGAAGGTGCTGGTCACGCACGCGGGTTGGCCGCAGCGTGAAGCGTTCTTGGCGCGGTTGCGCCAGGTCCTCGGGGCGCTGCCGCCGCGGCTGGCGTATTATCCGGGCTCCGAGAGCCGCTACCAGAAGTTCGTGTCGGCGCACCCTGAGGCCGAGCGGCTCGGTCAGGGCGCCGGAGCGCGTCTGCCCTGGACCCTGGTGACCGGCGTGGACCCTGCGAATCGCGACGATCCGGCGTTCACCACCGAGGCGTGGTGCTCCGTGCTGGCGGAAGCGCCGCTTCCGGCGAGCGACACCGTCGATTTCTTGCGCAAGGTGACGAGCTTCGCCAACGACACACTGTGGGGCACGCTTTCGTGCTCGATCGTGGCGAGCCCCAAGACCCTCGCGGATCCCGCGGCGGACGCTGCCTTCGATCAGGCGGTGGCGGAGCTGCGCTACGGCACCGTCGCGATCAACCACTGGGCAGCGCTGGCGTACGGGCTGGTGTGGACCACCTGGGGGGCTTTCCCCGGTCACACCCTCGAAGATGTGCGCAGCGGCATCGGCGTGGTGCACAACGCGCTCATGTTCCATCGCCCACAGAAGACGGTGATCCGCGGACCGTTCACGATGACGCCGAAGCCACCGTGGTTCGTCACCCACAAAGGTGGCGCCGAGCTTGGACGTAAGCTCGCGGCGTACGAAGCGAAGCCGTCGATCGCGAAGATCCCCGGCATCGCGTTGGCCGCGCTGCGCAGTTGAGCGAAGGGCGCACCGCTCACGCGCGGTGCACGGAATAGGTGCGCCGCGCCGCGACGCTCACGAGTCGATCTTCCTCGGCGATCCACGCCGTGAGGCGCTTGCCCCACACGCAGCCGGTGTCGAGGCCGCGCAGATGCGGGCGAGCGACGAGGCCGAGCCGAGCCCAGTGGCCGAACACCACCGTCGGTCGCTCGCGTTCGTGACTCGGTAAGAAATCGAACCACGGGCGATAAGGCTCGCCTGGCTCGGGCCAGTCGCTGTCGGGCCGGCGGCCGTCCTGGGCGCAGTAGCGAACGGTGATGGCGAAGTGGCGGTCGCGATCGGCGGTTGCGCCGGCAACCGCCCGATCGAAACGACGCTCCAGCACGCCAGGGGTGGGGCCGCCGCGCGTCCATGCGGGATGAAGACCTGCGTGGACCAAGATCACGTCGCTCCATTCGCGCAACACGGGGCGTGCGCCGAGCCATGCCAAGAGCGAGTCGCGATCGTCGGCCTCCAGGACGTCGTGGAAGGTATCGCGCGGGCCAGGCGGTCGTTCTCCTGCGGCCACGCGCAGCAGGTGGGCGTCGTGATTTCCGAGGACTCCGCCTGCATCGACGCTCGCGAGCAGGCGCAGCACGCCCAGCGAGTCTGGGCCGCGATTGACCAAGTCGCCGACGGGATGAAGCTCGTCGCGCCGCGGCCGAAATGCGACGAGCTCGAGCAGGCGCTCGAGCTCGTCCCGACAGCCTTGGATGTCGCCGACGAAGATTCGTCGCGGCGCTGTCAATTGCCGTACTTGAGCGCGAGCGCCTCTTGGGCAAGCTCGTCGAAGCTCATCTTGCGCGCATGCTCGGCTTCGGACTGGTCGTAGAGCGTGGCGATGAAACGTGGGTCCACCCCCAGCAGCCGCACGATTGCCGGGCCGAGGATCGGGCCGGCGATCGGATGCTCGAACAGGATGCGCATGCGATCGAGGAAGCGCGGGAAAGGCCGATCGAGGACACCTTCCTTGAGCGACAGCAACTGCATGCGCTTGAACGCTTCCTTGATGCGCCGCCCCGATGGATCCACGAGGTCCATGGGCTCGAAGAAGACGCTCTTGAAGAAGGGTCGCGCGTAGTAAAAGAGGCCGGCGAACGCCGTCCACGCCCGCGCTTGCTCGGCGAGGCTCTGCTTGGGTGCATGCTCGAGCGTCGCGAGGTACTCCTTCGAGGCGTAGTACTCCGTCATGTGGAAGTCGATGGCGATGTGGCGCGACTCGTCGCGGTTGATGAGATCCATCGCCTGCTGGCTCATGTCGTCGGCGACGTAGTCGTTGATCGAACGCAAGAGCGCCACGTCGAGGATCAGCTCGCCGGTGGTGATGTAGACGGTGGCGATCTCCGGCGTGAGGTAGCGGATGGTGTTGACGAAGTGAGGATAGAAGCGGGTGAGCGCCGGATTCGGCTGGTACGCCTGGTATTTGTGGACGTCGTAATAGTCGGCGAGCATCTGTGCCGCGTGCGAGTGGCGCACCTCGTCGGTCACGAAGGTGGCGAAGATCTCGCCGAGCACCGGATCAGCGGTCTTGCGGCGCTGCTCCTCGAAGAGAGCGCCCGCCATGCGCTCGATCCCCGCCATGTCGGTGAAGAGCTGGACGATCGCGATCTCGTCCGATTTGGAGAGCTTGCGCGGCGGCTTGCTCCAGTCGAGATCGCCCACTTTCCACTGATCTCGCTTGCACATCTCGAGCATGCGTTCGAGCTTCATGGCACCTCCTGCGTCCGGCGTCTCTACGAATTTCGAGTCTCGCACGCGTGGTGATTCACCGGCGACCTGGACCAGGCGCGCGGCCGACTCCCTCGCGTGCGGGTTCGGCCGGGGGCAGCGCCGCGGGCTCGGTGCTCGTCGCGGTGGCGCTCGGGTGTGCGTTGCGCAGGTAGTGCGAGGCGGCCCCGAGCAGCCCCGAGAACCACAACAGCCCGACCACGAGCGATCCCAAACCCATCATCACCGACAGCCAAAGCAGCGTGTTGCGACGTCGCTCCCGCGCCTCGCGAATGCGACGCGCCGAGGCCGCGCTCTCCGCGCGATTGCGGAGCCGTGTCATGCGCTCGATCTCGTTGGTGCGGGCTTCGCGGGAGCGTGTCAGCTCGAGCTGCTTGAGCCGGGAATCCTCGAAGGTTCGCTCCAACGCCTTCTCGTGCACATCCTGTTGCTCGCGCATCGTCTGGGCATGGCGCGCCGCATCCACGCGCATGCGTAGCTCCTCCTCCTCGATGCGCGCGGCGTGATGGGCGCGCGTCACCTCCAACTCGGCCTCGGCGGCTTGCTTGCGCATGGTCTCGGTGGCGAGCTCGCGTTCCGCCGCCTCCAGCCGCTGCGCGCGGTGCTCGCCATCCAGCGCGAGCGCCCGGAGCTGCGCGTCCTCGAGCTTCGGCACCAGGCCTTCGATCGACTCGGCGAGGGTGCGCTGGCTGCTCTCGAGCGTCGTCAGGCCCTCCGCCACCTCGGCGGCGAGCTGGTCCATTCGCGCAGCGGTGGCCGCGTGCGCGGCGCGGAATTCTTCGTCCGCCACGCCGGCCGTCGCGGGCGGGCGCTCGACGACCGTGCGCCGTAGCTCGTCGATCGCCGCGGCGATCGCCCCGAGGCGTCGATCCAAGCGCGCGTCGATGGCTTCCACGAGCTCGGCGAAGTCCCCCGGCGCATGGCGATGAACGTCGTCGCGAGCGTCGACGGAAGACGGAAGCGCGGTGCCGGCCGTCGCCACGGGTGAGCCAGCGATGCGCTCGCGAAACTCGCCCGAGGCCCGCGGGCGCTCGAGGGTGGTCGGATTCACCCGCCGCCGCAGGAACCGCAGGCGCCCCTCGATGTCGCCCGCGTCGAGCATGAGCTCGCCGCGCTTGGCGAGGCTGGCGCGTACCGCCTCGTCGGGAAGCGCCGCGATGCGCGGATCGCTCGCGACGGCCCGCGCCAGCTCGACCAGCTCGCGATCGATGGGCTCTGGCACCTTGAGGTCGCCTTCGGTGGTGTCGCGCGCCCGACCTCCGTCTCCGCGCCTTCCGCTCAGCAAGCCCGCGAGCAGCCCTTCCGAGGAGCGAGCCTTGCGCCGACCCCGCGTGGCGTCCTCCACCCGTTCCAGCTCGAGCGCCGCGATGCGTGCCAGCACCTCGCCGCCGCCGGCTTCACTGCATTCGGCGCGATGTGACGCGGCCAGAACGTGACCGAGAGTGTGATCGCACGACTGCAATCGGATCTGGAGAGCGCGCAAGCGGTTACGCAGGCGCGACGACTCGGTCTCCACCTGGGCTGCGGTGTACTCGGAATACTCGGGATAGATGCGCGCCGGTACCGCGCCCTCGGCGGGCGCCGCGCTTTCGGACGCAGAGGGCGTGGGTTCGTTGCGGCGATCCGGGTGAAGCGCTGTCGCGGTACTCGCCTCGGGCGAAGCGGTGGATTCGGTGACGTCTTCGAGATCCACTCGCTCACCCTCGTGTGCCGCGCTCGATCCGGCAGGATCCCGCGATTCCGGCGGATTCTCGCACATCCGCCGAAAGGTGGAGCGATTCGGTCGTGCGTCAGTTTCGTGCCCAACGCTTTCCAGGCGCGAGGGGCTGGCGGCACTCCGAAGGGCGCGCCGCGGCGACGCGCCTCGAGTCGCGCTCGTGGATCGTGAGCCCCAATCGCGTGGCCGCGGTGCAGGTGAGCCTCCGGTGCCAGGGAGTCGAGCGAGGGCGAGCCGTGCCCGCCGACGAGTTCCCACGTCCTGGCGACTGCACTGGTGCATGCCAGGCCAACGGCCCTGCGACCAGCGATTCGCGCGAGACGCACCGACTGCCGCGCCGTGATGGTCCCCTCGCCAGTCGCGCCGGCGCCGAGCGAAGGTGTGCGTATGTCGACGCCCGGCGCCCGCCGTTCTCGATCCCCGCTACGGCGTGCGCTCGGCACCGTGAACGTGCTCACGCTGGCGTTCGTGGTGCTGGCGCTGTCGACCACCGTGGCGTCGTCGGGGCGGCCGCCGTCGCTGGGCGCGACCATCAAGGTGGTTCAGTCGCTGCCGGACTGCGGAATCGTGGTGTACGGCACGCTGCGTGGCACCTTCGGACCGTTTCGGCGCGGGTTCGGCCAGCTCATCGCACCGGCCTCGCTCGATCTGGTGGCCGACGACGGTCGTTACCTCACCCTGCCGGATTGCATCGAGGAGCCACGCTGGCAGGGGATTCTCTGGCCGCCCCACTGGGCTCGCACCGAGATCTGGTTCTCCGAGCGATTGCCACCGCTCGAGGGCTTCGACAGCGTTCGTGTGCGGCTCCACGATCGACTCGACAACGAGCGGGTTTCGGCGGACTACCCGCTCGCGCGCGGCCCAGGGACGTCCGAGATCGTCCCCGACGACGTCCGCTGGCTCGCGCTGCCCGGGCTCGTGCTCGGCGGGGCCGGGGCTCGGCTCGTCGCCGACGAGGCGACGCTCGAGAGCCCGCGCCGGTGATGCCCGTGGCGCTTCAGCCGGGATCGAGGAGCGATCCCAGCGCGGATGCGTCCTCGGTGCCGGCGAGGACTGCGCGAAACGTATACTGCAACGACACCAGGTCGCCGACGTCGAGTTCCGTGGTCGCGATCTCCTGATCCGCCACCACGATGAACCCCTTGGCGCTGACCACCTCGTTGTCGGCGAAGGTGACGTTGCCGTCGACGTTCACCTGGCCCTCGTCGGCTTGCAGCGTGGCGGCGTCACGCACCGTGCCGACCACGCGCGCCGATTGCGCGCGATCGACGACGCCGTCCTTCAGGATGAGCATCACCGCACGGTGGCCGTCGGAGTGCAGCACGATCTTGGTGAGCCCACCGTCGCTCTGTTGGGTGACGAAGTCGTAGGCCACGTCACCGAAGCTCCGCGTGAGGTCGGGAACGCGAAGAGCTTCGCCGTCGTCTTCGCCGCCGCAAGCAGTGGAGCCGAGGGTGAGAAGACCCGAAGCGAGTGCCGCGAGCACGCGACGGTCGATCCTGCGGACGGTTGGCATCGTTTCCTCCGGGATGGCGACGCGTGCGATGCGGTGGCGCCGCCGGGTTCGAGAGCCAGGCGCTCGACGCGAACCGATTTCACGCCGAACGAACGCGGGGTGTCATCGGTGAGCGAGGTTGCGCGCGTGGCGACGGAGCGCGTGCGAACGATCGACGGCGCTCGAGGATGTCGCGGGTCGAGCGAGCATGAAAGCGCGGATCAGCGGCCGGAAGGTCTTCACGTCGTGCGCGCTCATCGAGAGGATCCGACCGTCTTTCAGCTCGACCTGGTACATGGGTGCGCCTCCTGGGTTGCGGGGTGTGACCCGCTCCCAAGGCAACGCCGATGCCAGCCCGGCGGCCCGGCGGTGGAGTGCGCAATTCTCGGAAATCGTGAGGAAAAATGAGTTTCGCCCGCGCTCAGTGTGGGGGAGCCCGAGGGCGCCGTCTCGGCGCTGGTACGCAGGCTCTCGGGTGCGCCCGTGTGGCTGTCTCATCGCCGAGACGGGCGAGACGATGGGACGGCGATCCTCGCCGCACGCGGGTCTCAGTCGAGCGTGAGCAAATACTCGACCGCATCGGAGAGCGAAGCGAAGGCACGATCGGGCGGTGGCGCGTCGCTCGGATATCCGTCGACCGGGTCCGTCACCAGCAACGCGCGTGCGAACCCTCCGGCGCGGGCGGCGGCGATGTCGGACGGCGCATCACCGACCATGGCGGCGGTGCTGAGATCGAGACTCAGCTCGCGCGCCGCACGCTCGAAGAGGGCGAGGCCCGGCTTGCGGCACGTGCATCCGGCGTCCGGTGCGTGGGGGCACACGTAGATGGCGCGCAGGATGCCGCCTGCTCGAGCGACCAGGTCGCGGAGATGGGCGTGCACCCGCTCGACCTCGGCCGCGGTCATGACGCCACGCCCGATCCCCGACTGGTTGGTCACCACCACCGGGCTCGCGCCATGGGAGGTGAGGCGTGCGATGGCGGCGAGCGCGCCCGGCAACGGTTCGAGCTCTTCGGGGCGGCGCACCCAATCGCCGACCCGCCGACGGTTGATGACACCGTCCCGATCCAAGAACACAGCGCCGCGTGCCATCAGCCGGTGTGTGCGCGTCGATCGAGCTCGGCGATCCAGCGCCAGGTTCGCCGCACGCCCTCCGCCAACGTCACGCGTGGTGCGTAGCCGAAGCGTAGGGCGGCGGCGCGCACGTCGAGGACGTTCCACGGCACGTCGACGGGGCGCGGCGGTTCGTGGATCACGCGCACCTCGCCGCCTGCCGCAGCGCGCACCTGGACGACGATCTCGTTCAGGCTGGCGCCGACGCCAGCGCCGAGGTTGAACACGCGCAGCGGCTCGTCGTCGGGCTCGAGGCTGCCGATCACGCCGCTGGCGAGGTCCTCGACGTGGACGTAGTCGCGCACGACCTCGCCGTCACCCCAGATTCGGATCGGCTCGCCCAGCGCGGCTCGGTGCAAGAAGACCGTGATGGCGCCTTGCGCGCCGCGCGGGTCCTGGCGCTCACCGTACGGGTTCGAGCAGCGCAAGATCGTGGCACGGAAGCCGTGGCGCCGCGCGAACACCGCCACGTACTTCTCGGCGGCGAGCTTGGTGACGCCGTAGGTGGAGATCGGTTCGGTTGCGTGCGACTCCGGGATCGGTGCACGTTCCGTCGGCCCGTAGACGGTGCCGCCGGACGAGAAGAAGAGCATGTGGGGCACGCGATGGCGCAGCACGCCCTTCAGGATCTCGGTGGTGAGCTCCAGGTTGGAGCGGATGTCGAAGGTGGGATCGTCCTCGGCGCTCTTCGGAACGGTGCACCACGCCAAGTGGAGCACGGCGTCGATTCCCACCAGCGCGTCGTCGAGCAAGGCCTCGTTGCCGACCTCGCCGTAGAGGTGCTCGACGTTCGGCGGGTCCGGACGGAAGCGCTCTGGAACGCGATCGAGCGATCGTACCCGGTGCCCGACGGCGGACAGCCGGTCCTTGAGGTGCGAGCCGATGAATCCGCTTCCACCGATCAGCAACACGTTCACGAGCGTGGTGCTCCCTCGATCATCCGAAGTTGTCCGGAGCGCAGGTGAGGTTGCATGATGGAGGCCATCTCGCCGGCTCGTCGCTACGCGCGGTGAGCGACTTCCGATCCTATCGCATCGAGCGATGATCCAAACCCCTGGTCGTCCTCGCGCGTGTGCAGCGCTCGATCGCGCGGTCCCGCGTGGTGTGCGCGGCGGCGCTCGCGCGGCGGCGGTGTTGGCGGTGGTGGTTCTCGCTTCGGGATGTACGGTCCTCAATCGATACATCCCGATCCAGTCGGCGCCGCCGGAAGTATCGTCGGCCGGTTTTCGCATGCCGGCGAACGGACGGATCACCTCGACCTTCGGCATGCGCACGTTGCTCGGTACGACCCGCATGCACAAGGGCATCGATTTCGAGGGCGAGTATCTGATCGGCCCGGTCTTCGCGACGGCGGACGGAGTGGTGACGCTCAGCCAAACCAGCGAGACCTACGGTGAATGGATCGAGATCAAGCACACCAACGGCTACGCGAGTCGCTACGCGCACATGGTGTGGCGTCACGTCTCGGCCGGAACCGAGGTGAAGCAGGGTGATGTGATCGGCCGATTCGGCTCTACGGGGCGCTCGACCGGTACGCATCTGCACTTCGAGATCCTGCGCAACGGCTCGCAGATCGATCCGCTGCCGCTCGTGCCCCGAGGGCAGGTCGTCGGCAACACCGGTCGCGCCAAAGCCGACGCCGCCGCGGCGCCGCCACCGGGGACGAAAAGTGGGGCGAAGCCTGCACCCGCGACGAAAGCGCCCGCGAAGAAGGGGAAGAAAGGCGCTGCTGCGCCTGCTGCAGAACCGCCGCCGCCCGCGCCCCCTCCCGCAGCGGCTCCCGTGCCCCCACCAGAGTCGGCGGCCGAGGAAGGCATGGACTGAGCGCGCTCACGGACTACTGGCGGCATGGGCTGTGGCGCATCGATCTCGCGCTCGCCCGCTCGTGGGGGCTGGGACGTGCATTCGCCACGTCGCTCGCCGAGCGACCGAGCGGCGCTCACGGCGTGAACCTGGCCTACGGCGAAACGCCCTGGAGGGCGATGCGCACGATCCTGTCCCACGTCGCGCTCGGCGCCGAAGACACGCTTCTCGAGCTCGGCTCGGGCACGGGCCGATTCTCCATGATCGCCACGCAGCTCACGGGTTGCCGTGCGATTGGCATCGAACTGGTGCCGTCCTTCGTGGAGCGGGCCAACGCCATCTCCAGCGGGTTGGCGATGAAGCGTTGCGAGTTTCGCCAGCAGGACTTCTTCGACGTGTCTTGGCGCGAGGCATCGGTGGTCTATTGCGCGACCACCACCTTCGACGAGGGCACGCTCGCGCGTTTCGACGACAAGTGCCGCGAGCTCCGCCCCGGCGCGCGGGTAGTCACGGTCACCCAGCCGCCGCGAGTACGCGGAATGGCGCTGGAATGGATGGAGGTGCTCGATTTCTCGTGGGGCCCCGGTACCGTCTTCCTCCACCGGTATGCGGTCGCGAACGGGCACGGGTAGTGGTCCAGTTTCGCGCTGAGCTCGCACGGGGCGCGGAGGGCCCGGGGCACGTCGAAGGGGGATCCGCTGTCGCGTAGCGCGGTCGAAGCGAACCCCTGCACGGGCGCGCATCGCGTTGACCCCCCGAAACCGATGCAACTATGCTCGCGCGGCTTCGACGGACCCGATGGCGAGTCGGTCGCGTCGTTGCCGCGGAGGTGCTGCGTGGCCGATCAGCGAACGTCGATGGTCCGTGCTCGGGTGTCGCGAGTAGCGGTGTGGGTGTGCTTCGTCGGGCTGTGTGTCGCGCTGGCGAGCGCTGCGCACGCGAAGATGTACAAGTGGGTGGATGCGGGCGGAAAGCTGAGTGTTGGCACATCGCCACCGCCCACGGACTACCAATGGGTCGACGAACGCGGTGTTTACTACAACGTACCGGTGGTGAACGGACGTGAGCTGATCTACATCGGCACCGCGCCCGAGAAGAAGGTCGAGACCCACGGTGCGCTCAGACGATCACGTGGCTTCGGCTCCGGGAGCAAGGCGGCGTGGGACGTTTCGCCGCTCAAGTCGGCCGATCCGGTGCAGGTCGGGCTCGGCGATCAGTTTCTCCCCACCGAAGGCGCCGATCACGTGGTGCTCGGAGTGACGGGCACCGTGGTCAAGGAGCAGGACTGCTTGGTGGTCGAGTTCGACAATCGCGGGGACGCCACGCTCACCGACATGCGCGCAGCGTTCGCGCTCTATACGAGCAACGTCTTCATCGGGCAGCGCGTGGTCACCGTCGGGGAGCTGCAGAAGGGGACGAAGTCGCTGCAGGTGTGCGAGGGGCAAGGTACGGTCTCGTTCGCCGACGGCCTCGCGCTCGACCACATGACGTGGAAGGCGGGTGGCGTTCAGAAGAATTGGCCATCCGGGAATCGCTGAGCCGATCCGAATCGAGAGCACCGCACTCCTACCCATTCCGCCGCTCCAGGAGACATCGCGTTGGATTCCATCCGCCACGTCGAGCAAGAGGAAACGGTAGACCTGCACGCCCGCTGCCAGGAGCTGTGCGCCGAGGTGACGGGTTCGTGCGTGGCCGACGGCGACGCGTTGGTGCTCGCGGGCGCCGTACGCATCAGCCCGCGTGGGCTCGCCCTGGTGGGTGACGACGCGTTGCCGGCAACCAAGCGGCGCATGGGGGAGCTCACGGCGCGGCTGCGCGATCTCAACGACGGTCTCGGCGCGTCGGTGGCCGACGAGCGCCTCACATCGCTCGTGCAAGCCAACGCGAAGCAGGCTGAGCTGGTTGCACGCGTGGACGCGATCAAGCAGCTCGGGGAAGCCGTGGATCGCGCGCTCGAAGCGCTGGCGTTGCTCGAAGAGACCCCCGCCGTCGAAGTCGACTTCGGGCGTTTGCACCGGATGCTCGCCGAGCTGACGACGCTTGCCGCGGTGCCGCTCGCCGCGCCGCTGTCGGTCACGCACGTGGTCGAGGCACCTTTTCGCGTCTGAGCCTCACCATGGCCGCGAGACGTCGCGAGGACGTCTCTACGGCGCCCGCAGATGGGCGTGCTCCGCGTAATCGATGATCTGATAACGGCCCGAGGCGTGGACCTCGACCTGCGTGATCGACCCGTTTCGGATGTACGGTCGCCGAACCGAGTTACGGATGCGGGTTGCCGGGTCGGCCAAGAAATTCGCGAAGAAGTAGATCAGGTAGCCGTGCGAGAAGATTGCAATTGAATCGCGTGGGCCGTGGTTCGAGCGCAGATGACCGAGAAAGCGCACCAGCCGCTCGACCACGTTCATCGGGCTCTCGCCGCCCTCGGTCTCGTCGCGTAGCCAACGTGCCCAGTAGATCGGTAGCAGCACGCTGCCCACGAGCGCGGCACGGGCACGTTCCGGAAGCGGTAGGCGCTGCGCTGTCCTGAGGAAGGGCGCGGCCCGCGAGGTGCTGCCCAGCCGACCGCATCGGTTCTCGGCGACGTCGTCGTTCTCGTGGACGGGCAATGCGAGCGCTCGTGCGGTGAAGTCGGCGGTCTCGCGGGCGCGTAGCAACGGGCTCGCGTAGATCGCGTCGACACCAATCTTCGTGAGGTGACTCGCGACGCGACGCGCCTCGTCGCGTCCGCGGGCCGTGAGCGGGCCCTGGTGCTCGGCGTTGAAGAAGCGGTCGATCATCTCGTGCTCGACCACAGAGACGGAGGGGAATTCCATCTCGCCGTGGCGGATCCAGTAGAGGCGCATGGGGGAGCCGTCGTGAACGTCGATCGAGGGTGGGATGACTGATCGGGAGAGCTTACCCAGGATCCACTGGAGGCGGTGAGGCCCGAAGTCGGATGTCGCGTCCGAGCAAGGCGTCGTCGTCCGGAGACAGAACGGGCGCCTGACCGAGATCAGGCGCCCGTACGTGGTGTGACGAGCCGGGCGGTGGGTCAGAAATCCATGTCGTCCATGCCGCCCATGCCACCCATTCCGCCCATCCCACCCATTCCGCCCATTCCGCCCATGCCACCCATCCCGCCCATGCCACCGTGGTTGTGCCCGTGGCCCGCATGGCCGCCGCCCTTCGCCGGCTCAGGCTTGTCGACCACCGTCACCTCGGTGGTCAACAGGAGACCTGCCACGCTCGCCGCGTTCTGAAGTGCGGCGCGAACCACTTTGGTGGGATCGATCACGCCAGCCTCGACGAGATCCTCGTACTTCTCTTTGAGCGCGTTGTAGCCGTAGCCGCCCTTCCCGTTCTTGATGTTCTCGACCACCACTGGCGCATCGGCGCCAGCGTTCCGCGCGATCGCCCGCGCTGGCTCCTCGATCGCCTTGGCGAGGATATCCACGCCGTAGTGCTGGTCGCCATCGAGCTTGAGCTTCTTCACGGCACCGATGCAGCGCACGAGCGCGACGCCACCGCCCGGTACGATGCCTTCCTCGATCGCCGCGCGGGTCGCGTTGAGCGCATCCTCCACCCGCGCCTTCTTTTCCTTCATCTCGATCTCGGTGGGAGCGCCGACGTGGATCACGGCGACCCCGCCGACCAGCTTGGCGAGGCGTTCCTGGAGCTTCTCGCGGTCGTAGTCGGAGGTGGTCTCCTGGATCTGCATGCGGATCTGAGCCAGCCGCCCCTCGATCGCATCCTTGCTTCCCGCGCCGCCCACGATCGTCGTGTTGTCCTTGTCGATCTTGAGCGTCTTGGCGCGCCCGAGGTCCTGCACCGTGACGTTCTCGAGCTTGAGCCCGAGCTCCTCGGCGATCACGTTGCCGCCGGTGAGGATCGCGATGTCCTGCAACATGGCCTTGCGGCGATCGCCGAAGCCCGGCGCCTTCACCGCCGCGATCTGCAGCGTGCCGCGGATCTTGTTGACCACGAGCGTCGCGAGCGCCTCGCCCTCGACGTCCTCGGCGATCACGACCAGAGGCTTCCCGAGCTTCGCGATCTGCTCGAGAAGCGGCAGGAACTCCTTCATGTTCGAGATCTTCTTCTCGTGGATGAGGATGTACGGGTTCTGGAACACGCACTCCATGGTGTCGCCGTCGGTGACGAAGTACGAGGACAGGTAACCGCGGTCGAACTGCATCCCTTCGACGACGTCGAGCGTGGTCTCGAGGCCCTTGGCCTCCTCCACCGTGATGACGCCTTCTTTGCCGACGCGCTTCATCGCGTCCGAGATCATCTTGCCGATCTCGGGGTCGTTGTTCGCCGAGATGGTGCCGACCTGTGCGATCTCCTTGGGATCCTTCGTCGGCTTCGAGATCTTGCGCAGCTCCGCGATCGCTGCCTCCACGGCCTTGTCGATGCCGCGCTTCACGTCCATCGCGTTGGCGCCCGCGGCGATGATCTTGAGCCCTTCGCGGAAGATCGCCTCAGCGAGCACCGTGGCAGTGGTGGTGCCGTCGCCGGCGTCGTCGTTGGTCTTGCTGGCGACCTGCTTGACGAGCTGGGCGCCCAGGTTCTCGAACTTGTTCTCGACCTCGACCTCCTTGGCGACCGTCACGCCGTCCTTGGTCACCGTCGGCGCGCCCCACGACTTCTCGATGACGACGTCGCGACCGCGCGGTCCCAGTGTGGCTTTCACGGCCTCGGCCAACACGGCGACGCCGCGCAGCACCGCGGCACGCGAGTCGTGCCCAAACTGAATGTCCTTGGCTCCCATGTCTTCCTTCCTCCTGGCGTAAGTGTCCAGATAATCGATGGTTGCGATTGCCGGGCCGTGCCCGACGAGCCGGCACGCAGATACTCGTGTCCGACGTGTCCGGCGGGCTTGCCGGATCGCGAATGACCCCTGTTAGCACTCCGAAGCGGTGAGTGCCAGGAATCTTATCCACGGATTCGTGGTCGTCAACCGCCCCTCGACCACGATCGTGCGATGCGCCACGCAGCGCCGCGGTGCAGTGGCCGTGGGCCCGAGGGGACGCACGCTCGATCACCGTCGAAGTACAGCCGAGCGGCGTTACGGCGCCAAGTCTCTGGGATTGCGGCGGATCCGGCGGCGGATGCCGTACGTCCCTTGCGGTTCTCCAACGGTTGCGGAGTCACCAGGATCGCATTGACGAGCCCAGGCCTTTCGATCATCCTGCGCGTAGAGGGGCGGCGCTGGCCGCGGGGTTGCGTCTTCCGTCTCGCCGGCCCAGTGTGCGAATCCCTGGCACGATCGGCCCGTCACCCCGCCGATCCATAGAAGGTCCGCAAATCCCCCAAGGCACGTCGAACTCATCGCCCGCGTGTCCAGTAGTGCGACGGCGTGCGGCGAGCCCACCTCCATGCACCCACCGACTTTCGTGATCGCCGCCGGCGCCGCCGGACAGAGCATCGTGAGCCTGCTGCGTCACGCCGGTCTCGACGCCAAGCTCGTGATGCTCATGTTGTGCGTGTTCTCGGTGGCGAGCTGGGCGGTCATCATCTGGAAGTGGCGCGAGATCCGCGCGAGCAGGAGTCAGGGAGTCGAGTTCGTCAAGGTTTTCTGGGAGGCGCGCAGCCTGAGCTCGATCTACGATCAGGCACCGCGCTTCAGCCATGCCCTCGAGGCCGAGGTGTTTCGGGCGGGGTATCGCGAGCTCAAGGCGCTCGGCAGTCTCGGCGGGCCATCCGCCAAACAGTCGTTGGTGGAAGCGGTTCGCGTGGTCGGGCTAACGACGGTCGAACGCGCCCTCGACGCCTCGATCAGCTTGCAGGTGCGCAAGCTGGAACGCGGCCTCGGGCTTCTCGCAACGACTGCCAGCGCCACGCCATTCATCGGTCTCTTCGGTACCGTGCTGGGCATCATTCGCGCTTTCCAGGGAATCAGCGCAGGTGCGGCATCGACGGTGCAAGCCGTCGCGCCGGGCATTGCCGAGGCGCTGATCGCCACCGCCGCGGGCCTCGCTGCCGCCATCCCCGCCGTCCTCTTCTACAATCTGTTTCACAACCAGATCGGGTACCTTGCAGGTGAGCTGGAAGGGTTTCGCACCGAGTTCCTGAACCTCGCACAGCGGCAGGTGTTGCGCGACGCGATCTCCGGCGAGTGAACCTCTTGCTTCGCTCCCGCGCTTCCTAGCGAGCGAGCGCCAATCGCGCGCACGTCAGGCGTGATCCACCATGTCGATCCAGCTCAGCCGTAGCCCCGCTCGCGGCCGCGCGCAGATGGCGGAGATCAACGTCACGCCGCTGGTCGACGTGATGTTGGTGCTGCTCGTCATCTTCATGGTGTCGGCGCCGATGCTGGATCTGAATCAAGGCGTCAAGGTGGATCTGCCGCAGACCAAGCCGGCCGATCCCATGACCACCGACAGCCGCGATCCGATCGTCATCACGATCGATCCGAAGGGTGCCTATTACCTGCTGCGGAAGGAAGATCCGAAGGCGCTCGACGAGCTCGTGGAGTACGTGCGTGCGGCGCGTCAGAACGATCCCAAGAAGGACGTGTTCTTGCGCGGCGACGAGAAGGTCGACTACGGCAAGGTCGTGTCGCTCATGTCGGCGCTCAAGGACGCGGGCGTGACGGGCGTCGGGCTGGTGACGGCGACGGCGCCATCCCCAGCGCCCCCCGCGGCACCGAAGAGCGAGAAGCGCAAGTGATCCCGCGAGCGCGTGCGATCAAGGAGCGAATCCCGCGTGGGCTTCGCCTGGCGCTGGCGATCTCGTTCGTCCTACACGTGGTGGCGCTCGCGGCGCTCGCCATCACGCGGAGCAACGAAGCGGCGTTCTCGCCGCCGCCTCAGTTCGGGATGCTGGTCTCGCCGGACGTGCTCGAGGGGATCGAAGGCGCCGGTACGAAGCCGGCAGTCGCGCCGTCGCAGGCCGCGCCGAAACCTCCCGAACCCAAGCAGGCGGAGGTGGCGCAGCCCGTGAAGCCGCCGGAGCCGGTCAAGCCGCCGGAACCCGTGAAGCCACCCGTGCCCGCACCCGACGCCGTCCCCATCCGGGAAGAGAAGCCTCCCAAGCCGGTGGAAAAGCCGAAAGACAGAGAGGTCGAAAAGCCGAAGCCACCCGAGAAGCCGCGGCAAGAGGCGAAGGTCGAAAAGCCGAAGGATTCGAAGCCCGTCGAGCCCAAGAAGCCGGAGAAGCCCGCGAAGCCCAGTGACGCAGACAAGACCAAGAAACCCGAGCCGTCGCAGAAGGACGTCGCGAGCAAGCCCGCCAAGCCTGCGGACACGACACCCGAGCGCCCCAGCGCCTCCGACCTCGCTTCGATGGAAAGGCGCATCCAGGAGATGGCGGCGCGGGCGGCGAAGGCGGGTGTGGAAACGGGCGTCACCTGGGGGGTCGAAGGTGGGACGGGTTCCGTGCCCGCGGACGCTTGTCAGGCCGCGCTGGCGCAATACGGTGCGGAAGTCATCAAGAAGTTGCGTGCCAGCGTGAACTATCCCGATCAACGTCGGGGTCTGACCGCACTCATCAAGCTCGAGCTCGCAAAAGATGGAACACTGCTCAGTCAGTCGGTGGGCACCTCGAGCGGCGATCGGTTGTTCGACGAGTCGGTCCTCGCCGGTCTCAAGAAAGCCGCGCCATTCGACCCGCTGCCCGCTTGCTGGCAGCGGGGGTCGTTCGCGGGCGCCATCGAGTTCGTTGCCGAAGGGGGATCCTCTGGATGAGACGGCCCGTGTTGCGACTCGAGTCGAAGCGCTGGTGGGTGGCAGGGTTGCTGGCCGTGTTCGTTTGCCTACGCGCTGGTGCGGCGTATTGCCAAGGGACGGGGGGCGATCAGCCGGTCGCGACGTGGCAGGTGACCGTGGCTGGCGGCGCGGCCTGGCCGTTCGCCCATGCGGCGTGGAAGGTCGGGCCGGGGCTTTCGCCGGGCGATCCTGTTCTCAAGAAAATGCACGATTTGCTGGTGCGCGATCTCGAGCTTTCCGGCTTTTTCCGATGGATCTCGGATGCTTCGTACGCCGAGGATCCGCAATCGGCGCCAGTCGTCGACAGCGAGATCGACTTTGCCGCGTGGCGGACGCTCGGTGCCAACTTCCTCGTCAAGACCACCGCTGAGCAGAGCGGGGGCGCCTACGTCGTCGAGTTCCGGCTGCACGACGTCCCGAACGCGAAGCAGGCCTTGGGCCGCAAATACCAAGTCCCGCCGGCGCAGCTCGCTGCAGCCGTTCACGACTTCGCGAATCGTGTGCTGGAAGCCACCACGGGGAAGATGGGGGCTTTCGGCACGCGAATCGTGTTTTCGTCGACGCGCGGTCGAGCCGGTCGAAAAGACATCTTCGTCGTCGACACCGACGGCAGCAATCTCGCGCGTCTCACCTTCGACGACAAGCTGGCGATGATGCCGGACTGGTCACCGAGTGGTGATTCGATCCTTTATACGTCCTACCGCAATTTCAAGCCCGACCTCTGGGGTCAGGATGCTGCAACCGGACGCCCGAGATTGCTGGCGAGCGGCGGTTTGAACACCGGCGGTGCGTTCTCGCCCGATGGCCGGCGAATCGCGTTCAGCAAAGACGGAAACATCTGCATCATGGGCGTCGATGGCTCCGGTTTCACCAAGCTCACCTCGGGCGATGCGCTCGACGTTTCGCCGTCGTGGTCGCCGGATGGTAGTCAAATCGTGTTCGCGTCCGATCGCGCGGGCCGGCCGCAGCTCTACTTGATGAATTCCGACGGCTCGGGTCAACGGAAGGTCTCGAGCATGGGCATGGACCACGGTTCTCCGAGATTTTCGCCGGACGGCACCATGATCGCGTTCGAGGCGAATCCCGGCCCCTGGCGCGTCTACGTCATGAATGCTGATGGTTCGGGAGTCCGAAAGGTTACGAACGGACCCGGGTCCGACGAGCATCCGAGCTGGTCGCCTGACGGACGGACGTTGGTTTACAGCTCTGGCGGCGGCGGGTCATCCAATCTGTTTCTGGTGTCGGCGCTGGGGGGTACGGCAGTCCGCCTCACCGATGGCCGCGCGATGGATTTACAGCCCGATTGGGGACCGATGCAACGTGCGCCGTGACGAGCCGCCATGGCCGTGCCTGCCATCGACGTCGAGGTTTTTCGGTCAGGGAATGGTCAGGACGCACGCCGTTGCATTGACGGGGTCGTCGCATCTCCGCTAACTCATGCAGCACGCAAACCAAGAGCGGAACGAGCACGACGGTGAGCGCTCGGATGCTCGGAAGACAGCCAACGTCACACGACGAGAGAAGGCGACAGCGATGGCTTCCGAGGTGGAAGCCGCCGCCGGGCGCTGAGGACGGCCACGCAGGTCGTCGAGGAGATGTCGGAATGAGCTTGTGGGACGAAGTGAAGCGACTCTGCTGTGCAGGCGCGGTGTTGCTGGCGGTCGTGGGCGGATGCTCGAAGGAGCAGCCACCCCAGCCGCCCGACATGGCTCCGCCCATCTCGACCACTCCCTCGCAGCCCTACAAGGCGCCGCCGATGGTTTCGTCGACTCCCTTCGATACCGAAGGCGCCGGACGCGGCACGATGGATCCACCGGGGCTCGCCCGCATTTATTTCGACTACGATTCGTCCACGCTTTCCTCAGACGCGCGCGCGACGCTGCAGGACAACTATCAGACGCTGCGATCCACTCCGTCGCTGCGTGTCGAGATCGAGGGTCACACCGACGAGCGCGGCACCAACGAGTACAACATGGCGCTCGGCCAGAAGCGCGCCAACGCGGTCAAGAACTATCTGGTGCAGCTCGGAATCACCTCGTCCAGGATCGAGACCATCAGCTACGGCGAGGAGCTACCGGCAGTGGTCGGCCACGACGAGTCGGCGTTCTCGAAGAATCGTCGCGCCCAGTTCCGCGTGCTCGGCCAGTGAGCCTCCTACGGTGGTGCACGCGGCCATCGATGGCCGCGTGCTGACAGCACCTCCCGCAGCATCTATCCTCGCCGCGTCATGAACCAGCGCAAAGTGAGCTCCACGTCGATTCACGCCTCGTCCTCTCGGCGCAGCCGACCCCTTCATGCGTGCGGTGGCCTGCTGATGGTCGGCGCGCTCGCGGGCTGCGTCAGCAAGGCTGAGTACACCTCGTTGCTGATGCGCGTCGACCGGCTTGAAGCCGAGCGGCAAGCACAATCCAAGGAGCTGCAAGAGGTTCGCACTCGCAACGCCGATCTCTCCGCGGACTCCGAGCGCCTCAACGCGGACCTGCGCGCGCTGCGCGGCCAAGTGGACGAGCGCCGGACGCCGAGGGGGCGTCTCGACGACCAGCTCAGCGACGCGTTCAACGAGCAGGTCATGGCGCAGCTCCTCGAGGTCCGCAACCGCGTCATCGAGCTCGAGACGCGTCTCGGCGTGAAACCATCGGATTCGGCGGCGACCACGGCCGTGACTGCGACACCTCAACCGACGTCTGCACCGCCCGCGTCGCCGCCTCCGGTTCCGGTCGCGCCCACTCCCGCGCCCACAGCCCCGATCGCTTCAGTTTCGCCGGCCGCGCTGCCGCCCTCGCAGCAATTCCAGGCGGGCTACGGCGCGTACCAGGCCGGACGATACAAGGAAGCTCGCAACGCGTTCCTCGCGTATTTGGCCGGCCGCCCCGAGGAGGATCTCGCCGACGACGCCCAGTTCTACGTCGGCGAGTCGTTCTACAACGAGCGCCAGTTCGAGTGGGCGTTGCCCGCATACGACAAGCTCATCAAGAGCTATCCCAAGAGTGACAAGGTGCCCGCCGCGCTGCTCAAGCAAGGCCTTTGTTTCGCGAGCCTCAACTACACCGGCGACGCGCGCGTGGTGCTGCTCAAGCTGGTCGAGTCCTATCCCTCGACGGACGAGGCCCGCATGGCGCGCGAGAAGCTGAAGGAGCTGGGAGGCGCGCCGAGCTCCCGCGGCTCGCGCTGAGCGCGGCGTGCGCCCCAGAAATGGGCGGTGCTCGGAGCGAGCCGAGCCATGCGCTCGGCGCAGCGCGGAGCCAGCGTCGGGAATGAGCTCCCGACGGGTTGATATCGGGCAAGCCCGTGACATCGCGATCGCGACGAGCAAGATCGACGCGTGAGTTGGGGCGCCGACGTGGCCAGCGTCCCGCCACGGAGCAGACGGAGCTCTGGCGGAGGAACAAGCGTCGCAGCGCCCTCAGGCGCTACGTGCCTTACGTGGTGCTCTACGGCACCGCGCTGGCGCTGGCTTGGGGCTTCGTCATCTCGCAGGACATCCTCGCGCGTTTCGAGGGGCAGCGCTTTCGGCTGCCATCGCGCGTCTACGCCGATCCGCCCGTGCTCGCCCGCGGGCTCGACATCACCCAATTCAAGATCCTCGATCGTCTGGTGAACGCCGGCTATCGGCGCGTCGACACCACGCCGGTTCACGCCGGCCAGTTCCACGTTCAACCCGATCGCATCGAGATCGGGGTACGTGCGCTCGCGTACGGCGATCGCAAGCTGCCTGCATACCGCGTGGTGCTTGCTCTCGACGAGGGAAGCGTGACTCAGGTCAGTGTGGCCGATCGCAAGCTCGCGCCGCCCTACGTCCTGGAGCCGGAAGTCGTGAGCGGTTTGTTCGAACGCGTGTGGGAAGAACGCGAGCTGGTGGAAGTTGGCAAGGTTCCACGCGCGCTCGTCAACGCGATCGTAGCCACCGAGGACACGCGCTTTCTCGACCACGCCGGCGTCGATCCCATCGGCATCGCACGTGCGCTGGTTGCGAATCTGCGCTCCGGATCCGTGCAGGAAGGCGGCAGCACGATCACCCAGCAGTTGGTGAAGAACTTGTTCCTCACACCCGAGCGTACGCTGACGCGGAAGATCCGCGAGGCGGCGATGGCGCTGGTGCTGGAAGCGCTCTACGACAAGGACGAGATTCTCGGCGTTTACTTGAACGCCATTTATCTCGGCCAGCGTGGCGCGATGGGCGTTTACGGTGTGGGCGAGGCCGCGCGCTACTACTTCGGAAAGGCCGTCGAGGATTTGAGCGTCGGCGAGTGCGCGATGCTCGGCGGGTTGATCCGCTCGCCCGGCAGATACGATCCATTCCGTCACCCCGACGCCGCCCGCGAGCGTCGCGCGGTCGTCCTCGACCGGATGGTGAAGACGCATCGGCTCTCGACCGAAGAAGCGGAGCGTGCGGCTCGCGAGCCGCTGAGCCAATCGTATGTTCCAGGCCCACCCGAAGGCGCGCCCTACTTCGTGGACTTGCTCCGCGACGAGCTCGAGTCCACGTACACCACCAACACGCTCAATGCCGCCGGTCTGCGGGTGATGAGTACGCTCGATCCCGTTCTCCAACACGAGGCCGAGCGTGCCGTGAGTGGAGGGGTGGCGTTGCTCGAGAAGCGTCGCGACGAGCACCACCCAGAAGGCGATCCCTCACGGCTGCAGGCGGCGCTCATCGAGCTCGATCCGGACACCGGCTCGATACGCGCCATGGTGGGGGGGCGGGACTATCGGAGCGCGCCGTACAACCGTGCCGTGAAGAGCCGGCGTCAGCCGGGCTCGCTCTTCAAGCCGTTTCTCTATGCCTGCGCGCTTGCAGGCCAGGGCGACTTCCATCCCACGCTCGCCAGTGAGGTCGAGGACCGCGAGATTACCGTCCGCTATGACCGGCAGACCTGGCGGCCGACGAACTACGACGGCGAATACCACGGTATGGTGCCACTTCACGAGGCCTTGTCGTCGTCGCTCAACACGCCGGCGGTCCGCATCTGGCAGCAGATCGGGACGGCTGCGTTACGCAAGCAGCTCGCGGCGGTCGGCTTCGGCGACAAGCTGCCCGCCGTGCCGTCGCTGGCGCTTGGCGCCGCCGAGGTCACGCCGCTCGACGTGGCTCGGGCCTATGGCGTGCTGGCGTCGGGTGGCATGCGTACCGAGCCCACCACGGTGCGTGCCGTGGTCGATGCCAACGGCCGCGTGCTCACCCGTACGAGGCCGCGGGCGACGCGGGTCATGGACCCGGATGTCGCGTACCTGGTGACGTGGACGCTCGAGGAGGTGCTTCGGACTGGAACCGGAGCGTCTGCGCGAGGACTGGGGCTGGATCGCCCGGCAGCGGGCAAGACCGGCACAACCGACGACTTCCGCGACGCTTGGTTCGCGGGTTACCTGCCGGGACGCGTGGTCGTGGTTTGGGTGGGGCGCGACGACAACCAGCCGGTCGGGATGGTGGGCGCCAAGGCCGCGTTGCCGATCTGGGTCGATTACGTCACCCACACCTCGTGGTGGCCTGCGCAAGAGCTGGAAGCGCCGCGCGGCATCGCGTTCGCGGAGATCGATCCGGAAACGGGCTTGCTCGCAACGGCCGCATGTCCGCGCACCCAGCGTCTACCGTTCGTCGAAGGTACCGAACCCACGCGTACGTGCTCGCTTCATCCCACGCTCCTCGACCGCGTCCGCGGCGAGGGCGAGGATGCAGGCAACACGAATCACAGCCCGCGGACCGGCGCCGCCGAGGGCACCGCCCGGCCGGCTGCTCCCAAGGAGCGTGACGACAGCGCCTGGGATTGGCTGAAGGGAATCTTCTGAGCGCGGGCGGATCGGCGGGGACGAAGGCCGTGACGTCAGCGCCTGCGTCCGCGTTTCCCGGTGGTGGTGGGTTTCCCGCTACGGGGCTTGGCCTTCGTGACGGCCTTCGAGGCTGCCCGCGCGAGTGGCGTCCGGCGCGTCGCCGCCGCCGGTCGCGTGGGCTTGCGGCTCGCCTCGCGGGACGTGGACTTCCCGCCGCGCCCCGCCTTCGGTCGCGAGTTGCGAGTGGTTGCTGGCGTGGCACTGCGCACTCGTGCAACCGCTTGCTTCCAGCCGTCGTAGAGCGCTCTTGCGCGTACGGCGTCCATCGCCGGCTCGAAGCGCCGATCGGTGGAGCGCACCCCGGCGACCTCGCTCGGTGACGACCAAAATCCGCTGCCGAGGCCCGCGAGGAACGCAGCCCCGAGCGCCGTGGTCTCGATCACGTTGGGTCGGTCCACTGCGACGCCGAGGATGTCGGCCTGGAACTGCATCAGGAAATCGTTGCGGCACGCTCCGCCGTCGACGCGCAGCTCCTTCAAATTCAGGCCAGCGTCCGCGATCATCGCGTCGCAAACGTCCTTGGTCTGGTAGGCGAGCGACTCGAGCGTGGCGCGCACCACGTGCTTGCGGTTCGCTCCGCGGGTCAGCCCGACCAAGGCACCACGGGCGTCCATATCCCAGTACGGTGCGCCCAGTCCGACGAACGCGGGCACCATGTACACCCCCGCCGTGTCCTCGACCGCGCGCGCCAGCTCCTCTGACTCGGCGGCGCTGGCGATGAGGCCCAGTTCGTCGCGGAGCCACTGCATCGCGGCGCCGGCGATGAAGACCGACCCTTCCAACGCGTATGCCGGTCGCCCCTGGGCGTCGCAGGCCAGCGTCGTGAGCAAGCCGCGCTTCGAGTGCACCAGCTCGTCACCGGTGTTCATGAGAAGGAAGCAGCCAGTACCGTAAGTGTTTTTACCCATGCCAGGCGACCAGGCACCCTGACCGTAAAGCGCCGCCTGCTGGTCGCCGGCGACACCGCTGATGGGCGGAGTGCCGCCGAGACCGAGCTTGGCGCTGACGCGCCCGAAGTCGCCGCTCGACCGGCGCACCTCTGGAAGAATCGCGCGCGGAACGCGCAGCACGTCCAGCAGTGGCGCGCTCCAGTCGCGCTCGTGTATGTCGTAGAGCAGCGTACGCGACGCGTTGGTGGGGTCGGTGGCGTGGGTAGCGCCGTCCGTGAGCTTCCAGATCAGCCACGAGTCGATGGTGCCAGCCGCCAGCTCGCCGGCCTTGGCGCGCGCTTCGAGAACGGGATTCTGCTCGAAGATCCAGCGCAGTTTGGTGCCCGAGAAATAAGCGTCGAGGACGAGCCCAGTCTTGCGGCGGAAGAGTCGCTCGCGCCCCTCGGCCTTGAGTTGGTTGCAGAGCTCCGACGTGCGACGGCATTGCCACACGATGGCGCGGTGAACCGGTCGCGACGTGGCGCGATCCCAGAGCACCACGGTCTCACGCTGATTGGTGATGCCGATCGCGTGCACCCGAGCGAGGTCCGCGTCGGCGCGCTCCAGGCACTCGCGCAACGTGGTGAGAGTGCTCTCCCAGATCTCCTCGGCGTCGTGCTCTACCCAGCCTGGGCGAGGGTAGTACTGGGCGAATTCGCGATACGACTGCGCCACTTGGTGCGCCTGCCGATCGTACGCGATGACGCGCGTGCCGGTCGTACCTTGATCGATCGCAAGGATGAGGTCACCCATCGCGGCTCCTCGGCGTACGGCTCGCGGAGCACGTCGAGCGCGTGCCGCGCACGTGCGCAGATGCTACGACTACGGATTCGATCGTCGGGGGGCGATGAATCGGAGTGCTGCTCAGCACGTCCGTGCACCCGGTCAGGTCGCGGAGCGCGGCTCGAGTAGGTGACGGACCGCCGGCGGCACGAACACGCCGTCGATCGGCCAGCGACGCAGCTCGTTGGCGAGCAGGTCTACCTTGTCCGACGTAGCCATCTTGCGATCGAGGAGGATCATCCAGCGATCGCGTAGCCGGCAGGACCCACCACGGGACATGAATCCCTCGGCCCGGATGTGGTCGTGAACCACCTCCACACCCACTTGGCGGGCGACGCCTTCGAGTGTGTCGAGGAGCTGGATCTCGGCACTCTCGCGCTCCGAGATCCGCTTGATCGATCGCGCCATACAGCGCCGACCATACCCGTGTCTGGCGGCGACTGGCAATTGTTAAACCTGCGTTTCACGCCGGCGCGGGACCCTCGCGGCGCGCGTCGCGCGGTCGCCACGTTGGCGTTGGGAATGCAGTAGGATGACGGTCCCGTGCCCCGTGCGGGCGGGGTTCGTTTCGAAGTCGTGATCTCAAGATATTGAAATCGCAGAGATTTCGGCGCCTCCTGTGCTTCAGGAGTTGCTTGACACTCCGAAATCCTGACTGATAGCTTGACACCAACCGCGTCTCAAAAGGCGTCGATCGCGTGCCCGACGCGTGACCCCAACATGAACTCCACCACTCGTACGCCGCGATCGATCGACGAGCTGCCGTCCCGGAGCCGGCGAGTACTCGAGCTGGTCATCGAGACATACATCACCTCCGGGGAGCCCGTGGGCTCGCGAACCCTGACTCGGGCACACGCGCTCGAAGTGAGCCCGGCCACGGTACGCAACGAGATGATGGACCTCGAGGAAGCGGGTTTTCTGTCGCACCCGTACACCTCGGCCGGCCGCATCCCTACCGAGCATGCGTTTCGCTGGTTCGTCGAGACCCGCATGGCCGACTACACCCTGAGCCGCGCGGATCGGCACTCGCTCAATCAGGTGACGGCGAGCTCGGAGGGCGGCTTGGCGGCGTGCTTGCGGGATGCCTCGCGGGCGCTGTCGCGGCTCTCACGTTGCCCAGGGATGGCGATGGTGCCCGTGCTGGGAGATGCTGTCTTCCAACACGTCGACTTCGTGCGGCTACGCGCGGCAGAGATCTTGGTGATCTTCGTGTCGTCGACGGGAGTGATCGTCAATCGCGTGGTGCGGCTCGACGAGGACGTCGCGCAGGCTCGCCTCAGCCGGCTCGCGGAGTTGCTCTGCCAGCGCTTGACGGGTGCGCCGCTCGACCAGGTCCGCGAGTGCTTGCTCGACGAGCTGGCGCGCGATCGCGAGCTGGTCGACGACCCGTCGCGGCGCATCCTCGAGGTCAGCCGTTGCGTGTTCGAGAACGACGGGCAAGGCGAGGTCTTCGTCGAGGGCACGTCGAGCTTGCTCGAACATCGGGAGTTCGCCGAGCCGGAACGCGTGCGTGCGCTGATGGAAGCGCTCGAGGACCGTGAGAACATCGTGAACATCCTCGATCGCGCGCGCGTGGCAGGCGGGGTGTGCGTGTCGATCGGCTCGGAAGCGGGAATCCAGGGGGTCGACGATCTCGTCGTGGTGTCGTCGCCGTATCGCCGCGGTGCCCAGGTGATCGGGTCGATCGGCATCCTCGGGCCGACGCGCTTGGACTACTCGCGGGTGATCCCGATGGTCGATTACACGGCGCAGCTCATCAGCCGGCTTCTGGAGCCGCGCTAGCGGCTTCGCCACCTCCGTCCGCCACGTGCGGACGGGACGATGCTCGGACGGGATCGAGCGCCCTACGCAATCAATCCTGGGAAGAGAGGTCCCCTTGTCCGAACGAGATGCCAATCGCGACACGCCGACGTCTGCGGAACAAACCTCGGGCGCTGATCGGGTGCCCGGTGCCGACGGCGGGGCCATTGCTGCGGCAACCGACGACGGTGCGCACAAGTCGAAAGCAGCGACGGAAGCGGCGGCGCTCGCCGAGGCGTTCCTCGAGCAGCTCCGCCGCGGCGACGCTGGAATCGGCGAGGCAGCGGAGCCCAGCGCCGATGCGAGTACCGAGAAGGAACCACCAGAAGAGGCCGAGTCCGGCAAGAAGAAGGGAAAGAAGCTTCCCACCAAGATCCTCGTCCAGCTCGAGCGTCGGGTGGCGGAGCTCGAGAAGCAGCTCGAAGACGCCAAGACCGAGAGTGACAAGCACTACGAAGCGCGGCTGAGGCTCCAGGCCGACTTCGAGAACTTCCGGCGGCGCGCCGCGAAGGACAAAGCCGACGCCGTGCAGTACGCGCAAGAGGAGTTGCTTCGCGAGATGCTGCCGGCGATCGACAATCTTGAACGAGCGTTGGGTGCCGCCGCCCACGCCAACGACGTCGCGTCGATCACCGAGGGCGTCAAGATCACCCTCAATCAGGTCTTGCACACGTTGGCGAAGTTCGGCGTCGAGCCATTCTCGTCGGTGGGCACGCAGTTCGACCCCCAGTTGCACGATGCGATGACGCAGCTCGAAAGCCACGAGGTCGCGCC
>CAYVDO010000004.1:0-15775 GCA_964450125.1 uncultured bacterium
ACAGGGGTGGCGGGAGGGAACGGTGGCGGCAGCAACCGTCCCCTCCCGCCGGGGGCGAGACGAGAAAGGGATCCGAGAGAAGGAGTTGACGCGCGGGGCCTCAGCACTCCGGCTCTTCGACCACCGGAATTCGACCACTTGCGAGCACCGCTAAACACGCACCGAACATCTCTGCGGCGGCGATCACGTCGCGTCCCGGGCACCACACCGACGGGCGTGAGGGAGCGGGGCGCGGCGACTTGGGCGGCCGGTAGTGAAGCTCGCGACTTGCCTCGAGTGGTGTCCGGGTCTCGCGCAGGATTTGCTCGAGCTCCTGGGTGTCGATGGTGTCGTCGCGGTTCATGGTCGCCTCGATCGCTCGCGTCGTTCGTGAGTGATGGTTGGATCCTCCGGTGATCGTCCTCAGCAGCTCCGTTGCGTCGATCCTGGCATGAGCAAGGGGCGTGCCTGGCGAACGCCGCCCCGTTGCGTGACCAAAACCACAATGATTCCTGCAGGAGAGTGCCGCGTCGACGTCACGAGACCTGTCACGCCGTGGTACTTGGGGACGCGCCTTGGCGCCCGGGCGTCAAAACCTTCTTGCCTGACGGCGGGCGAAAGGGGCTTCCGCCCCCTGGGCGCCGGGGCGAGGCGCACCAGGGGACGGAAGCGGAGAGGAGAAGAAGAGCGACGTCGAATCAACGGCTCAGGTGTGCTTCGAGGGAGGACGCGCCCACGGGGGCGTATCCATCGGATCTTCTTCTTCACCGTAGAAACCGTTGAGCTGATCCAGCGAGACCGAGTCGAAGCCCGGACGCCCATCTTCGTAAAATGCCTGGGCGCGCTCGTAGATCCGCCCGCTGGGGGTAAGTCCTCGGTCGCTGCCGCTGCTCGACGCAGGCGCGGTCAGCCACGATCGCGAGCGGTCGGTGTCAGGCTTGCGTTCCGGGCGCTGCACCTGCACGCGTACGGTCTCGGGCTCGCTCGTGAAGCTGCGCGGCTCGGGGACCACGGGGCGTAGCGGCCGCGCCGCCGGCTTGGGCACCTCGACCTCTCGTTCGCGCTCGCGCGCTACGGACGCTTCGGTGCGAGGCGCGCTGCGCATCGAGGTGACCACGGCGGTGGCCATTGGGCGGGCGTCTCGCCCGTCGCGCACGGCCAGATCCTCGAGCTCGTCCTCGCCACAGCCGGTGGCCAGCACGGTGACGCGCATCCGCCCTTCCATCGACGGATCGATGACCTGACCCCAAATCACCGTCGCGTCCTCGTGCGACGATTCCTGGATGATGCTGCACGCCGCGTTCACCTCGGCGAGCTTCACGGCGCCCGAGGTGGTGATGTTGACCAGCACCCCGCGGGCGCCGTGCATGTCGACGTCCTCGAGGAGCGGGTTCTCGATGGCGGCGCGTGCCGCGCGAGCGGCGCGGTCCGGACCGTCGGCGATGCCGCTTCCCATGAGCGCCATGCCCTTCTCGCTCATGATCGTGCGCACGTCCTGGAAGTCGACGTTGACGTAACCCACCTCCGTGATCACGTCAGCGATGCCCTTGACCGCCTGATAGAGCACGTCGTCGACCATCCGGAACGCATCGAGCAGCTCCAGCTCGTCCCCCGCCAGCGTCACCAGCCGCTGGTTGGGAATGGTGATCACGGTGTCGACGCAGCGCTTGAGCTCCTTGAGCCCGTGGTCCGCGATCTTGCGCCGCTTCGGCCCCTCGAAGAGGAAGGGCTTGGTGACCACGCCGACCGTGAGCGCGCCCACGTCACGCGCGCACTGCGCGACGATCGGTGCTGCGCCGGTGCCAGTTCCACCGCCGAGCCCGGCGGTGATGAACACCATGTCGCAGCCTTGGAGTGCCTCGCGGATCTCGTCGCAATCCTCTTCGGCTGCCGCGCGACCGACGTCGGGATTCGAACCGGCCCCCATGTTCTTGGTGAGCCGACCGCCGATCGCCACCCGCATCGACGCGTGCGAGAGCTTGAGCGCCTGCGCGTCGGTGTTGATCGCCACGAAGTCCACGCCGGCGAGGCCTTGCGCGATCATGTTGTTGATCGCATTGCCGCCGCCGCCGCCGACTCCCACCACCTTGATGACGGCCTGCGGCCGACTCTCCCCGTTTGCGAGCTCGAAAGCCATCTCCATCTGTCCTCCCCTGGTTTTCCGTTCGATTCGTGATGCCCTGCCACCGGACGTGGTCATCGGTCCGTCCCCTCCGCCCTCACTCCTCACCCGTCACGCCATGCACCTCACACCAACGCCTCCTGGAACCACTCCTTCATCCGCATCGTCACGCGCGAGAAGATGTTCTCGTCGCGGATGCGGAACTTGCTCTCGCGGCCGTTGCGCGCACCGGTGAGCACCAGCCCCACGCCGGTCGCGTACTTGGGGCTCGACACCACCTCGCCGAGGCCACCGATCTCGCGCGGCGCTCCGCGCCGCACGGGCAGATCGAAGATGCGCTCGGCGAGCTCGGGCAACCCCACCAGATTCGCCGTGCCACCCGTGAGCACGATCCCCGAGGCGATCGCGTCCGCGAGGCCAGCCTTCTTGATCTCCTTCTCGACGAGCTGCAGCGTCTCGTCGACGCGCATCTCGATGATCTCGGCGAGCGCGTGGCGCGAGATCACCCGCGGCCGCCGCCCACCCAAGCTCGGCACCTCGATGACCTCGTCGTCGTTCACCATCGACGCCAAAGCGCAGCCGTAGTTGAGCTTGAGGCGCTCGGCCTCGCTCACCGGCGTGCGCAGCCCGAGCGCCACGTCGCCCGTGATCTGGCTGCCCGCGAGCTGCAGCACCGAGCTGTGCTTGATGGCGCCATCGGCGAAGATCGCCAGGTCCGAGGTGCCACCACCGATGTCGATGAGCGCGACGCCGAGCTCCTTCTCGTCCTTGGTGAGAACCGCTTCGGCGCTGGCGAGCGGCTGGAGCACGATGTCGTGCACGGTGAGGCCCGCCTTGTTGGCGCACTTGACCAGGTTCTGCGCCGCCGACACGGCACCCGTGACGATGTGCACCCACGCCTCCAGCACACCGCCGTTCATGCCCACGGGATCGCGGATGCCTTCCTCGCCATCGATCACGAACTCCTGCGGAATGGTGTGGATCACCTCGCGATCGATCGGGATGGCCACGGTGGTGGCGGCCTCGATGACACGCTGCACGTCGAGAGGCCGCACCTCACCGCTCTTGAGTGGGATCGCGCCGTGGCAGTTGATCGCCTTGATGTGTCCCCCGGCGATGCCGATGTAGGCGCCGTCGATCTCGCACGCGGCGACGCTCTCCGCTTCCTCGACCGCCTTGCGGATCGAGCCGACGGTGGCCTCGATGTTCACCACCACGCCCTTGCGGAGCCCTTCGCACGGCGCCACCCCCACACCGATCACCTCGACGGCGTCGCCGCGCCGCTCGGCGACGATCGCGCAGATCTTGGTGGTGCCGATGTCCAGGCCCACGATCTGGTTGTCCCGTCTCGACATTCGATCTCCTCCGTTCAGCCTTGGTTCCGCGCCGAGGCGCGCGCCGACGGTGTGGCCACCATCACGTAGGCATCCTCGGCATCGGATACGTCGACGCGCAGCACGTCGTGCTCCGATTCCTGCCCGATCTGCGGCATCAGCCGCCGATACCGCTCCCACGCCGCCGTCGCCTGATCGCGCCGACCCAGCACGATCTCGCGCCCGGCGGGCGTCACGATCGACCAGCGCGCGTCGGGACCGAGATGCAGCTCGTCGACGGCGGGCGGATCCTCGAGGCTCGCGAGGTGATCGAGCATCGCCACCGCGCGTTCGAGCTGAAGACGCGTCCACTCGGCGTCGCCAGGCTCCCCAGTGCCCGAGTCGATGCCGGTGATGACCGGCAGATCGAAGTCCTGGTCGAGGTTCCACGCGGCCAGCGGCTGCGCGTCGGCATCGATCGCCCACGGCTGCTCGTCGAGCACCCACGCCACCGGTCTGCGCTCTTCGACGTCGATCGTGAGCGCAGGCGGCCACGCACGCCGGACCTCGACGTGCTTGATCCACGGATGGGACGCGAGCCGCTTCTCGATCCGCTGCGGCGATACCCGGATCCAGCTCTCGCGACCGGCGAGCCCTGCGTAACGTTCGATCTCCGCGTCCCCGAGCCGCTGGTTGCCGCGGATGAGCGGACGGCGCAGCGCGAGCGCATCGGAATCGACGAGCCGCGCCCAGCCGAAACCGGCGACCGCCGACGCGATCACCAGCAGCACCCCGACGGCCACGAGCCAGGCTCGGGAGCGCCGACGCACGCGCATCGCCGTGGTGCTCATGCGCCACTCCCGACCCGCGGGATCTTGAGGCGTGCGCTCGCCAGCAATCGTGTCACCAGCTCGTCGAACGAGATCCCGGCATGGCCGGCGATCTCGGGCACCAGGCTCGTCGGCGTCATTCCCGGCAAGGTGTTGATCTCGAGGATCCAGGGATCGCGATCGTGCTCGAGCAGGAACTCGACGCGGGTCGCGCCCTCGCAGCCGAGCAGCTCGTTGGCACGCCGCGCGAGCTCCTCGATGCGTAGGCGCACCGCGTCGGCGAGCGGCGCCGGGCAGAGATGCTTGGCGAGCCCTGCCGTGTACTTGGTTTCGTAGTCGTAGAGCTCGTGGCCTTCGGGCACGATCTCGAGGGTGCCGAGCACGCGACCGTCGAGGATCGCCACCTGGATCTCGCGGCCCTTCACGTAGCGCTCGACGAGCGCCACGGCGTCGTAGCGATGCGCCACCGAGAGCGAAGGCAGCAGCTCGGCGGCGGTGTGGACCAGGCTCACGCCCACGCTCGAGCCCTCGCTCGCCGGTTTCACGATGCATGGGAAACCGCCGGGCGGCGTGGGTAGCGGCTCGCCCGCGCGATGGACCACGAACGGCGCCGTGGGGATACCGGCGTTCTCGAAGAGCCGCTTGCTGCTCACCTTGTCCATGGCGACGGCGCTCGCGAGCACTCCCGAGCCCGTGTACGGGATGCCCATCACCTCGAGCAGCCCCTGCACCGCGCCGTCCTCGCCGAACTTGCCGTGCAGGCCGATTAGGGCGACGTCGGGCTGGGCGTCGGCGAGCCGAGCAGCAAGATCGACGCCGACGTCGATGCGAATCGCCTCGTGGCCGAGACGCGCGACCGCCGCAGTGAAGGCCTCACCCGTCACCAGGCTCACCTCGCGCTCGGTGCTCATGCCGCCCAACAACACCGCCACCCGTGCCATCGCTTCGGTTCCTCGCTCGATCTTCGCGTTCACCAGGGCGCGCCGCCGGCGAAATCACCGAACGGCTTCACCTCGGGAACGAGCTCGATGCCGGTGCGCGCGCGCACCTGGGCGCGCGCCTCGCGGATCAGCGCCACCACGTCCGCGGCCGTGGCGTCGCCTTCGTTGACGATGAAATTGGCGTGCTTGGTCGAGATCGCCGCGCCACCCACGCGCCGACCCTTGAGACCCGCTTCCTCGACGAGCCGGCCCGCCGAGCCACCGGGTGGATTCACGAACACCGAGCCGCAGCTCGGCTCGGTGAGCGGCTGGGTGCGCTTCCTGTAATCGAGGTGGGCGCGCACGCGCTCGCGGATCGCCTCGGGCGCGTCGCGGCGAAGCGCGAGACCCACCCGGGTCACCACCGAGCCGCGCGGCAATCGTGTGCGGCGATAACCGAAGTCGAGGTCCGCTGCCAGCACGCGCGAGCGCTCGCCGGAGGCGGAGACGATCTCCACCCAGCGAACGAAGTCCCGCATCTCGCTGCCGTGGGCGCCGGCATTCATCACGAGGGCACCTCCCACGGTGCTGGGGATGCCCACGGCGAACTCGAGCCCAGCCCAGCCTTCGTTGGAGATCCGGCGCGCGAACGCAGTGAGCCGCACGGCGGCCCCCACGGCGAGGCGCAGCGTGCGGGCGCCCGCGCGCTCCTCGACCACGCGCTCGAAGACGCCGCCGAGGACCAGGATCGCGCCCGCGGCGCCCTCGTCGGCGACCAGCACGTTCGAACCGGCGCCCAAGATGCGAACCGGCACGCACTGCACGCCGGCGACGCGCAGGAACGCGGCCAGCTCGTGCACCGAACGCACCTCGACCCACACGTCGGCGGGACCGCCGATCTTCCAGGTGGTGTGGGGCGCGAGCCGCTCGTCGAAGCGCAGCCGCGCGCGCAGCCGCGCGGGGAGCGCGCGAGCGAGCGCGTTGCGGCGGGCCTCGTCGAGGCGCGCGGGCGGCGCGACGACGGCATCAGGCTGAGCCATGCGCCCTCCGCCGCGACCCGTGGCGATCGAGGCTCGATCGTGCACTCATCGATCACGATCCCTCTCCGCGCAGGCGTTCGAGGAGCCTGGCCCCCACGCCGCCGATCGAGCCCGCGCCGAGCGTCAGCACCATGTCGCCGTCGCGCACCGTCTCGGCGAGCACGTCGAGGACGTCGTCGAGGCTCTTCGCGTAGCGCACGTCGCGGTGGCCGTGGAGCCGGACGCCCTCGGCCAGCGTCTCGCCACTCACCCCCGGAATCGCTTCCTCGCTGGCGGCGTAGACGGAGGTGACGACGAGAACGTCGGATTGGTGGAACGCGCCGTGGAACTCGTCGGCCAGGTCGCGGGTGCGGGTGTAGCGGTGTGGCTGGAACGCCACCACGATGCGCCGCTCCCAACCGGAACGTGCCGCTTCGAGGGTGGCGCGGATCTCGGCCGGGTGATGGCCGTAGTCGTCCACCACCAGCACGCCCCGCTCCTCGCCCAGCACCTGGAAGCGCCGCTCGATTCCCTGGAACGACGAGAGCGCATCCCTCACGGCGGCGAACGGAACGCCCAGCTCGTCGGCGATGGCTACCACCGCCAGCGAGTTCTGGACGTTGTGCAGACCCGCGAGGCCGAGAGTGACGGCACCCAGCTCCTCACCGCGGCGGCGCACCACGAAGCTCGAGCGGCGTGCAGCGAGCTGGACGTCGCTGGCGGTGTAGTCGGCTTGCGCCGAGAAACCGTACGTGACCCAGCGCTTCTCGATCTCCGGCAGGATGCTCTGCACCGCGGGATGGTCGAGGTTGAGGATCGTGAGCCCGTAGAACGGCACCTTGTTGAGGAAGGTGACGAACGCGGCGCGCAAGCGCTCCATCGTGTGGTGATGGTCCATGTGCTCGCGGTCGATGTTCGTGACCACGGCGATGGTCGGCGCGAGATGGAGGAAGCTGCCGTCGGACTCGTCCGCCTCGGCCACCAGGAACTCGCCCTTGCCCAGGCGCGCGCCGGTTCCCTGCCCCATGAGCCGTCCGCCGATCACCACCGTGGGATCGAGCCCGCCCGCTTGCAGCACCGCGGCGGTGAGCGAGGTCGTGGTGGTCTTGCCGTGGGAACCGGCGATGGCGACGCCGTACTTCATGCGCATCAGCTCGGCCAGCATCTCGGCGCGCGGGATCACCGGGATGCCGCGGCGGCGAGCTTCGATCACCTCGGGGTTGTCGCGCTTCACTGCCGTCGACACCACGACCACCTGCGCTTCGGCGGCGACCACGTTCTTGGCGTCGTGGCCCTGGTGGATCGTGATGCCCAGGCTCGCGAGCCTCTGCGTCACCGCGTTGTCCGCGAGGTCCGAGCCGCTCACGCGATAGCCGAGGTTGGCGAGCACCTCGGCGATGCCGCTCATGCCACTACCGCCGACTCCCACGAAGTGGATGCGATGCTCCTTGCGATACATCGCTCACCTCGTCCCGGCGGCGGCGAGATCGGCGCACGCTCGCGCGATCTGCTCGGCGGCACGCGGACGTGCCACCGCCAATGCCGCGGCGGCCATGCGGCGCCGTCGCTCGTTGTCGTCGAGGAGGCGGCCGATCTCGTCGGCCAGCCGCGCGGCGGTCGCTTCCGTTTGCGTCACGCACACGGCTGCGCCCAGCGATTCGTAGGCGCGAGCGTTCGCCTCCTGATGCGCACCTGCGAGTGGATACGGCACCAGCAGCGCGGGCGTGCCCACCGCCGCCAGCTCGGAGAGCGTTCCGGCACCGGCGCGCGCCACCACCAGGTCCGCAGCGCCGTAGGCCGCGCCCATGTCGTGGATGAACGGCACCACCTGAGCCGCGAGGCCGAGCTCCTGGTAGCGCGCGCGGGTCGAAGCCTCGTCCGCGGCGCCCGTCTGGTGGACGATCTCCGGCGCGACGCGCAGCTCCGTCGCCGACGCGCGCTTCTTAAGCCACTCGGCGATCGCCGCGGGCACGTGCTCGTTCAAGAATCGCGAGCCCTGACTGCCGCCCACCACCAGCACGCTCAAGGCCGCGCTGCGGCCGTGAGCGGCACGCAGGCGACGAGTTTCGTCGAGCCGCTCGAGCACCGAGGAACGGATGGGATTCCCGGTCAGCACCGCACGCCCTGCGGGGAAATGGCCGAGGCTCGACTCGAACGAGACGAAGACCCGTCTCACCAACGGACCGAGCAACCGGTTGGCGAGGCCGGGAGCGGCGTTCTGTTCCTGGATCGCCGTGGGCCGTCGCGCCAACACCGAACGCAGCATCACCGGCACCGACGCGTATCCACCCACACCGAGCACCACGTGCGGATCGAAATCGCGCAACACCACGCCAGCATCGCGCATCCCCAAGAGCACCTGACCGAGCGACGCGAGCTTCGCGAGCAAGCCGCCACCGGCGACCGCACCGGCGCGCACCGCGAAGAACCGATGACCCAGCTCCGGCACCACGCGCGCTTCCATGCCGCGCGTCGTGCCGGCGAAGGCCACCGCGCGGTCTTCGCCGGCGGCGAGCCAACACTCCGCCACCGCCACCCCAGGAAAGAGGTGACCTCCGGTGCCGCCGCCGGCGACCAAGAGCCTCATGCCGCGCCCTCGCCACCGGCGCCGCCCAGCGCCGAGTCGCGATCGACGGCGAGCACCAGCCCCAACGCCACCGACGACGACAACAACGCCGAGCCACCGTAGCTCAGGAACGGCAGCGCGAGGCCTTTGGTGGGCACGATGCCGAGCGTCACGGCCATGTTGGCCACGGCTTCCAGACCGACCAGCGCGGTGAGACCGGCGGCCACCAGGTATCCGAAGCGATCGCGCGCCGCCAGCGCCACGCGACTCCCTTGCACCACCAACAGAAAGAAGAGCGTCGCGACGCACACCACGCCGAGAAATCCCATCTCCTCGCCGAGGACCGCGAACACGAAGTCGGTGTGGCTCTCGGGCAGGTAGAAGAGCTTCTGCGCGCCGCCGCCGAGGCCACGCCCGAAGATTCCGCCAGAGCCAAAGGCCACGAACGACTGGACGATCTGGTAGCCGAGCGTGCGCGCGTTCTCCCAGGGATTCCAGAATGCGATCAAGCGGTGCCAGCGGTACGTGTGCCCGATCAGCGCGAGCGGCAGGAGCGGCAACGCCGCCAGCACCACCCCACCCAGGTGCCGCGGCCGCGCACCGGCGAGGAAGAG
Source organism: uncultured bacterium (assembly GCA_964450125.1). GTDB lineage: Bacteria > JADJOY01 > JADJOY01 > JADJOY01 > JADJOY01 > JADJOY01. The sequence continues at coordinate 9,364 of CAYVDO010000004.1, forward strand.
CATCACCAGCGTGGATGTGCCGAGGACCACCGCCGTCCCGAGATCGGGTTGGAGATAGACGAGTCCAGCGGGAACCGCCGCGATCGCGAGTGCTTGGAGCACGTGGGTTCCGGTCGGCGCGGGACGGCGCGAAAGCCAGCGCGCCAGGAACAGCACCAGTGCCACCTTCGCGGGCTCTCCGGGCTGGATCGAAACGCCGTGAAACGTGATCCAGCGCGTTGCCCCGCCGCGCTCGTCGGCGATGCCCGGGATGAGCAAGTAAGCGAGCGCCGGCAGCACGAGTGGCAATGCGAGCACCGCAGCCCGCCGGATCCAGCGCACCGGCGTGCGGCTGGCGGCGAAGAATCCCGCCCAGGCGAGCAGCGCCCACGCGAGCTGCTTCACGAAGAAGTGCGTGCTCGAACCGTGGCGCGTGAACGCCATCGCGCTCGAGGCACTCCACACCAGCGCCAGCCCGAGCAGCGTGAGCACGGCGAAGGCGAGCTCGATCGTCCAGACCCGGGCACCGAGCGCCTTGCGCTCCGCTTGCGCGCCCAGTGCGATCGACGGCACGACCGCGTGTGCGGCGCCGCCGTGGATCGAAGCGAGCGTGCTCATCGATCCCGCTCCACGGCGTTCGGTGGGCTCGACGCCTCGCGGCGAGCCCGCGCCAACACCAACCGCCGGAAGAGGTCGCCGCGCTCCTCGAAGTTCTTGAACTGGTCGTAGCTCGCGCACGCCGGCGCGAGCAGCACCACGTCGCCCTCGCGAGTGATCCCCGCGGCGCCGTCCACCGCTGCGGCGAGATCCGCGACCCGGCTCGTGGGCACCACGCGCTCGAGCGCTTCGCCGATTCGCTCGCGACCTTGCCCGTACACGAACGCGTGCTTCACGCGTCCACGGCACGCCACCACCAGCGGTTCGTAGCTACCGCCCTTGTCGACGCCGCCAGCCAGCAGGATCACGTTGCCGCTGTAGGTTTCCAGCGAGCGCACGCTCGCCGCCACGTTGGTGGCCTTGGAATCGTTGATCCAGCGCACCCCACCCGCTTCCGCGATTCGCTCCATGCGATGCGGCAACCCGGGGAAAGTCGTGATGGCACGCATCGCGACCTGGCCATCGATGCCCAGCGCCCGCGCGGTGGCGAGCGCCGCGAGGGCGTTCTCGCGGTTGTGGACGCCCTCCAGCTCGAGGCCGCTGGCGTCGTAGCCCGCCCCCTCGCCGTCGCCGAGATCGACGAAGAACCGATCTCCTTCCACCCACGCCGCGGGACCGGGTGGCCGGCCGCGCAGGCTCAGGAACACCACGCGGGCGCGGCATTCCGCTGCCAGCGCCCGCACCACCGGATCGTCGTGGTTGAGGATCGCGGTGTCGCTCGCTTCCTGGTTCACGAACACCCGGGCCTTGGCGCGGACGTAGTCCGTGAAGGTCGCGTAACGATCGAGATGGTCCTCGGTCACGTTCAGCAACACCGATACGCGCGGCCGGAACTCGTGGATGCCTTCGAGCTGGAAGCTCGAGACCTCCACGACGAGCAGGTCCTTGCGCGCGGCGAGCGGCGCACACGCGACCAGTGGCGTGCCGAGGTTGCCGCCCACGAACGTCGCCAATCCGGCCGCCTCGGCGATGAGACCGATCAGCGTGGTGGTGGTGCTCTTCCCGTTGGTACCGGTGATCGCGACGATCGGTGCCGTGACGTAACGCGCCGCGAGCTCGAGCTCGCTCACCACCCACACGTCGTGCTCGCGCGCGCGGACCAGCTGCTCGATGGTCATGGGAACTCCGGGGCTGACGACGATCAGATCCTGGGCGAGGAACGTCGCTTCACCATGGCCACCGGCCTCGATGGTCACGCCGGCGCGCTCGAGCTCGTCGAGCTCGGTCGGCAGCTCTGCGCGGGGGCGACGCTCGGTGATGGTCACGACGGCTCCGCGTTCGACGAGGAAGCGCGCTGTCGCGAGGCCGGTGCGCGCCACGCCCACGACCAGCACACGCTTGCCAGCGAGCTCACGATCCCAGGTGTGACGCGTGATCACGGGCGGCCCGGCAGCACCCACGTGGCTGCCGTCCGCAGCATCGGCCACGCTCGACTCCGCGGCTGCGAACAACAGCGTGCGCGGCGCAGGCTGCGCAACCGCGCGGCGTGCCTGCGGAGTCCGTGGCCGTGAGCTGCGGCCCTGCCACGAGCGGGATCGAGGAGTTCTCGCCATGCGTCCTCAGCGCAGCTTCAGCGTGCTCAGCGCCATGAGCGCCAGAATCAGCGACACGATCCAGAACCGCACCACCACCTTCTGCTCGTGCCAGCCCTTGACCTCGAAGTGGTGGTGGATGGGCGCCATCTTGAACACCCGTTTGCCGGTGAGCTTGAAGCTCGTCACCTGAATGACGACCGACAGCGCCTCGATGACGAAGATTCCGCCCGCCAGCAAGAACACCAGCTCGTTCTTGGTGGAAACGGCGAGAAATCCCAGGACGCCGCCCAGCGACAGCGAGCCTGTGTCACCCATGAAAACTTGAGCTGGATAAGTGTTATACCAGAGGAAGCCAAGACCGGCGCCGAGCAAGGCGCCGCAGTAGACCGCCAGCTCACCCGTGCCGGGCAGATACGGGATCTGTAGGTAGCCCGCAAACTTCGAGTTGCCGGCGAGGTAGGCGAACGTGCCGTAGAGCGCCCCCACGATGATCGTGGGACCGATGGCCAAACCGTCGAGCCCGTCGGTCAGGTTCACCGCGTTCGACGCCGCCACGATCACGAACACCGCGAATGGCACGTACCACCAGCCGAGATCGAGCTCGACGTTCTTGAGGAACGGCACTGCGAGGGTGGTGTCGCCGTCGTTGACCAGAAGCAGCAATCCCACCGCCACCAGCGCGATCAGCGCCTGAAACTGCAGCTTCCGCCGCCCCGCCAGCCCCTTCTTCATGCCGCGCACCTTGCGCGAATCGTCGACGAAGCCCACAGCGGCGAGCGCCAGCGTCACGCCGATCACGATCCACACGTACGAGCTGGCCAGGTCGCCCCACAGGAGCGTCGAGGCCACCAGCGCGAACACGATCAACGTGCCGCCCATCGTCGGCGTGCCGGCCTTCGCCTGGTGGCTGGCGGGGCCGTCGTCGCGGATCGTCTCACCGACGCGCTTGCGGGTGAGGCGGCGGATCAGCCAGGGCCCCATCACCAGGCACACCACCAGCGCCGTGATGGAAGCGTAGATCGTCCGGAACGTGATGTAGCGAAAGACGTTCAGGACCGAGTACTCGTCCTTCCACGGATAGAGGAGCAGATAGATCACCTTCGCCTCCTCATCCGTGGGCCACGGCTGCTGGCGCAGGCATCGCCTCGCCGAGCCGTTCCACGAGCGCCGCTACCACGCGCTCCATGCGCGCGCCACGCGAGCCCTTCACCACCACGAGCACGCCGCCCTCGAGCGCGCCGCCGAGCGCGTCCACGGCTGGCGCGACGTCGTCGCTCGGAAACGCTCGTAGCCGCGCATCCGCCATCCCCGCGGCGCGCGCGCCGGCCACGTACCCTTGCGCCGCCTCGCCGAGTGCCACCAGGAGATCGAATCCCTCGCGCGCAACGAGCGCACCCACCTCGCGATGAGCGGCGCCGCTCGCCGCACCCAGCTCGCGCATCTCGCCCAGCACCGCGATCTTCTTGCGCATGCCGGCGCTGCGCGCGCCGGTCGCGCGCGCCGCCGCCATCGAGGCGGGGTTGGCGTTGTAGGTGTCGTCGAGCACCACCACCTCGTGGCCGAGCCGTCGCGGGTACATCCGTCCCGGCACCGGCGCCAGTGCCGCCAGCGCGTGGGCCGCAGCACTCACGGGAACCCCCAGCACCGCACCCGCAGCGATCGCCCCCAGCGCGTTGCCCACGTTGTGCAGCCCGAGCAGCGGCAGATGCACGACGGCGCGCTGCGTTTCGCGATGCGCGCCGTCGAGACCAGGCGCGACCACGGCCACGAACCGCACGCCGTCGAGGCCGAGATCGACGACGTCCTCGGCGTGCACGTCGCCGCCGCGAGCTCCGAACGTGAGCGCCAGACAACGCAGCCGAGGTCGACGCGCGATCAGTCGCGGATCGTCGAGATTCACGAGTGCGGTGGCGTGGCTCGTGAGCTCTTCGAAGAGCTCCCACTTCGCATCCGCAACGCCCTCGATCGTGCCCAAGCCTTCCAGGTGCGCAGGAGCAACCTGGGTGATGAGCCCCACGTCGGGACGCGCGATCTGCGCCATGCGCCGGATCTCGCCAGGCGCGTTCATGCCCATCTCGACGACGGCAACCGCCTCCTCACGCAGCCTAAGCATCGTGAGCGGCATGCCGATCAGGTTGTTGAGGTTGCCGCTCGTCACCAGCACCGGAAAACGCACGCCGACCACCCGCGCCACCATCTCCTTGGTGGTGGTCTTGCCGTTGGAGCCGGTGATCGCGATGACCTTGGGATTGCGCGCGCGTCGCCAGTAGGCCGCCAGATCACCGAGCGCGCGCAGCGTGTCGTCGACCGCCACCAGCACGCGATCGGCGGCCACGGCGGGATCGAGCTCGATTTCCCGACCCGCCTCGATCACTGCGCCGGCAGCGCCGCGCACGAACGCCGTTGCCACGAAGTCGTGGCCGTCGAAGCTCGGGCCGCGCAGCGCCCAGAAGAGCTCGCCTTCGCGCACGTTCCGCGAATCCGTGGAAATGGCAGCGAACGCGTCGCGCTGGCCGCGCAGCCGAACACCGCCCGTCCCCGCGAGGATGTCGGCGAGACGGAGGCCCGCGGCGCTCACGCGAGCAATCCTCGCGCGCGATCGGCAAGGGCCCGCGCCGCTTCTTCGCGATCATCGAAGTGATGCTTGGTGGTGCCGACGATCTGGTAATCCTCGTGCCCCTTGCCGGCGATCAGCACCAGATCGCCGTGTCCCGCCGCGGCGATCGCGTGCCGAATCGCTTCGCGGCGGTCGGTGACCACCGCGTAGGAGCGGTGTGGGGCCTTCGCCAGCGCACGCGGCTCCACACGCCGGCCCTCGGCGAGCCCGGGCACGATCTCGTGAATGATCGCCTCGGGATCCTCGGTACGCGGGTTGTCGCTGGTGACGACCACCAGATCGCTGGCGTGGAGCGCAGCGGCGCCCATGAGCGGCCGTTTCTTGCGATCGCGATCGCCGCCACAACCGAACACCGTGATCACGCGCCGGTGGGCGATCGGTCGCACCGCCTCCAGCGCGCGCATCAGCGCATCGGGGGTGTGCGCGTAGTCGACGAGCACGTCCACGTCGAGGTGCGGGGGCGTGGGGACGCGCTCGAGGCGCCCCGGAACACGCGTGGCGTCGGCGAGACCGCGCACGATCGCGTCGGTGTCGACGTCGAGGGCGATCCCCAGGGCGGTGGCGGCCACCAAATTCGCGAGGTTGTGATGACCGACCAGCGGGCTCGCGATCTCGATCGGGCCGCGCGGCGTGTGCAGCCGGGCGCGGGTCCCCGCACGACTCAGCGCGCGCTCGGTCACCCAGACGTCGGCCTCACGGCTCGGTCCGATGAAATCGCCAGCGGCGCGCGGCAACGCCGCGAACGTGAGCACGCGGGACGCTGTGCGCGCCACCAGATCCACACCCCACGGATCGTCGAGGCTGATGACCGCGCGACCGGGTGCGCCCGCCGGCCCGTGCTCCTCGAAGAGCAACGCCTTGGCGTCGAAATACGCCTCCAACGTGCCGTGGTAGTCGAGATGATCCTGGGTGAGGTTCAAGAACGCCGCCGCCGCGAAGGCGCAGCCCGCGACCCGCGACTGCGCGAGCGCGTGCGACGAGACCTCCATCACGACGTGCGACGCACCCGCCGCGGCCATCTCGGCGAGCAGGCTCTGCAGCTGCTCCGCGTCGGGAGTGGTGAGCGGCGCCGCGCGGTGCCGGCTGTGGTGGCGGTACTCGACCGTGCCGATCACGCCCACGTCGTGACTCGCCGCGCACAAGATCGACTCCACCAGATAGCTGGTGGTGGTCTTGCCGTTGGTGCCGGTGATGCCGACCATGCGCAAACGCCGCCCGGGAAAGCCACGAACGGCGGCAGCGGCGAACGCGTGGCCACGCTGGCTCTCGGGCACACGGATCACCGCACGCGCGCCTGCGACCGGGTGCTCGCCCTCCACGATCACCGCCTCGACGCCCGCACCGAGCACCGCCGGCACGAACTCGTGGCCGTCGCGATGCGTGCCGCGCACCGCGGCGAAGACGTCACCCGGTGCCGCCTGGCGCGAGTCGGAGCACACGCGCGCGATCTCCACCCGCTCGTCTCCTTCGAGACGGGCACCAGGGATGGCGCAGGCTAGCTCAGCGGCGGTGATCACGACGTTCGGTTCCTCATCGTTGCCTCGGGGGTCTGTTCCAGACCCCCCCCCCACCCCGCAAAACCCCCCAGGGGCCCCCCCCCCCCACGCAAAGCCGCCCACCGAGG
>CAYVDO010000004.1:15785-49779 GCA_964450125.1 uncultured bacterium
CGACTCGCGGCGCTCGTCGGCGTGCCGCTGGCTCGCGGAGAGATGGACGACGAGCGGGGAGACCGGGACGCAGAACGGTCGTCGAGGTGCGCGGTCGTGGTCTGTTCCAGACCCCCGACCCACGAATAGTGCGGTCTTCGTGGGGCCGCACCCCCAAGTCGACTCGCTGCGTTCGTCGGTGCGACGCTGGCGCGTGCCGCTACGCGGACCGGCAAACGAGGCTCGATTCTCGATGCGCTCACTTCAGGGTTCTCCGCAGCCACGGCGGCGCTCGCGGGCGCGAACCAAGCTCGCAACGACTCGCCGACGGCGAGCGGCTCGCCTGCACCCGGCTCTTGCGCGACGCAGAGCCCACGCCCCTCGACGCCGACGGTGACGCCGAGTCGCACGGCCTCGCGTAGCGCGGCGCGGACCGTGAGTCCTGCGAGGTCGGGGACCACGCCGCGTTCACCCGTGGTGCGATCGGGAGGTACGCCCCGTCCGCGATCGGGGCGCGGGCGCGGCGAAAGCGGCACGCGCGAGGCGCTCGCCCCGTTCACTCCGTCCGCCCGACCCCTTCGCGACGGCGCGTCGCCCACGCGAGCAATGCGCAGCGATTCGGGCTCGACCGGCGCGCTCGGCGCCACGCCCACCGGCACGCCGACGATCGGCAGCGCGCGACGGGCGATCTCCCGAAACACCGGCGCCGCCACCTGGCCGCCGAACGTCGCGGGACCCGTGGGCTCGTCGACCGCCACCACGATCACCAGCCGCGGCTCGTCGGCGGGCACGTAGCCGGCGAACGAGGCCACGACACGATCGGCATCGTAGCCGCGGCCGTCGGCCCGCACCTTCTCGGCGGTGCCGGTCTTTCCCGCAACTCGGACGCCCGGCAGACGCGCCGCCACCCCGGTGCCATCGGCGCTGGTGACGCCTTCGAGCAGCGCGGTGACGCGCGCCGCCGTCTCTGCCGACGTGGCTTGCTCGACGACTACGGGCTCGCGGATCTCGAGCGCCGAGTCGGCGTCGCCGCCCCGACGCACACCGAGCACCAAGCGCGGCGCCATGCGCACGCCGCCGTTGGCGAGGGCGCCGTAGGCCGCCGCAAGCTGGATCGGCGTCACGCTGAGCCCGTGCCCGAACGCCACGTTCGCGACCTGGATCGGGCGCATGCGCGCCGCTGCGTAGAGCACGCCCCGCGCCTCGCCGGGCAACCCGACGCCGCTGCGCGCTCCGAAGCCGAACCCGGCGAGCGTCGAGACCAGCCCCTCGGCCCCCAACGAGAGTCCCACCTGCGCCACGCCGATGTTGCTCGACACCCGGATCACGTCGGCAAACGAGATCGTGTCGTGAGGCGAGTGGTCGTGGATCACGTGGTCCGCGAACTTCCACGCGCCGTGATGGCAATCGATGGGGGTGGCCTCGACGACCAAGGCGTGCTCGAGCGCTGCGGCGGCGGTGAACGGTTTGATCGTGGAGCCGGGCTCGTAGAGGTCGGTGACCACGCGATTGCGCCAGCGCTCGGCGTCGACACGCTCGTCGTCGTTGGGGTTGAACGTGGGCACCACGGCCAGCGCCAGCACGTCGCCGGTGGCGGGCGCGAGCACGACCGCCGTACCCGCGCGTGCGCCGCTCACGTTCACGGCGCGCGCCAGCTCCTCCTCTGCCGCCTGCTGGATCCCGAGGTCGATCGTCACGAGCACGTCGTTGCCCGACGGAGACAGCGGACGGTCGCCGAGGCCGTCGGTGTTGAGCACGCGCTTCTTGCCGTCGCGTCGGCCTTCGAGCCAGTAGCCCTCACCGGCCAGCTCGTCGTCGACGGAGAGCTCCAGCCCTTCGAGGCCACGGCCATCGCGTCCCACGAATCCGATCACGTGGCCGGCGCGCTCGCGCGCCGGATAGACGCGCCAGGTCTCGTCCTCGAAGCCGATCCCCGCGAAGCCGAGTGCCCGCACCCGACGCGCCACGTCCGGACCGAGTCGCCTCGCGAGCCGCGCGTAGCGTCCGCCACGAGCGAGCGCGCGCTCGAACTCGCCCCGCTCGATGCCGAGCATCGTGGCGATCTGGTCACGCGTGCTGGCGTCCTGGGCACGCGGGTCGGCGAGAAAGAGCTCCGGGTCGACGAAGGCCGTCGGCAGCACGACGTTGCCGGCGAGCGTGGTGGTGCCGGTGCGATCGAGGATGCGACCGCGCGACGATCCCACTTTCACCGCGTGATCGACCTGATCGCGACCGCGCTCGGCCAGCTCGGATCGCTCGAGCACCTGAAGGCTGAATGCACGCAGCAGCACACAGCCGAATGCCAGCCCGAAAGCGAGCCTGAGCAGACGCACGCGTCCCGGCTCCGCAGGGGACGGGGCGGATCGGCGATCGCGTGGCCGGTAGGAGAGATCCATCGCTCGTTCACTCGTAGGTCCGAAGCTGCTCGGGCTTGGGCAGGTGCATCCCCAGCTCGCGCGCTGCGCGAGCGGCGATGCGGCCGGGCTCGGTCAGCACCGCGAGCTCGAGCCGCAGCGCGTCTTGCTCGCGTTCGAGCGCCTGGGTGTCGACGCGCAGCCGCGCGATCTCGTAGCCGAGCTCGTCGACCCTGAGCCGGAGGCCGAGCACCACCAGCACCGACGACGCCACCACGGCCAGCGCCAGCCACCAGCGCGGAGCGAGCCCGAGGCGCGGCGTCCGCTCGCCGTCGCGCGACGTCGGCGCGGCATGCGTGTGCCGCTCGGGCAGCGGATGCAGATCCAGTGGCCGCGGGTGCGCGACACGGGCGGTCGTGGGGCGGTGACGCACGGTGGCGCGGGTGCGCGCGTGAGCCGCTTTCATGCTTCTCCTCGGGCACGCTCGCCGAGCCAGCGCAGCACCCGCATGCGCACGCTGCGTGCACGCGGGTTGCGCTCGATCTCGACGTTGCTCGGACGGATCGGGCGCGGCGTGAGGACGCGCGCCGCTGCCGAGCGGCCGCACGCGCAAACCGGCAAATCGGGCGGACAGATGCAGCCGCGTGCCAGATCGCGAAAGGCGTGCTTCACCGCGCGGTCTTCCAGCGAATGGAAGCTCAGCACACAGGCGATGCCGCCGGGCGCGAGCAAGCGTCCCAGCGAACCGAGCAGCCGGTCGAGCGACTCGAGCTCGCGGTTGACGGCGATGCGCAGCGCTTGGAACGTGCGCGTCGCGGGATCGATCTCGCTCGCGATGCCGGCGCGGCGATACGCGGCGCGAACCAACTCCGCGAGCTCACGGGTGGTCGTGAACGGCGCCTCCGCGCGGCGCGCCACGATGCGACGCGCGATCGGTCCCGCCAGACGCTCCTCTCCGAAGCCGCGCAAGATCGCGGCGAGGCTCGCGGCGTCGAGCCGGTTCACCAGCTCGCCAGCGGTCTCGGAAAGTGACGGGTCCATCCGCATGTCGAGCGGCCCTTCTTGGGAGAACGAGAATCCGCGCGTCGAATCGTCGAGCTGGAGGCTCGACACTCCGAGATCGGCGAGCACGCCGTCGAACGGACCGAGACCGACCTCGTCCGCGAGCTCCACGGCATCACCGAAATCGCCACCGACGATGCGCACCCGCTCACCGAAAGGGCGCAGCCGCTCTGCCGCCAGCGCGCGAGCCCGGGGGTCGCGGTCGATCCCGAGCACACGGCCGCTGGGTGACGAGGCTGCGAGCAGTCGTTCGGCGTGCCCTCCGAGCCCGAGCGTCGCGTCCAGGTAAAGCCCCGCATCGCGCGGCTCGAGCCACGCGAGCACTTCCTCGGCGAGCACCGAGACGTGGACCGCCGCGGCGTCGGTGGCGGGTTCGTGGACCATCGCTCGCTCGTTCCCACGCCCGTCACAGCCCATGCTCCTTGAGCACGTCACCGATACCGGCGTAGGCCTCGTCTTCCTCCTCGGTGCGAACCTTCTCCCAGGTGGCGAGGTCCCAGATCTCGAAGTAACGAAGGCCGGTGCCGAGGAACATCACGTCGCGCTCGAGATTCGCGTGACGGCGCTGCTCGGGCGTGAGCGCCACTCTCCCCTGCTTGTCGGGGAGGCACTGGGTAGCGCCGGCGACGAAGTGGCGCCGGAAATTGTTGAGCCGCGGGTCGTACGCCGAGCGCTCGGCGAGACTCTCGAGGGTGCGCTCCCATTCGGCACGTGGGTACGCCTGCAGCAACGGCACACGCACGTTCCGCGTTTCGTCCACCCACTTGTACGTGGTGATCCAGAGCTCCTCCGTGCCATAATGCTGCGAAATCACGGCGCGGAAATCCGCGGGGATGCTCACGCGTCCCTTGGCATCGACCGCATAGGAGCCTTGACCGACGAACCGCACGAGCCCACCCTGATCCGGCATCTGGGAGTGTTTACCCATTTATGGGCACGATCCCCACTTTTTGGGCCCGGCCTTGATAACACTCCACGGCGCGCCCAGTCAATCGCGAAACACGCGTCAGGCCTGAGCTTTTTCGCTTCTTTGATTGCCACTAGGGATGGTGGGCGAGGCCTTGCTCGTGCCCCACATCGAGGGCAGGTGAACGGCCTTTCACGAGGTGCCTGTCCGTCACCCCGGTCGTCGAGCGAGTCCAGCTCGGCCAGAGCCGGATCGGCACATGGCGCAGCGTGCCCGCCACGGCTGCGTCGCCGGGCGGCGGCTGAGCCTGTTCGGATCCGAGCTCGGCCGAGGATGATTACGTGAAACCACCTTCAAAGAACTCTAATTTTTTAGCCGACGAGCAGGCCCGGCGGTGGCGTCGGGCGTTCGTGATCGCCGCAGCCGGCCATCTGCTCGTCGCGCTCACCGCGTCAGCTCTGGCGGTGGCGTCCCCAGGACTCATTCACCGATTCGTGTTCGGTCCGGGGCACATCCGACAGGCATCGCAGTTCGAGATGCTCCCCATCCAGCCGAGCGACGTCGTGTTCCTCGGCGACAGCATCACCGAGGCCGTCCAATGGCATGAGCTTTTCCCCGCGATCACCTCGCGCAATCGGGGTATCGGCGGCAATACCGTCGGCGAGATTCGCGCACGCATCGAGCCCATCGTGCGGGGGCAACCACGCAAGCTCTTCTTGATGGCCGGCACCAACGACGTGCGCACCCGGCGCGATCCTGACGCCACCCTCACGGACCTCGAAAGCATCCTCGAACGGTTCCAGCAGGAATCGCGCGGCACCGCGGTCTACGTCGAGAGCGTGCTGCCACGCTCTCCGAAGTACGCATCCAGCATCCGCGCGCTCAACCGGCGCATCGAGCAAGTGACGCGACGCCACGGCGCCACGTATCTGAACCTCTTCGACGCCTTCGCCGACGAGCAAGGCGCGATCCGCCCCGAGTACTCGAACGACGACTTGCACCTGCTCGGACCGGGCATCCGGCTGTGGGTGCAGCTCTTGAGCCCGTACGTGCTCGACGCGCCGACGGATCGGTAGCGGTCAGCGCTCGGGCGTCAACCGGGCGCGCTCGTCGTAGAGTGCGCCGCCTTCGCCGAGATCGGTGGTGCGAGCGCGGATGAGCGCGTTCGCGGCGCGGCCCGCGTCGTAGTGGCCGCCCTTGGGCACGATCACGACGTCGCGGCGCTGCGCGGGATCGTGAGCCACCTGGACGCGCATCGCACCGAGCTCGGTCTCGAGGCGCGCGATCGCACCATCGGCCAACCCCGGGACCGCGTCCGGATGCACCGTGGCGACGGTGAGCCCGTGCTGCGCCTCTGCCCACTGAGACGACTGCGAACGCTCGGTCGAAAGCGACAGCAGCCAGAGCGGGTAGCCGTCTGGCGCCGCGGCGGGACGCGGCTCCTCCGTCACGAGATTTACCTTGCCGCTCGCGGTCGGGAAGTGGCGATCGGCGAAGAGCACACGCCCGGGCAGCGGATTGCGCTGAGCGCCTTCCTCCAGCGCTTCGAGGGTCAAGCCCTGATCCACTGCGCTGGCGCGTAACACGCGTCGTTTCCAATCGCGCGGGCTGCCGTCGAGCAAACCGTCGAGCCCCACGCGCGCCGCGAGCGCCTGCAGGATCTCGAGATCGCTCCGGACACCCGGCGGAGGTGGAACCACCGGCCGCGCGACACCGATCCAGTGGTGACCGTAGGCCCCGACCACGTCGTCGGCTTCGAGGAGCGAGGTCGTGGGCAACACGACGTGTGCGCGCCGCGCGGTGTCGGTGAGGAAGAGGTCCACGACCACCACCAGCTCGCGGGTCTCGAGCGCGCGCGCCACCGCGCCGCTATCGGGCAACATCGCCACTGGATTGCCGGCGGTGACCCAGATCGCGCGGATCGGCGGATCGTTCGCCTGCTCGACCGCCTCGCCGAAGAGCGGCTCGCAGATGGTGCGCGGTGCGGCGGCGGCTCCGCGCACGAACGAGAGATCGAAGGCGCCGCGACGGAAGTAGTAGTAGGAGACACCGCCGCCGGGGATGCCGAGATTGCCGCTGATCGCCGCGAGCGCATCGAGCGAACGCACGATCGCGGCGCCGCTCGTCCGCCGTGCCATTCCCCAGCCGACCAGCGTGGCGGTGGGCTTTCCGGGGCCGAAGCGACGCGCCAAATCTTCCGCCTCGGAGGCGGCGACGCCTGCCCGCGCGCACCACTGCGCGACGGTGCGTGAACGCGCCAGCGCCAGGAATTCCTCGAGGTGATCGCAGTAGTCGCGAGCGGCGGGATCGATCCACTCGTTCTCGGCGAGCACGCGCGCGACGGCCATCGCCAGCGCGAAGTCGCCCGCAGGACGCGGCTGGACGTAGCGGTGGCAGAGCTCGGCGGAGCGCGTGTGCACCGGATCGACGTAAACCAGCTCGGCGCCGCGCTTCACCGCCTCCTTGAGCACGGGGATCGTGTGCGGGCTCGAGACGACGACGTTCTTGCCCCACAGCACGATGTGGCGCGCGTTCAAGAGATCGAAGAGGTCGTGACTCTCCTCGCGGCCAAAATCGAGCATCTGTGCCGCGTCACCGCCGCCGGAGCAGATGTCACCGCGCTTCACGGTGACGGGACCAAAGCGCTCGAAGAAGAGATCGCAGAGCGTCTTCAGGATCCCAAGCGACCCGCCGCTGCGGTAGTGAAAGATCGACGCCGGCCCGGACTCGCGACGGATGGCGAGCAAGCGCTCGGCGACGAAATCGAGTGCCTCATCCCACGACACCGGCAGCAGCTCGCCGTCCTTGCGCAGCAGCGGCGTGGTGAGCCGCTCGGGCGAATACTGCGTGGCGAGGTAGTGGTTGGTGCGCCAGCACAGGAATCCGCGCGTGACCGGATGATCGGCATCGCCGCGGATGCGGGTGACGAGTCCATCCTCGACCGTGGCGACGATGCCGCACGCGTCGGGACAATCGCGATTGCAGGTGGTTCGAAGCGTCTCGGCCATGATCGAGCGAGAGTACCAGGAGACGGTGACGGCAGCGTGATCGTGCTGCAGCATCGCCCTTCGCTTGCCGTCCTCCGCGCTTGCGTCGAGCTTGTGGGATTTTCATCCTCGCCTCGCATCGTGGGGCGAAGAAGAGTGGAGCCGCGGTCATGGACGCGTATCGGAATCCGCAGGTGCTGGCGCTGTTGCGGGATGGTGCGAGCCGCGCGGTGAGCTACCTCGAGGGACTGGACGCTCGTGCCGTCGCGCCGAGCGGCGCCGCCGTGGCTGCGCTCGATCGATTCCGCGAGGCGCTCCCCGCCGCCCCGAGCGATCCGGCCGAGACGCTCGCGCTCCTGGACGAGCTCGGCTCGCCGGCCAGTGTGGCGATGGCCGGTGGACGCTTCTTCGGCTTCGTGATCGGCGGCAGCTTGCCGGTCTCGGTCGCGTCGAGCTGGCTCGCCACCGCCTGGGACCAGAATACCGGGCTGGCGGAGGTCACGCCCGCCACCGCGCGACTCGAAGAGGTCGCGCTCGACTGGATGGTCGAGCTGCTCGGCCTGCCCGCCGGAACCGGCGGCGGCTTCGTGACCGGTGCCACCCTCGCGAACTTCACGGCGCTGGCCGCCGCGCGCCACGCGGTGCTCACGCGCGCGGGCTGGGACGTCGAAGGCGAGGGGCTCTTCGGGGCACCGCCCATCACCGTGATCGTGGGCGCCGAGGCTCACCCCTCCGTGCTCAAGGCACTCGGCATGCTCGGGCTGGGACGTCGGCGCGTGCTGGCCGTACCCGCGGACGGCCAAGGGCGGATGCGCGTCGATGCGCTGCCGAAGATCGACGGCCCCACGATCGTGTGCGTTCAGGCGGGCAACGTGAACACCGGCGCCTCCGATCCCGTCGCCGACGTGTGCGCCGTGGCGCGCCCGGCGGGAGCGTGGGTCCACGTGGATGGCGCGTTCGGATTGTGGGCGGCGGCGGCTCCGTCGCTCGAGAACCAAGTGCGCGGGATCGGCGACGCCGACTCGTGGGCCACCGATGCCCACAAATGGCTGAACGTGCCGTACGACAGCGGAATCGCGTTCGCTCGCGATCCACATGCGATGCGTGCGGCGCTGGCCGTCAGCGCCGCGTATCTGCCCACGGATACACCCAACCGGAACCCGTCGGATTTCACGCCGGAGTTCTCCCGGCGTGCGCGGGGAGTGGACGTGTGGGCCGTGCTGCGAACGCTGGGGCGGGCGGGCATTGCGGATCTGATGGAACGTTGTTGCCGACACGCTCGCCGCTTCGCGGAAGGCCTGTGCGCGGCAGGCTTCGAGGTGTTGAACGAGGTCGTGCTCAATCAGGTGCTGGTGGCATTCGGCGACGAGGCGCAAACGCGGCGTGTGATCGCTGCCATCCAGCGCGAGGGCACCTGCTGGGCCGGCGTGACGGTGTGGCAGGGCCGCACGGCGATGCGGATCAGCGTGAGCTCCTGGGCCACCACGGACGAGGACGTCGAGAAGAGCCTGGCGGCGATGATTCGGTGCGGCCGCGCGGCAGGTGCGTGAGCCGCGCCGCGCCTGGCGCGGTCAGCAGAAGGCCGGCGCTCGTCGCATCGTAGCGGCATTCGCACCCGGGACCGGCACCAGCGAGGACACGAAGAGCGCGGGCAGCGGCAGCGCCGAGGGACCCTGCGCCCGAATCACCGAGAGACCACGCCGCACGTGCAGCTTCGCCACGAACCGCTCACGCTCCGTCTGCTTCCGCTCGCTCTTGCCGAACCATCCGAGTGCCATCGTGTCTTCCTCCTGGGGTGGGTCGCCGTGTGGACGAGCGATCCCTAGAGGAAGACGCGTGCCAGCGCCGCTCCTTCGCAACCACCTGAAATCCTTTGGTGTCACCAACGTCGATCGGGGACGAACGTCTCGCGTGAGACGGGTCGGCTGTGCGACGTCTCAGCGATGAGACAGCGCTGTCCCGGCGCGCGTGGTCAGGGCGGACCGCACGACGCGAATTCGCGCCGCTTCGTGCCGCCCGGCACCGTGTCGGCGTGAACACACCGCAAGTCTCGACGGTGCGGTGCAAGCCGTCTGCCTGTCTCGCCGGGCAGCCTGCACGGTCCTCGACGTGGCCCCCGCGAGGAGCGCACACTCGAAGAAGACGCCGCGGATGATGAGGGGCAGGAAGAGATGAGCCGTCTGGCGCTACGCGTGTGCGCGCTTCTCGCGATGCTCTTTCCGCTCGTGTCGCAGGCCCAGATCGTCCCCGTGGGCGCGCAGTTTCAAGTGGGGACCACCGTCGGCTCGGACGTCCATTCCCCCCCCGTGCCGGGTCTCGCCGTCCGGGACGACGGGCGCTTCGTCGTCTCGTGGCTGAAAGACCCGGTGGATCCTGGTGCAGTCGTGTTGCGCGTGTTCGACGCCAACGCAACGCCAGTGACCGGCGAAGTACTCGTCGACGGCGACGCCCGCTACTCGCGCCCTTGCGTGGTGTTCGGCGCCGCCGATCGCGTGACGGTGGGGTGGAGGACGAGCAGCGGAAGCTTGCGCGCACGTACGTTCACGGCCGACGGCGTACCCGTTGCCGGCGCGGTCGACATCGCGGATGCATCACCCGAACCAACCGGGTGCGACCTGGCGCCCGCCCCCGGCGGGGGCTCGGTGATGGTCTACGGCACCATCCTCGCCAACTGGCTCCGCTCGGTGCGCAGCCGCCCGCTCAGCGCAGACGGTGTGCCCACCAGCGGAGCACACTTGGTGGCCCAGAACATCATCCCGGGCGTCGACATGCCGGAAGGGCCGGCCGTGGCAACGGGTCAGACCGGGCTGCTCGTCGCGTGGATCTCGGAGACCTGGGAAGGCATCGACTTCAAGGAGTCCCATCCCGTCGCACACGCCCTCGACGCCAGCGGCCGTCCCAAGCTCGGCCTTCACCATTCGGTGGCGATCGAGGGGCGGTACGTCGACGTGGCGGCGTTGCCCAACGGCCAATTTCTGGTGGCGGCGCTGACCGCGAACACCTACGGGACTCGCGTGGACGCGGACGGGACGCCGCTCGATTACACGCGCCTGCTGACCGACACAGGCACGGGCTTCTCGAGCGTGGCTTCCAACGGGAGCGCCGTGGCTTTGGCGTGGCAAGACGCCGATCCGGGAGACCTCCGCCCGACCAGGGTGTTGTCCCTCGACGTTCATGGAAATCCCATTCCCGAGGCGGTGTTCCTGGACGAGTTGCCCAACGAACGCACGGATGGACAAGACATCGGGCTCACTGCGGACGGCCGTATCGTGGTCGCGTGGGCGTCCTTCCCCTACCCATCGGGGCCATGGAGCATTCAGGCGCGACTGGCACAGCTTGCGTGTGTCGACGCTGACGGCGACGGCTACGCCGTCGGCGGTGAGTCCTGTGGAGTCCCGGATTGCGCCGACGACGATCCACTGGTCCACCCGGGCGCGACCGAGATCCCGGGCGACGGCATCGACAACGATTGCGATCCCGCGACTCCCAGCGGTTGCACACCCGATCTCGCCGAGGCCGCGAGCGCCGGTTCAGCGCGCAACGCAGGCGTGCCGAGCGACCTCGTCGCGCTCGCTGTCGCGCTCTTCGGCGCGCGGTGGTTTCGAACCCGACGCGCGCGCCCCGTCTGAGCTTTCTCCGCGAGAACACATTGCCGCGCACGCGGATTGGACGCGCGCGAAGCGTCCGTGGCAGCCGTCGAGCCGCGAGGGCTCGGCGACCACACATGCTGCGTCACGCGGCGCCGAGCCCTCCCGAAACGTAGTCGGCCACCCATGCGCCGACGCGATCCACCTCAGCGGGGGTTGCGCCGTCGCGACCGCATGAGCGCCACCAGCGCGATCACCAGGGCAGCAGCGTCGGCGGGAATCGACTCGCCTGCACCGCTGACACTTCCGATCGCGCTACAGCCCGAGCCCGCGGGGGTCACGGGGTCGCAGTCATTGTCCTTGAAGTCGTTGGGATTCTCCGGGAGGTCGGGGCTCACCGCCGAATCCGCGTCGTCGCAATCCACCGGCCGCGGCACACCGTCACCGTCGCCATCGAGCGTCGCGGTGCTCCAGAACACGGCGAGTGGCTCGGCGCTGAAGGTCAGGTTGAGGTCAGCCGTCGAGACGACATGCTCGAGGTGATCGAGCACGCGTACCGTCGCGCCACCGGGCACGCCGAGGAGCGCCCGCGCGTCTTGCACCAGCGAGCCGCCGTCGCGCCATGCGATGGCCAGATGAGACACACCGTCGCTGCGGTCGAACACGTGGAACTCGGTGCCGCCACTCACGAACGTGCTGTCGTAGACGTAGCCGCCCGCTTCGTTGAGTGCGCGTCCGACGAGCTGGAAGCTGCGCCGCGCGAGGCGCTCGCTCGAGAGCGTGGGGTAGATCTCGGCGTAGCCCCGCAGCGCGAACACCGGCGAATAGCTCATCTGCTCGACGCCATCGGCGAGGCCGAGCACCAGCTTCTTCAGCAGCCACACCGCCTGGTCCTCCTGGGACACGAGCGTTTCGTCCTCGGGTGGAGGTGAATCGACGAAGCCGAGCTCGGTGATCCACAGGGGCTTCGGCGCGAGCATCCGCTGCCGGTAGAAATCGATGAGATCGGGCGTCATCTGCCAAGAGTCGAGGCTGTGCACGCCGACCACGTCGTAGAAGTCGTCCGCGGCCGCACCGAAGAGCCTGTCGATCATGAGCCGCGACTGGACCCGTGTGGGATCGGTTTCGAAGTTGGTGAAGAGATCGACGTCGGAGATCGGCACGGTCAGCACCTGCTGAAGCGGCCAATTGGTGTGGAAGTACGAGACTCCCCAAGCGCGCACCGCGGCGTCGTACGTGTTGCCGTGAGCGCGGGCCATCTCGTGGACCAAGTAAAGGCCCACTTCCTGGCTCGAGAGACCGCCGGCGATCACCGTGGATGTGGGATTCGCCGCCTTCACGGCGCGATAGAAGCTCGGTTGCACGCCCACGGCCGCGTTGCCGCCTACACCGCCGTAGAAGTCCTTCGACGTGCCGTACCAGGAGCTCTTCATCTCCGGCTCCTCGACGCACGACCAGAAATCGACACGTGGCAACGTCTTGCTGCCGTCGAGCGGATCCGGAGTCGTTCCGTCGTAGCGAGTCGCGAGCGCCTTCACGAACTCGTACCAAGGCGAGGTGTCTCCGGGCGTGTCGAGCGTGAGGATTTTCGGCGGGTAGGAGAGCAGGGTCGCCGTAACCTGGGCGCCGAGGAGCTCGCCGTCCTTGATCGAATAGGTGGCGGTGTCGATGGGCCAGCCGCTCTTCGGGCCAGCGAACGGCACGTACGTCCCGCCACCGGGGATGATCGTCAAGATCATCTGCCCGATGTTCGCGTTGAACGCATTGCGAACGTCCCGATCGAGCGCCGTGAGCGCGTTGCTGTCGAAGGTCACGCCATCGGGCATGAGCCTCGACCACGCCACGCCGGCGCCCGAGATGCGGTAGAGGTTCGCACCTGCGGACGTGAGGTAACCGTATGCATTCACGCCGATCACCTCGCCGCCGAAGCGAGGAGGCGAAGCGGCCCACGACGAGCCCGGCGCCGCGGTGACGAGCAGCAGCGCGACCAGCCCGATGAGCGAGAGTTGCTTTCGCGTCCGCTCACGAACGGCATTCGCCGTCCGCCAGGCGGAGTTATCCCCTGCGCCTTGCTGACCCATCGCTCCCCCCTTGCGCGGGCAGCGCGTCGACTGCGCGCGCGCGTTCGCTTCGCCGATCCGACTGGCCGGAGCGCGAGCAAGGACGGCGCCAATTGTCACGACGAACGATGGGGCGCGCCGTCGTGCATCGATGGCGCGCACGCAGGCCGCCTCTCGGTGCCCGCGGCGGTCGAGCCACGGACCGGAAAGAAGCCAGCGATTCCGCGTCACTTCCGAACGCTGAGCCGCGGGGCTTCCCACCGCTCGGCACGCGTGTGCTCTCGAGCTGCGGGAGAGCGACGCCTACCCGGCAAACGGCCCTCGACGTTTCCGCCGGTTAGCGGAGTCGCGCGTACACGTGCAACGAGGGATTGGCAGCCCGCTGCGGAAGACACGCGAAGCGAGGGCTCTTCGTCAGCCTGGCTTGGTGGCGACTGCGATCAAGCGCCTGGCTTCGAGGTCGTAGGGTGCGCCGGCGAGGTTGCCGTAGAGCTTGACCTCGCCGAACCCCGCCGCATGCAGCGCGCTCACGAGCTCTGCGCCGGAATAGATGCGCAACGTGAAACGAAACTCGCGGCGCTCGGCGCCGCCGATCCAGATCCAGCGATTCTCCACCGCGGACATCCCCGCGGCGAACGCGTGCTCTTCGAGGAGAAACTCGTCCGTACCGGGAAGCTGGGTCCAGCTCTGCGGGCGAAAGGAGTGCGCGAAAATCTCCTTCCCCGCCATCTCGACGACCGCTCGGCCGCCGGGCACCAGGCTCTCGCACAGATTTCGCAGCACCAGGACGTCATCCGCGGGATCGGCGAAATAACCGAGCGAGGTGAAGAGGTTGAGCGCGACATCGAATGCGGCGGGCCGCCGAAACGCACGCATGTCTCCACGCTCGAACGTCACATCCACGCCGCGGGCGGCAACGCGTTCCCGAGCCAACGTGAGATAGCGCTCCGAACGATCCACGCCGGTGACCGTGAATCCGCGCGCCGCCCAGGCCGCGCTGTGGCGCCCGGTGCCACACGGCAGATCGAGCACGCGCGCACCCGGCGCGGGCGAAAGCAATGCGAGGAGGGCGTCGAGCTCGAGCTCCGTGCGCGCGTCATCACGCCCCACCGAAAACAAGAACCGTTCGGTCGTGTTCCAGAACGATTCGTCGTCGAACCAAGCGTCCATGATCCGCCCCCGAGCGAACACGCGAAGGTCTCATACCACGACGCAGTTCGGCGTGAAGGTGAGCTCGTTTAGGTCGTGCTCGGAGGCATTCCTCAGTGCAGCGTTGTCGTCGACCCGGTCGCTCTTCGCGTCGCACGTGGTGATCCGGTCAAGCGACGGATCGAAGGGCTCGCCGGCGGCGCCGTCGAGGATCCCGAACGTGCTGCCGTTTCGAACGACGCTCGATTGGGATTGGAGCTGGGTCCGGGTCGACGTCTTCTTGCTCGCGCTCGCTCGGACACGCAAGCGGTACACCGGAGTGAAAATTCAGCCTGAAAACCTCAATTGAAATCGAATCTGAGGGTCGCGAGGGCCACGTTGGGTCGTTTTCGGCGGCGTGCGCGCCAGGCGGTCGGGGGCGATAAGCCCAGCGACTTCGCTCGATCGGCCAACTGCGATGCAGTTGACCTCGGTAGCGCGGCGATGCGGTCCAGCCACGCCGCAAACCGCGCCTGACGGCGACCCCGAAGCCCGAGCCGCAGCACCGCCTGGCGGGCGGACGAGCCGAGGATCGCCCCCACCACCAACACCTCGGTGCGCAGCGTCATCAAGCGACAACGGCGGTCTAGAAGGACCTCGTCTTTGAATGCGGCCACCAAGCTGAACAGCACGCAGATCAGCCGGAAGACCGCCTCGGTGCCATCGAACGACTGCACGCAGAAGCCGTTCGCCCCGAAGTCGTCCTTGAGCTCCTTGATCCGGTTCTCGCTGTCGGCGCGGCCGTTGTAGAACCGCCACACCACCTCGGGTGAGTGCTCGAGCGTCGTCACCACCGTGGGAACGTGTAGCCCGGCACGTCGATCAACCGTCGCCCCCCGCATCGGGGCGCTCGCGAATCTCCTCGCGCACCACCACCAGCCGACGCGGCGCCCGCCAGTTCGGTGCGGTGTAGGCCATCTCGCCGACCTCCAGGCCGTGCCCAAACGATCGCCAGGAGCGAATCGCCGCCGCCTGGCGTTGAATGGGCTTCGTCATGCGCACCGCGATGGCGTACGGCAACGCGCGGCGTTCCAAGTCTTCGAGAAACTCGCGCTCGAAAAAGCCGGAATCGGCGCGCACCGCATAGAGCCGCAGCGACTCGGGCAGGTGCGCCAGCGTTTCGGCGAGAAACGCGCGGACGCCGCGAGCGGTGCCGGTGTTTCCACTGCGCAGCCACGCACGCACGATCCAGCGCACGTCGGCGAGCATGGCCAGGATCGGGTGATGCGACGGCCGGCCGTGCTTGCGGGGGTTGTGGCCTTTGAGGCTGCCCTCTGGGTGGCCGTTGCGTTCGAGGACGGTGGAGTCGAGATCGAGGACCATGCCGAGGGTGTGGCCGTGGAGTCGGGGCGCGAGGAGCAACCCCCACAACCCACTCGCGAACGCTTCGACTTGGCTCTCCACCAAAGTAGCGGGTGATGGTCATGGGGGGAGGGCGGCCGGTGGCATCCGAGCGCGGCGCGGATGACCTCGTCGCCGGTGAGCCGCGCGGCGTGGGCGAAGCGGCGGCCCCCGGTGAGGACCGTGGTCCAGAGGGTGAGGACGATCGCGACGACGTCGATGCGGTTGGGCGAAGTACGCCCGTCGGGCAGGACGTCGCGCAGCACACGGCGGACGCCGAGTCGATCGAGGTAGCGCACGAAGGCGACGAGACCGCCCCAGCCACTGACGGGCTTGTCGGTGTAGGCGATCGCCAGTCGCTCGGACGGCTCGAAATCCGTATGCTGCGTATGCATCGTCCTCTCCCTCCGTTTTCGTAGTCGTCAGGTCCGCTAACCCAACGATACGAAACGGCGGTTCAGGACGGTGTCTCCTGATTCGCTCCGTCAACTGCGCGATTCAGGCGGCGGTGACGGTCTCGAACCAGTGGCACATGCCGCTCACCGACGAGAAAAGCGAGCTCTCGGACTTCATGCGGGACTTTCTCACCGCCACGGCCAAGGGCATCAACCAGATTCGGAACCGCGAGGGACGCGTCTTCGATCGGCGGTTCAGCGCCGAGCCCGTCGTCGACACTGCCCAGCGAGAAAGCGAGGGTCACCGATTAGGGGCGGGAATCAGGCATCCGTCCTGGACCTGCCGAGCGCACGGACACCACGGTATGCCGGGAGGCGTTCTCCTCCGAGCAATCGGGATCTTCGGCCCAGAGCTGGAAGCTCCCGGTCTCGGGATCGAGCCCCGCCGCGAACACCCTCGGCTCCAACGCTGCGGCGGCTGCCCAGTAGCCGGTCTCCAGCGTGGCGATCGTGGCGCCCGACGGGAGGTCGACGACGAAGAGCCGACCGTGCGATGTCAGGACCCACACACGCGCATGCGCATGGTCGAATGCGATTGCGTCGACGTCGTCACGGGTATCGCCGGTACGGTAAGGAGCCGGAGCGGCGACGCGACGAACCCAGATCCGCCTCGAGTCACGCGTCAGGCTGAGTTCCCCAGATGCCGCCGTCAGGTCCAACGTTGCGGATTCGCCGCCGACCGAGACCGCCCACGAGCCGTCCTCCTCGTTTGCGAGGACTACGGCAGTGCTGGAAGATGTCGGCGGCGACGTCGAGCAGGCGGACACGATCCGGAACGGGCTCGAGAACACTTTGACGCCCGAGCTTGCGAACGCCGCATGGGCGACGCCACCCTCGTCGCAGGTGACGGACGTCACCCAGTCGGACCACGTTCGCTCGCGGTGCTCGATGGTGAGCGCGAACGTGGTCACGCGGTCCGCGATTCGAGCGAACAGCAGATCTCCCTCCGCCGTTCCGAGGATAAACGGGTAACTCGCTCCACAGAATGCGGCGGCCGTGACGGTCGCGGACGGAAACGCGATCTCCATCGTCTTCGACTCGCACGACGCGCCGGCGCTCGCCGAGCGAAGCTTGTCGCGCATCAACCATTCGATCCGTGCACATCCGTCTGCATCGCTACTCGCCTCGCGAGCTGCGAGTGGTCCGGTGACCCTGCGCTCGTACTCTGTCCTGGAGGTTCCGAAGAAACGTCCGAGCCAGACACGTCTCGCCGAGTCGACTGTTAAAACCACGAGTCCGACGGGCGGGTTTCGTGAATCCTCGCTGTCCGCGTACCAGAGCGGCTGGATGCGGCGCTCGGCTGGGACCTGCTCGACGAAGTTCAGCCACTCCGGGTCGACGAGCTCGACGAAGCCTTCTGCCGCGAAGTCAATCGTGTCGGTGATAGAGCTGCCGTCCGATCGCACGAAAGCGAGCGACCCGTTGGCGAACAGGACCGCTGTCCGAGAGGCATTCCGATCGACGGCGACGTGGGGCACGGCGCCGAGGTCTGAGCGCGACAGAACGAGACGGAGCTTGTCACCCTCGACGCGAAGGACACGTCCATGCGTCGTTCCGAAGATTGCCCAAGTTGGGCCGTCCAGCGCGGCTACGGTCGAGACGGCCTCGTCGGGCGCTAGGCTTACGTTCCCGTCCACCCGGTGTACGAGCGAGGTACAGTCGGGCAGCGCACGCTGTTCGAGGTGCACGTCGTCCCACAACACGAGCGCCCTTGCAGCCGGCGGTAGCGCGAGATACGTGAAGCGAGTCTCCTCCCCGCAGTGCACAGACGCTGGCTTCGGGCCCGGCGGCGCGAGCACGTGCACGCCCGAGTAGCGGCCCTGCGTCAGGACCTGCGGCGTCCCCGGCACGGGTCGCGCCTCGTCGACGTCGGAGGGGCCGAGCTCCGGCTCCGGCGCCTCCGTCTCACTCTCGGGAGATGTCAGTAGCTCGGCCTCGGCTTGCGACAGGTCGAGCAGCACCGACGTCTCGTATTTTGCGAGCGTGAGGTTCGCGCGCAGGCTGTCCGCGAGTCGCGGGTTGCCGTTCGCGCGCGTGAGCGCTTCTTGGACCATGCCTTGATCGAGCAGGGGCGAGATCGCGGCGAGATCCGCTTCGTCCTGCGAGCGCTGCGCCTGCTTCGTCTGCTGCATGGCCTGACAGGCCAGCCGGGCTGCAATGATGAATAGCGCCGTGACCGTCGCTACGGCCACGCGTGTCCACAAGAGGTTTCGTCTCGCCCGCGAGGCCTCCGCGTCCACGCGTCGACGATCTGCCGCCGCGGATTCCTGGATGAAGCGCACCGAATCCGGGCTCAAATCTGAGCGCCGTTCCGCCAGAAGCTCCTCTGCCTCCGCAAGCCTCCGACCGGAGGGGAATAGCGCGTCGGGCGCACGATTCTCCCGTTCCCACTGCTCGGCAGCCGCCACGACGCGCGCACGTGCGCGCAGGAACTCCCTGTTCTCGACCAGCCAGGACCGAGCCCGCAGCCAGACGCGAAAGATCGCTTCGTGCGCGACCCGCACCGTCGCCCGGCACTCGCCGTCGCCGTGATCGGCGATCAGCAGGCGCGCCTCGGCGTGGAGGAGGGCTTGTACGAGTCGTGCAGCACCGGGCTCCCGCGTCACCTCCTCGAGCGGCGCCCGGCGACCCACAACACTCTCGTCCTCGTCGCCGCTCACGGTGACAAGCCGATTCATGACACTGGCAAAAGCGGACTGTGCCTCGACGGGGAGCGTCTGGAAGACGGACTCCGCGCGCGTGCCGAGCGCGCCCTCCACCCCACCGAGCTTCCTGTAGGCGCCGAATGTCATGACCCCGTCTGCGGTCCGTTGCTCGAACAGCTCGCGTAGGACGTACTCGAGCAGCGGCAGCAACTCGCGGTGCGCCGCCGCCTCGCTCAGGATCACGTCTGCGAGCGAGCGACAGCCTTCCTCCTCCTCGAAGCGCACGCCGACGAGACTCGCGGGGCCGACGATCATGCGCCGCACGGCGTCTGCCGCCGGCGGCACGAGATCGAGCTGTCCGCGCCCCTCCTTCATCCGCACGAGCCCTGCGAGACCCTGACACTGCTGGTAGAAGTCGCTCCGCACCGTTGCGATCACCCAGGCCGACCCGCTGCGCGCGAGCGCTTCGAGGCTCCGGACGAACGCTTCACGCGCGACGCCGTCGATACGCGGGGCGCTGAACAGTTCCTCGAACTGGTCAACGAGCACGACGAGTCGAATCGCACCTGGCTTCCCGGCGGCCGCGCGCTGCAGCGCATCCCTGATCTGCAGCCGGTAGGTGAGCTCCGGATCGCGACGCAGTCCTTCGGCGAGCGCATCGAGCGACGTCGCGTCGCCGCGCAGCTCCGGGATCGCACCCTCGCCCGCGAGCTTGCGCGCGAGACCACCGATCAAGTCGTCGCAGATCTCTCCCGGGGTCATGATCAGGCGCCGCCAGCCGTGCACCTCCACATCCACTTCGTTTTCCACAATCGCCGGGAGCACGCCGGCGCGCGCGAGCGACGACTTCCCGCTGCCGCTAGCACCCGAGATGAGAACGAACGCGCAACCGTTGCGCGCTTGCTCGCGGAGCGCCTGACGCACCTCGAGCACCTCGTCCTCGCGGCCGAAGAACACCGCTGCGTGCTCGAACTCGAACGCTTCGAGCCCGCGGAACGGGGCCCCGCGCTCGGTGACATCCCACGTCACTCGCTCGCGCAGGTCCTCGCCGAGCATCTGATCGAGCAGATCTTCCAGGTGGGCCCGTAGTCTCGTTGAGAACGTCACCGGTTGATCGAACGTATGGTAGGCACGTACGTTGATCCGCCGCTCGCTGTCTTGAAACTCCTCCACGATGAAGCGTTCGACCTGCTCCTTCTGCTCGACTAGGCTCTTCTTCTCCTTCGTTGGTCGTCCGCGCAGCCGCTCGTCGAAGCTCACGTCGTCCTGACGCACATAGAAGAGAACGTGCGGGCGCGTGCCGGCCGACTGGGCGCGTGCTCGCAGCATCAAGTCGAATTCCCGCTCCGTCCCCGATCGGTACTCGGTCCCGTCAGGCTTCCGGACGAGTGGCCCGATCGGGGACCCGAGACGTGACCACAGGATGAACACCGCGATGTCGATGCCGCGATCATCCGACAGAACGAGGTCGATGCCCTGCTGAAACGACGTGTCGGCCGCGAGCGGGAGATCCTCCCAAAGTACCGGCTGCAGCGTGATGCGCCCGGCGTAACGCCGTCGGAACCCCTCTACGACCCGCCGCGCCCGGTCGCGCTCCTCCTGTACATCGCCGGGCGAGCTGATGAAGATGCGGATCGTGCGCATGTGGGTTGGTCCTGGAGACTCGGTCTATCTCGAAACATTTCTGCTGTCCCGCGCTTTGCACCGGATGTGGGGGTTCCTCGTCGTAGTCATTCTTGGTGGCGAGAAGACCCGAATGCGCCATACCGTTCTCGTCGTAGTAGAGCACGTGGTTGCGACCGGGATGCATGATCGTGATTTCGACCTGATTCCGATCGTTGAAGGTACGCTCGGCGACCTCCCCGGTCAGCGTCTCCGTCCGGGTCTCGTTGTCGTCGGCGTCGTATTTCTGCAGCGTCGTGCCGCCGTCCGGGTGATGCTCCTCGAGCACGTTGCCGCGCTCGTCGTACTCGTAGACCGGGGTCTTCCCTTCCCGGTTGGTGACCGACGCGGTGCGCCCCGGCACGTCGTGGGCGAGGGTGTTCGCGTTGCCGGCGGCGTCGATGGTTTTCGTGAGGGGGCCGGTGATGGGGTCGTGCTCGGCGCGAACGGCGCGGACGCCGCGCGGGTCCTGAATGTCCTTCAGGTGGTGGCTCGTTTGGTAGACGTAGGTCGGGGTCTGCGGCTGACCATCGACGTTGACCGTCATGTTCGTGAGGTCACCCTTGCCGTCGCACCTGTGCTTGGTGACGTGATCGAGCGGATCCCGCATCTCGAGGATGCGGCCCTGACTGTCCCGCTTGGACGTGATGGCTCGTCCGGAGCTGTGGATCGCCGCAGCGCGGAACAGGTGCACGGCCATCACTCGACCACGCCGTGCCGCGTCCCGTTGGAGCACGAAGGGCCGGCAGCGCCGGCCCTTCGCACATCACCCGTCGCGCGCGGGAGTCACGCGACCTTCACACGAGGGGTCTTTCGTCAGCCGATCGTGACGTCCTTGCAGAGATAGACGTCCTGGATCGCATTCAAGAGGCCCACACCTTCGGCCATCGGCCGCTGGAACGCCTTGCGACCCGAAATGAGGCCCATACCGCCAGCGCGCTTGTTGATGACCGCGGTGCGCACCGCCTCCGCGAGGTCGCTCTCACCCTTCGACTCGCCTCCGGAATTGATGAGGCCCACGCGGCCCATGTAGCAGTTGGCGACCTGGTAGCGCGTCATGTCGATCAGGTTGTCGCTCGACAGGTCCGAGTAGACCTTCTTGTGCGTCTTCCCGAACTTGAGCGTGTCGTAGCCCGACTTGTTGGTGCCCGGCAGCTTCTGCTTGACGATGTCGGCCTGGATCGTGACGCCCAAGTGGTTCGCCTGGCCGGTGAGGTCGGCGGCGAGGTGGAAATCGGTGTCGTCCTTCTTGAAGGCACCGTTGCGCAGGTAGCACCACAGCACCGTGGCCATGCCGAGCTCGTGGGCTTCGGCGAAGATGCGCGCGATCTCGACGATCTGGCGATTCGACTCGGCGGATCCGAAGTAGATGGTCGCGCCGATCGCCGCGGCTCCCATGTTCCACGCCTCGCGCACGGTGCCGAACGGGATCTGATCGAAGACGTTCGGGTAGCTCAGGATCTGGTTGTGGTTGAGCTTGACGAGGAATGGAATGCGATGCGCGTACTTCCGAGCCACCGCGCCGAGGACGCCGAAGGTCGACGCCACGGCGTTGCAGCCGCCCTCGATGGCGAGCTCGACGATCTTGCTGGGATCGAAGTAGTCGGGGTTGGGCGCGAAGCTGGCACCACCGCTGTGCTCGATGCCCTGATCCACCGGCAGAATCGAGACGTAACCGCTGCCCGCAAGACGGCCGTGATCGGCGATGGACTGGAGAGCGCGCAACACTTGCGGCGGACGATCGGTCTGCGTCCACACGCGATCGATGAAGTCCGGCCCAGGAAGGTGCAGTCGCTCCTTGGCGATCTTCGGCTTGTACTCGAGGATGGCCTTGCCATCGGCTCCGAGCAGCTCCTGGATGCGATCGATCGAGCTTCCGGCCTTTGCTGCGGCTGCTGCGCTACCCATCATCGCCCCCGTGTCGGCGGCACGTGGCTGCCGACGTTGCGTGAATGCTGCATCTGACGAAAAATCCGTGGGCCTCGATTTCGTGCAAGCGACGAACCGAAATACCACTGTCCAAGCAACCGTGAAGCGATCCCCACTCGAGCGCTTCGCCGCGCCGGCGAGAATGCCACAAGGCTCTCGGCTCCTCAAGCGCAAGATACCGGAACTCCTCGACAAATGAGCCGCGAATTGGTGCGTTCGCCGAGTCGCGCGGAGCGACGGCCGCAGCCCGGTGCGAGCGCCACCGGGCGCCTGCTCCGTGGCCTGGCAGCTCTCGCAGCGGTAACGCGGATCGCCTGCACGCCGCTCGTAGCGAACGAAATGGCAACGAGCACCGCTCCGGTCCCGGGCGATGGGAGCATGCAGGTGACGCCACCTCTCGCCGAGCGCAATGCACGAGAGCTCGGCGTCACGCGGCGGTTCGGCGTGGATGACCACCGCGGCGAAGACTGGACCACCAGCGGCGCGCTCGGCGCCGCGGTGGTCGTGATCGCCGCAGGCGAGGTCGTGTTTGCCGGCAACGGGGATCGCGACGGCTTCACCGGGTGGGGGAACGTGGTGATCGTACGTCACCACCTCCCGCGCGCTTGGTTGCTTCCCGACGAAGCGATCGAGTCGCTCTACGGGCATCTGGAAGACGTACGCGTTCGCGCCGGCGAGCGCGTCGAGCGGGGGCGCGTGGTGGGCACGGTGGGCACTGGCGGCGGGCGCTACGCGCCGCACCTCCACTTCGAGATCCGCGAGCGCTTGGGGCTCGGTATCCAAGCCGGATCGGGCCCACTCGACGGCTGGCTCGACCCCTCCGAGTGGCTGCGCGAGCGTGGCGCCGCGCTCGTCGTCGTGACACACCGAACGCCCTAGCCCGACCTATTCCTGAACGCGGCGTCGAGACACCAGGAATCGTCCCGTGGACACCTGCAATCGTCGCAACTGCCCGTGGCTCGTGCCCGCGACGGCGCGTCGGCGCCGACGGAGCGGCGCCCTCCATCGGTAGGGTAGGGCTCCACATCGCTCCACACCTACCCGCTGGCGCGATCCGACGCTTATGCTCGCGCACCCATGAACGAGACGCGTCGACTTCGTCTGGGTGTCGTGATCGGCACTCGTCCCGAGGCCATCAAGCTCGCGCCGGTGATCCTGGAAGCGCGCGAGCATTTCGCCGCCACCATCGAGCCGATCGTGATCTCGACGGCGCAGCATCGCCAGATGCTCGATCCGATCCTGTCCGGATTCGGCGTGGCGCCCGATCACGACCTGGACGTGATGCTGCCCAACCAGACGCTCACACAAGTCACCACGCGCGTGCTGGAGCGGATGACGGCGTTGCTCGCCGCGCTACCGCTCGACGCCGTGATGATCCAGGGAGACACCACCACCTGCCTCGGGACCGCGCTGGCCGCTTTCTATGCCCGCGTGCCGGTGGCGCACGTGGAGGCCGGCCTGCGTACCTGGGACATGGACCGCCCGTTCCCAGAAGAGATGAATCGCGTGGTGGTGGGCCAGCTCACGGCGATTCATTTCCCTCCCACCGAGGGCTCGAAGCGGAATCTCCTCCGCGAGGGGATCGCCGAGAACCGGATCGTGGTCACCGGGAACACCGCCGTGGACGCCATCCTGCACACCGCGCATGCACCGGGCATCGACGCGCTCTTCCCGCTGGCGGACCTCGATCCCGCCCAGCGCCTGATCTTGGTCACCGCGCACCGTCGCGAGAGCTTTGGCGAGCCATTCCAGCGGATCTGCTCAGCACTCGCCGAGATCGTGAAACGCCGTGACGACGTCACGATCCTCTACCCCGTCCACCTCAACAACAACGTGCGCTCGGTGGTGATGCCGATGCTCGGCAGCCTCGAGCGCGTGCGCCTTGTGGAACCCCTCGAATACCGGCCGTTCGTCGCTGCCATGAAGCGCGCGACGCTCATCATCAGCGACTCGGGCGGCATCCAGGAGGAGGCACCGTCGCTCGACAAGCCGGTGCTGATTCTTCGCGACGAGACCGAACGCCCCGAATGCGTGCAGGTGGGTGCAGCGCGACTCGTGGGGACCGACCCCACGCGCATCGTTCCCGCAGCGCTCGAGCTGCTCACCGACCGCGCCGCGTACGACGCGATGGCGCGCGTGCCCAACCCCTTCGGAGACGGCCACTCCTCGCGGCACATCCTCGACGGAATGCTCGCCTGGTGGCGGCGACCTCAGAACGAGAGCTTGTAGCTCAGCTCGCCGTGGGCGACGTCCTTGCCGCTAGCGGTGCGGGCGTCGACGTGCAGGAACACGATGCTGCGGCCGCGGCGGCGTGTGAAGCCTTCGGCAATCACATCCTCCTCGACGGCCGCGTCCAGGTAGTGGACGTGCATGTCGATGGTGAGGAGCTTGCGCGGGAGGTCGGTCACGTTCGAGAAGATCGTGCCGACCACCACCGTGTCGATGAGCGACGCGATGGCACCGCCGTGCACCATGCCCGCCGGCTGGTTGAGGTCGGGACGGAAGGGCAACCGCATGCGGGCATACTCCCTGCGCACTTCCTCCATGCGCAGACCGAGCAAGCGCGGAAACGGGGCGTATTCGTGGATGCGTGCCTTGATCTCGTTCTCGAGCGCCGGATCGATGGCCGCGAAGTCTTCCGGTTTCACGCCTGCTACTCCTCGAAATCGAGATCGATGCCCACGGAACGCATCACGGCGAGGGCGTTGGTGGACGTGAGCACGCCTTCCCGCAAACGGTAGTCGAACCGCATCTGGCCGTCCTCGACGTGATCGGCGAAGTGGACGTTGATGGCGCGCTCGCCGAGCTCCTGCGCCAGCTTCACCAGTGCCAGGTCGTGGGTGGTCACGAGCCCCACCCCGCCCCGCTCGACCAGTCGATTCACCAGTGCTCGCGCACCGATGGTGCGCTCGCGCGAGTTGGTGCCGTGGAGGATCTCGTCGAAGAGGAAGAGCGTTGCCGCGTCGGCCTCGGCGAGATCGAGAGCGCGCTTGAGGCGCTTCACCTCGGCCAGGAAATGCGACGCGCCTTCGCTCAGCGAGTCGACCACCCGCAACGAGGTCACGAGCTGCACCCGCTCGAGCACCATCGAGCGCGCGCACACGGGGGCGCCTGCGAGCGCCATCACCGTGGCGCTGCCGATCGAGCGCAGCCAGGTGCTCTTTCCCGACATGTTCGAGCCGCTCACCATCCAGAGCTGCGGGCTCGGGCGCGGCCCGATTGCGAGGTCGTTGGCCACGCGCTGACGGACTGCGATGAGTGGATGACCGAGCGCCGTCGCCTCGATTCGCGCGGGCTGGCGCGAACCGGCCGCGCGTTCGTGTACCTCGGGCCAAACCCAGCTCGGGTGGGTCTCGGCGAGCCCCGCGAATCCGGAAAGTGCCTCCACCTCGCCCAGCGTGGCGAGCCATCCGCCGAGCGAGCCGCCGTGGGCCGCCCGCCAATCCTCGAGCGCCAGCGCGCAGTGCAGCCGCCAAAAGACCACCGGCGCCACGAACGCCGCCAGATAAAAGTCGTGGAGGTTGTCGATCCAGTCGGCGATGCGGTGCAAGCGGCGGATGCTCTCGGACGCTCCCCGTCCAGCAGGCGACCGGGGCAAGAGCCGCTGGCGCGCGGCGCGCATGCCTGTCGAGGCGAGCTGGGCGTGCTCGAGGGTGGCGAGGGCTTCGTGCGCCGCGGCGAGCGCGGGTTCCACCCGATCGATGCCGCTGGTGACCTCCTCGGCGGCGCGATGCGTCTTCAGAAAGAACGCCAGGTGGATCGGCGCCGCGAGCGCGAGGGCGAACGGCCCCCACGGATGGCCGGAGAAGCGCAGCGCCAGCGCGGTGACGCTGATGGCCGAAATCAGCAACGCCATCACCCGCAGGCGGCGAGCGTTCGCGATCTGCGCCGGCGCGGCCGCCCATTTCAGGAGCTTCGCCGGATCGAGGTCGCGCACCTCGGGGGATGCGACCACCCACAGTGCCTCGCGCAGATCGACACGCGCCGCCAGCTCGCGCGCTGCATCCTGGCGCTCGCGGATGGTCGCCGGCGCAGCGGGCGCCAGCAGCCAGCGCGCACTCACCTCTTCGCCGAGCCAGGTGCGCGCCGCGCACAAGAGCTCGAAGAGCGAGCCACGGCCGAAGAGAT
Source organism: uncultured bacterium (assembly GCA_964450125.1). Classification (GTDB taxonomy): domain Bacteria; phylum JADJOY01; class JADJOY01; order JADJOY01; family JADJOY01; genus JADJOY01. The sequence continues at coordinate 42,070 of CAYVDO010000004.1, forward strand.
CGAGATCGGTCGCGTAGTCGTGGCGCTCGTCTCGGAATCGTTCGCCTGTAGAACCAGTGCCTGCCCAGTCATCGCGCGCGAGCGCCGAGCGCCGCTCGTGGAAGGCGACTGCGCGCTGCGCGCGCTCCAGATCGCGCAGTACGTCGGCGTGACGGAAGACGGTCACGACGAACGCCACGGCCGCTACCGGCAGCAGCGCCATCCAGGCGGGATGGTGAGCGAGCCCGGCAATCCCGGCACCCAGTGCTGCCGCCACGATCGCGAGCCGTGCGTTCGCGAACCGCTCGTCGCGACGTTCCAGCACCGTGAGCCGCGCGCGACGATCCGCGAGCACGGCCTCGATCGCGTAGATCTGCGCGGTACCGTCGCCGCAGCGTTCCGGCGCGTTGGTCGTTCCGTCCGTCGTCCCGCTCATGCGCGCGACCGAGCTTCCACGCCGCCGCGACGTCCGGGCAAGCCGGAGGAAGCCGACTCACACGCCGAAGAGGTCGCCGAGGTCCTTCTCGATCTCTTCCGCGGTGAAGCGGTTCACCAGCACGCGCGACCGCGTGTGGCTGGTCCGCGCCACGAACGCGACCTTGTCCGGGCCAGCGGTCACCTTCTCGAGCTCGAGGGTCGCGGGTGGAAAGCCGGGCGCCTCGTACTCGATCCGCAGCACCGGCTTGGTCTCGGTGGGTCCCACCGGCGCCGGCTGTGCCGCGCCGACGGCGGGCGTTTCCAGCGGATTCTCGTCGCTCGCGAGGTAGCGTTCGGCCTTGAGCCGCGCGAACTTCCCGAACCACGTCGTGGCGCGCTCGTCTTTCTCTTCCGCGCTCTCGGATGACGACGCCGCAGCAGCACTCTCGCCACCCACGGCCACCCAGTAGCTCTTTCCGGCCTTGTCGCGATCCCGCTGCGCGTAGGTGCGCGTGACGCTACCCACCGACACCACCGCCTTCTCGATCGAGTCGGCGTTGAACGGCTGCAGATCGCTGTTGAGCAAGCGCGTGTCCGCTTGCTCCAGATCGCTCACCAAGTTGGTGTCGACCGCGTACACACGTCCGCTGGCGGGATCGCGGACGTAACGCAGCCGATCGCCCACCGCGGTGTCGCCCAGCTCGAGCTTACGCTCGCCTTTCGACGTCTGGATGACCAACGAGCCCCGCGGCTTCGCGAGGCCGAGCTTGTCGAGCGTGCCGCTCTCGGGCTTGCCAAGATCGCGCTCCGCCACCAGTGTCGCGAGCTTCTCGAGACGTTCCTTGGTGCGCTCGGCACCGAGGAATTCCTTCACCGTGAGCTTGGTCTGCGGCGCGGCTGGCGGCGTGGGCGCGGCCACGGGAGCTGGATCTTCCTTCTTCTCGCCCTCTTTGTGGTCTGCGTCTGGGTTGGGGGGTGGTGCTGGCTTCTCGTCTTTCTTCTCGGGTGCGGGAGCCGGCAACGTGACCGTTCGTTCGAGACGGAACCACGGATACGGCTTCGCGGAACCGGCGTCCTTCTTGAGCGTGAGGTCCACCTTGGCGAGGGTGGATTCGAGGTGCACGGCGGTGATGTCGGCCGCCTGTCCCTGCCATACGGTGACGTCGGTCGGCTTGCGATTCGCCGCCTTCGGCCGCGTCCAATCGACGTAGGCGACGATGAGCGCCACCACCAAGAGCGCGCCATGGATGAGGGCGCCCCTCATACCTGGTCGCTTCATGACCGATTCCCTCGCCGCACGCGGATCACGATCCAGCCCAGCCCGAGCATCGCCAGCGGCGCACCCACCACCACACCCCAGAACCACCAGTTGTCCTGGTCGCGGGTGTGCTCGACGGGAACGTCTTCCTCGCTCTCGACTTTCGTCGATGCCGGCTTCTCACTGGTGAGCCACTCGAGGCCGTCGCCCACGAACACCAAATTGGCGCCATTGGGCAGCAGGTCGTCGCCGACCGCGTCCGAGTCGGCGAGGACGATCGCGCGCATCTTCTTGACCGGCGCGCCCGGCGTGGCCGCGGTGCCTGGCGCGGGCTTGATCTCACGCTCGGCGGTGGCGGCCAAGTTGAAGATGTCCTTGGTCTCCGCACCTTCGTCGAACTGGAAGTTGCCGTTGGCATCCGCCCACGTCCCGGTGAGTGTTCGCACCGTGAAGTCGAGCGTGTTGCCACGGGCGTCGGCGGCCTTCGTGAGGTAGCCGCCGGCCATGGCTGCGAACGTGGCGCGGCGTGCCTCGCGGCTCAGATTCGTGACCGACGGGTGCGACGAATAGCTACCCGTGCCGATGAACACCCGATCCGAATCGTTGTAGCGAGCGCGATAGTGGTATCGATCGTTCGCGAGCGGGCCGGTGTGGAATTCGAGGCCCAGCGAAGTGAGCAGCGGCTCGAGGCTGCCAGTCCGCCCGCCGTCGAGCGTCAGGAAGAGCTTGCCGCCGCGGTCGAGGTAGCGACCGAGGCTGTCGATCTCCGCGGGCAGGAACGGCGTCTCCGGCCCGACCACGATGACCACCGACGCATCCGCCGGTACGTCGGAGGCGAGTCCGTCCTGGAAGCCCAGGTCCTTGGCGTCGAAACCGAGCTGGCGCAGGAACGGTCGCAACCGCGCGGCCTTGGCAACCGCACCGGTCTCACCGCTCGCCGGGCTCGTCATCTCGCCGTGTCCCACGGTCACGTACGCAATGCGTTGCTTCTGCGTCACCTTCAACAACCGCTGCCGGAATTCCTCGTCGAGCTTGCGCAGCTTGTAGCGCGCCGAGTCGATGTCCGTGCCCACCGACCACTGTTCGCCTGCGGGCGTCGCCGCCGTGGGTGGTGGCGGCGTGCTCTCGGCCGGCGCCGGCGCGCCGGCAGCAGCGGCTTTCTGAATCAGCACCACGCCGTCGTTCCGGACCTTGGCCTTCCGCGCCAGCTCCGGGTCGAGCAGGCGATCGGCGCGTCGCACGGTGAGCAGTGGGTTCACGCCTTCGAGCTCGCGGAAATAGCCGGTCAGCTCGTCGGCAACTTCGTTGGCTTCGGGGAAGAAGAGCAGGACTTCGACGGGATCCGCGAGACGCGTGACCAGGTCGCGGGTGCCGTCACCCGGGCGAGCGGTGCGGAAATAACTGAGATCGACGCTCGAATCGTGCTGGATCGCGAGGTAGTTGAGCGTGAACAGGAACGCCGCCGCGAAGGCGATGCTGAGCCCGCTCGCCGCGGATTCCGAGACTCGCCGCTCCTCGACGGCGCCGGCCGTTCCCAGGGGCCGCGCCGCACGCTTCCCGAGCGCCAGCGCACACGCCCCGGCCAGCCACACGATGGGCCAGGCCAAGCGCAGCACCGTTTGCAGCCGCTTGATCCCTTCGGAGAGTGGCCACTGGATGCCGAAGAAGCGCAACCCCTCGTCGGTCGACGCCAGGTAGACCGCGAACGCGACCACACCCGCGAGATGAGCCCGCGCCAGGATCCGATTGGCGCCGCGCGAGCCTTCCGGGCCGCGCCAGGCGAGCCACTGGCGCACCACGTAGCTCGCCAGCACCAGTACGCATGCGCCGATCGTGAACGCCCAGCGTCCCGCCGACGAGCCACCGATCAGCCGCTCGCCGATCAAGAGCGCAGCCGACCCCACGAAGAAGGCCGACGTGAGCCCCGTGCCTTCGCGGCTCCACCGCGACGAATGCGTCTCGCCGCTCATGGCTCAGTCCCAGCGCTGCGCGTCGAGCGAGCGCGCCGAAAGCAACAGGAAGAAATACGTCATGGAGAGGTAGTAGACGACGTCCTTGAGGTGGACGACGCCTTTCATGAACGGCTCGAAGTGGGTGCTGTAGAGCGCGAGCGCGACCAAGATCGACGACACCGGCGGCTCGGCCTTGCGGGCCACGAACCAGAGCACCAGGATCCCCACGAGGATCGCGCCGCCGACGATCGCCGACACCACCTGCACCCGCGCCAGCGTGGACGCGAAGAGCCCGATCGCGATGCTCGCCGCCCCCAGGAGCAAGAGCCCGCCGTAGCCTGCCGCGAGATGCCCCGGCGAAACCTTGCCGTGCACCATCACCAAGAGCGGCATGTACATCGTGGAGAGCGTGATGAAGGCGAGGAACGCGAACGCCGAGAGAAATTTCCCCAGCACGATCTCGTTGCTGCTGAGCGGCGACGTGCGCAACAAGACGATGGTGCCGGAACCGCGCTCTTCGGCGATCAACCGCATCGACAGCAGGATGCCGGTGATCATCGTGGTGCCGGACGAGAAGTAAAAGAACTGGCGGATGACCTCGGCAGAGAGCTGCTTTCCGCTGCCGAGCGCCAGGCCGTTGAAGAGCAAACCATCCACCACCATCACCGCTGCGGCGATGGCGTAGCCCGTCCAGCCAGCGAAGAACGCCACCAGCTCGCGGCGCAACACCAGAAACACGTTTCGGATCATGCGGACGCCCGCGACTGACCTCGCGTCAGCTCGACGAAGAGGTCTTCCAGCTCGTGCTCGGAGTTGCCGAGCGCGAGCAAACCGAATCCACCCTCGATCACCTTGCGCGCGATCGCTTCGCGCACGTCGCTCTCGGCCTGCACGCGCAGACGCACGGTGCCGGCCTCGGTGCCCTTTCCTTCGCTCAGGATCTCCACGGCGCGCACGCCGCTCACTCCGGCGAGACGCCCGCGCACCGTGACCGCGTCGCCGCGCACGGTGACGTCCACCACGCCGCCGGGAATCAGCTTGCGGCGCAACTCATCCTCGGTGCCGTCGGCGATGATTCGGCCCCTGCCCATCACCAGGATGCGATCGCAGGTCTGACTGATCTCGGTCAGGATGTGGCTCGAGAGCAGCACCGTGTGGGTGCCGGCCAGGGCCCGAATCAGCTCCCGCATTTCCGCGATCTGCACCGGATCGAGACCCGAGATGGGCTCGTCGAGGATCACCAGCTCGGGACGGTGGACGATCGCCTGACCGATGCCGAGCCGCTGGCGATAGCCGTGGCTCAACGTCGCGACCAGGTCGCGCGCGACGTCGTCGACCTTCACGAGCCGCTCCACCTCCGTCACCCGCGACTCGAGGGCCGCTCCGCTCATGCCGCGGATCGCGCCTGCGTAACGCAGGTACGCGTGCACGGTCATTTCGGGGTAGAGCGGCGGCTGATCCGGCAGAAACCCGATGCGCTGCTTCACCTGACGCGGGTTGGCGCTCAGATCCACCCCGCCGATCCGCACGGTGCCGATCGACGATTCGAGGTCGCCCGCGAGCAGCCGCAGTGTGGTGGTCTTGCCCGCGCCGTTGAGGCCCAAGAAACCCACCACGGTCCCGGATTCGATCCGGAACGAGAGGTCGGAGACCGCGGCGCGCGAGCCGTAGAATTTGCTGAGTCGATCCGCTTCGATCATGTGCGAGAACGTGCGGTTGCAGGGCCGAAAACGCGAAGCCGCCGGAAACAATCACCGGGCACGGCAGGCGTCAAGCCGACCGCCACGAGCCCCGTTGGGACGACTCTCACGCCTCGAAGATTCGATCTCGGTCGGAAAAAAATTTCGACGACTCCCGAGCCGGGGATTTCCTCGCCGCGGCCACGCTCCCGACGAGCTCCCAAGCCGACTCACACCGCGAGCGTCTTGAGCAGCCTCCGCGCGCCTCGACGAGCGCGCGCGTCCCTGCGCTGGATGTAGCGCGGCGAGTGCTTGTACGACTCGAGCGCCTGCTCCAGCAAGTGCTTCGCCTCGTCCTTGCGGCCGACCTCGGCGAGGCGAGTCGCCAGCATCAGCCGGTGCTCGAGGCGTGCCGTTTGGATCACGATGCCTTCCAAGTCCGCCACCGCACCGTCACGATCACCGGAGCGCCAGCGCAACTCCGCCAGCTCGATCCACGCCTGGTAGTCCTGGAACTTGGGCTCGCGGGCTACGAGCTTCGAGAGCACGTCGAGCGCAGTCGCCGCATCGCCTTGCTGCGCCAGCGCCTGGGCGAGCCCGTACTGGGCGCGGCGCTCGTCGGCGTCCCAGCGCAGCACGTCGCGGAAGAGCTCGATCGCCTCCGGCAGATCCTGCTTCGCGGCCACCAGCGCCTGACCGAGCGCCAGCTTGTTCGCGGGGGTGTGGGTCTCGCCGAGCCGGAAGCGCAACGCGGCGATGCTGGGTGGACGATCGATCCGAAGCGCACGCTTCAACCCACGCAGGTCGTAGTCGTGGATCTTCACCGCCAGGAAATAAGCCAGCGGGCCGAAGGGAACCCACAGGATCAAGTACCAGTAATAGCCGCCGCCGCGCTGCATGCAGTCCACCAGCATCCAGAGTCGGAAGATGGTCTCCAGGCCATAAAGCAGACCCGCCATCGGGATTCTCCTCGCCGTGAGCTTGGGGCGTTCGGCACCGCGCGCGGACGCGGCGCGAGGCGCGACTATACTCGCGTCGTCCGCGACGTTTCACCGAAGGAGTCACCCATGGCACTCGACCAGAAGCTGCAAGAAGACCTCGCCACGGCCATGAAGGCGAAGGACACCGAACGGGTGTGGGTGCTGCGCATGGTGATCGCGGACCTCAAGAATCTGCGCGTCCAGAAGGGGGCAGGCTCGACGCTCACCGACGACGAGGTGCTCGCGGCGATCGCGAGCGGCCTCAAGAAGCGCAAGGACTCGATCGAGCAATTCGAGAAGGGCAATCGCGCGGACCTGGCCGACAAGGAAAAGTCGGCGATCACGATCCTCGAGAGCTACCTGCCCACGCAGATCGGCGCCGACGAACTGGGACAGGTGGTGGACGCCGTCGTCGCCGAGCTCGGTGCGACTTCCAGGAAGGACATGGGGCGCGTCATGAAGGCCGTGATGGATCGCGTGAAAGGTCGCGCCGACGGCAAAGCCGTGAACCAGCTCGTCGCCGCGAAGCTGCCGGCCTGAGGGGCTGCTGAAAAACTCGCAAAGGCGAGTTTTTCGCGCCTGCCGATGCTTCCTCGGGGGTCTCAACCAGACCCCCGCCCCGCAAAGAGCGCGGTTTTTGCGGGGCCCCACCCCCAAGGCGACTCGCTGTGCTCGTCGACGCGCCTCTGGCGCGTACCTTTTTCAGCAGCCTGCTGAGCGCACGATCGCGCATCGGAGCAGTCGGACCAGCAGGAGCCGGTCCCTCCGGCCAAGTGCCCGACCTCGCTCCGCTCACGGCGCGAGACAGAGGCCCACGCGGTGGCCGTGACCGAAACCGGAGGCGCGGAAGCCTTCTGCGACGGGGGTGATTCGCGACGCCGGGCTCGGAAGCGCGTCCCAGCCGAGCGCCGTGGCGAGCACGCCATGCGCGTCGTCGTAGCGAAGTGCGCGCCGCGTGCCGCCCGCGAGGAGCGCGCGTAGCGTCCACACTCCGTCGAGCTCGTCGAGGGTCAGCTCGCGGACGCGCTCGCCGAACGCGCGCGCCAGCGCATCGTGCGACCAAGTGCGCTCCCACGGGTGCGTGGGCACGGTCCCGTGGCGCGGACAGATCCACATGCGCCGGTCGCCGTTCCCCCACACGGCGTGCGGCGAGAGCGGCGCCCCGCCGCAGCTCGCCGTCCACACAGCGGGACCGTCCTCGCGGGCGAGGCCCTTCGCCCGTTCCCACGCGGATGGCTCGAGCAGCTCGAGCATCGTCGCTGCGCCACGCGGGACGTCGCCGATCTCGACGGCGCGGCGCGGATCGCTCCACGAAACGCGCGGTCCGCGTCCGATGAACCAGGCGCAATGGGTGCTGTCGCAGACGTCGGCATCCGGATGGCGCGGGCCTTTCACGAGCATTCGCAGCGCCGCCGCGCCCAACTCGGGGCGCAGTGCCGCCATTG
>CAYVDO010000004.1:49789-50164 GCA_964450125.1 uncultured bacterium
TGCGGCAGCTCGGCGGCGATGACTCCACTCACGTAGTCCCGCGCGGGCGTCTCCAGGATCGGGCGCAACGCGTGCGACGACGTGCTCGCGACCCGTACCGATCCCGCGACCAGACGATGCAGGCGAAACCCGGGGATCGAGAAATCCCACAGCGAAGGCCCGAGCCAATCCCCGCTCCTGAGAGCAAGGGAAGCTCCCGGTCCCACGAAACCGGAGCTCGCAGGTGCGGGCGCGCTGCCTCGATTGCGCACACTCGAGGACGCGGGTGCGAGCTCGCCGAAGAGTTCGACCCGCCCCGCCGGAGGCTCGACGCCGCTCGTCGGCGACCAGCTCCAGGCGGCTCGTCCGTGGATCGGTGAGGTGGCCGCGAGCGAG
>CAYVDO010000005.1:0-28566 GCA_964450125.1 uncultured bacterium
GCGTGAACATCGCCGAGCTCAAGAACCGACTCAGCCACTATCTCGACATGGTGCGTGAGGGGGAGGAAATCGTCATTCGAGACCGCAACCGCCCCGTTGCGAAGATGGTCCCGCTTTCGTCCGGTGACGACATGAACGCCGAGGAACAGGCGTTGATCGCCGCAGGGAAGCTCAGACCAGGGAGCGGTCCGCTTCGCGCATCGTTCTTCCGGTCGCCGGCGCCCCGAGTTCGGGCCGAGCGGGTGCTCACCGCTCTCGACGTCGATCGCGATGAGCGCTGAGCGAGCGTTCTGGGACGCGAGCGGGCTGGTGCTTCTCTGCGTCCAGCAACCGTCGACACACGCCGCGCGCCGGCTCGCTGCCCGGTTCACGCGGATCGCAGCCTGGTGGGGCTCGCCCATCGAGATCCGATCCGCGATCGTGCGGCTGCGCCGCGACGAGGAGATCGGCGCAACCGACTGCTCCCATGCGTGCGCGCGGCTCGAGGTCCTCAGACGGCACTGGGCCGAGGTGGCACCCACCGAGGAAATCCGTGACCTGGCACGGCAAGTCCTCGACATGCATGCGGTTCGCGCCGCGGACGCGCTTCAGCTCGCTGCGGCACTCGTCTGGTGCTCGGGGCGCCCCCGTGGCCGGCCGTTCGTGTGCTTCGACGGACGCTTGTCACAAGCAGCAGCGGCAGCCGGATTCGAGGTTCGACCGGCAGCGAGGTGAGCCATCGAGGCGGTCGGCGCTCGCCACTTTCTTCGAGACTCCCACGATGGTTGCCGCCGCGGCACACCCTTCGGTTCACGAGCCCTTTCGGCGTTTCGGGCGGAAATCGCGCCACGCAGGAATCGAGTGAGTTCCGTCAGTTGGCAGCCTGCGCCCATATCTCAGCTGGATAGAGCGTCAGGCGACGAACCCGTGTCCGCATGGCGTCCAGCCATGCGCGTCACGGTCGCGGCCGGCGGGTACCAGCTCCCGGATGGACGAAGGACCGACGCGCGGCGGTTCTACACGCCGGGGGTTGGCGAGGTGTTCGTCGGCGATGCGTGGCGGCCGGGGCTAGAGCTCGAGTCGATGGGGGCGTTGCCGACGACGATGGTGACGGGACGGCCGGGGGGCGGGCGGTGATGTTCGATGCAGTTCCCGCCGATCTCGTTCGCGCCACGGTGAATCCGAACTCGCATCGCACCCCCAATCGTTGGAGCCATGATGCGATCGCACCGGGACAAGGCCCGTCCCGGCTCCGACGATTTCGGACGCCGCCGCGGGGGTACCTGAGATATCGAAGTCCACCGGTGTTCCAACGCTCCTTCGTCAGTGGCGGCTGCTGCTTCACCTGGCGGAGCGCCGCTCCCCAACCAGGCGCTGGGACCTCGCGGCGCGGTACGGGGTAGGGGCCCAGACGATCGGACGCGATCTCGCGCTACTCGACGAGCTCGGATTTCCGATGCACTTCGAGAGGCAGGGACAGACGGACTGAGTGCGGCTCGATCCCGCTTTCAAGGCGCCGCTGCTCATGGACAATCACGTCGTAAGACGCTAACTTACTCGGCATGCAAACCACGGTTTCCAGCAAGGGCCAGATCGTCTTGCCCGCCGAGCTCAGGCGTCGCGACGCGATCCGTGCGGGACAGACGTTCGAGATCGACCGCGTCGAGGCCGGCGTGTACCGGCTGAAGCGGAAAGCACGGCACCGCAACGAGGGGCTCGTCGAGCTTCTACTCGGCTGCCCCGTCAAGGGGTGGTTCCAGCCGATGGAGAGGAGCGAGACCACCGACGACGTCGCGATTCCGAAGCTCGCATGAGGTTCCTCGTCGACGCCAACGTGCTGAGCGAACCGACGAAAGAGGCGCCCGAGGCGAAGGTAGTCGCCTGGCTCGCGGCGCACGAGCGTCAGATCGTCGTGGACTCGATCATCCTCGGAGAGCTCGCGCTCGGCATCTTCGCGCTCCCGTCCGGGCGCAAGCGACGAAGGCTCGAGGACTGGTTCGAGGCGCTGCAAGACACGGTCGAGTGCCTGCCCTGGGACGCCGTGGTGAGCCGAAGTTGGGCCAGGCTCGTCGTGGAGCTGAGACGGCGTGGACAGGCGATGCCCCTGTTGGATGGAATGATCGCCGCCACCGCCCTCGCGCACGGTCTCACCATCGCGACGCGCAACGTCCGCGATTTCCGCAAGGCGGGCGCAGACATCCTCGACCCTTTCGCGTGAGGCTTCGCTTCGAGCCGGCGCATGTGGGGCGGGCGCGGTCGTGCTTGCCACGACCCCGCCATGAACGCCCGCCTCGACCGTCCCACCGACAGGGTGAGACCGAGTCCCGAGCACCCGATCGAGCGCTGAGGCGCCCAAGATGGTTGCCGCCACGGCACACCCTGCGGCACACTCAGCTCTTTCCGCCTTTTGGGCGGACAACGCGCCATCCGAGAATCGAGTAATGTCAGGTAGTTCGCAGCATGCGCCCATAGCTCAGCTGGATAGAGCGTCGGACTACGAATCCGAAGGTCAGAGGTTCGAATCCTCTTGGGCGCGCCAGGGGGCCGCTGTGGCAACCCGTGCTACGTGTGGCGGCGATGAAGCTCGACCTCGATCCCATCGAGCCGATCCGCCGGAACATGCCGCAACAGGAGGAGCTGGATCGAGTCTTCATGCAGGCGGCGCTGGAAGAGGCGCGGCGTGCGGCGGAGCTGGGCGAGGTTCCGGTCGGCTGTGTGGTGGTGGTCGCTGACCGCATCGTCGCTCGCGGCGGTAACCGCACCGAATCCCGCCTGGACCCCACGTCGCACGCGGAGATGATCGCGATCCGCAAAGCGACCCTTCGCTTCGGCAATTGGAGGCTGACCGACGCTACGATCTACTCGACGCTCGAACCGTGCCCGATGTGCATGGGTGCGTTGTTGCTGGCGCGAGTCGAGCGGTTGGTGTTCGGAGCGTGGGACGGGAAGGCGGGTGCAGCAGGTTCGTTGTACGATCTGTCCCGGGATCCACGGCTCAATCACCGCATCCGGGTGATGAGCGGCATCGAGGAAGAGGAAAGCCGGAAACTCCTGCAAACGTTTTTTCAGGGCATCCGACAGCGACGCCGTGACGAACGCGCGTCGTGATCGTGTCGGATGGCTGCTTCATCGAGTCGGTCACGAAGCGAGGTCGAACGAGCAAGTCACGCAACACACCCTTGGAGAGATGGCCGAGTGGCTGAAGGCGGCGGACTCGAAATCCGCTGTGGGGGCAACTCCACCGGGGGTTCAAATCCCTCTCTCTCCGCCAGAGAGCTCTGGTGCCTGAGAGGCAGGCGCCGACGACACACCGCAGGAAGCCGAGGGAAGAATCGAGGAGAGATGCCCGAGCGGCTGAAGGGGCACGATTGGAAATCGTGTGTACCTCCAAAAGGGGTACCGTGGGTTCAAATCCCACTCTCTCCGCCACTGAGGTGCGATGGGCCATCGCAATCCGCCCCTCGAAGGGTGGTAGCCGGGCCCCGCGCAATGGAGTTCCGTGAAACCCGTCAGGTCCGGAAGGAAGCAGCGGTAGCGGGTGACTTCATGTGCCGCGGATCGTCCGGTTGCCACCCTTGGAGGGGTGGCGCCCGATCGTTTCTCGAGGTTGTCGGAGTGAGCACGGCGTTCGCCGAGGGATGGCGCCCCCGGCGTCGAATCGATCGGACGCTCGGTGAGTCCCACCCGCGAGGGTGGGAGCCGTGAGCTATCTGGTTCTGGCGCGCCGCGAGCGGCCGCAGCTCTTCGGCGACGTCGTCGGCCAGCACCACGTGGTGCGGACCCTTCAGAACGCGATCCGCTCCAATCGCGTCCATCACGCGTATCTCTTCTGCGGCACCCGTGGCGTCGGCAAGACCTCCACGGCGCGCATCCTCGCCAAGGCGCTCAACTGCGATCATGGGCCGGCACCCGAGCCCTGCAACGCATGCTCGGCGTGCCGCGAGATCACCGAGGGCAACGCCGTCGACGTGATCGAGGTCGACGCCGCCACCCACCGCGGCGTGGAAGAGGCGCAGCGCTTCCTGGAAGGCGTGCCGTACCGGCCGTCGCGCCTGCACTTCAAGTTCTACATCATCGACGAAGTCCACATGATGACGAAGCACGCGTTCAACGCGCTGCTCAAGACGTTCGAAGAGCCGCCGCCGCACGTGAAGTTCGTGCTGGCGACCACGGAAGCGCACCAGGTTCCCGACACCATTCTCTCGCGTTGCCAGCGCTTCGATTTTCGCGAGCTCGGCACCGAGGAGATCGCGGGCGCTCTGGCGAAGATCCTGGAGCGCGAGGGCGTGGCGGTGAGCCCCCGCGCGCGCTCCTGGATCGTGCGCGAAGCCCGCGGCAGCATGCGCGACGCGCTCAGCCTCCTCGATCAGGTGCTGGCGTTCGCGGCCAGCGCGTCGGTCAGCGACGAGGAAGTGCGCGAGGTGCTGGGAGGTGTCGAGGTCGAGATCATCGAGGGTGCCATCCAGGCGCTCGCCGGTCGCGATCCCGATCGCATGCTGGAGGTGATCGGCGAGGTCGTGGCCCGCGGTCACGATCTCAAGTCGTTCCTCGCGTCGCTCCTCGAAGCGTTGCGCGCGGCGATGGTCGCCAAGGCTTCCCAGGCGAGCGAACGCAAGGGCGGAAGCGCCGACGAGCTGGTGCGCCTCGAGCTCTTCGCGAATGCCAGCATCGAGGACGTGCTGCGCTGGATCGACCAGGGGCTGCGTTGCCAGATCGAGCTGCAGCGCACCGAGGAGCCTCAACTCACCCTCGAAACCGCGCTGGTGCGGGCCACGCTGTTGGCGCCCGTGCGCCCGCTCGCCGAAGCGATCGCGCGCCTCGAGTCTCTCGAGACGCGGCTGGGCGGCCACGCGGCGGCGAGCGCACCGTTGCCGAGCGCGCCGCCACCTGCCTCTGCCTCGCGTCCCGCGCGCACCGAATCCAGGCTCGACGCAGCAACGCCAGCGTCGCCGTCGCGGCCCGCCGCCGCACCGGCTGCGGAGCGCATCGAGCGCGCCGATCTGGTCGCCGCGCAGCCTCCGCCCAAGCCGCCGGCGCGGGCGAATCGGGAACCGCCGGCCGCCGCGCCGAAGCCTGCGGCCACGCCTGCCTCCGACAACACCGACGTGGAGGCGACTGCCAAGCCGCCAGGTGATCCGGCCAAGGAACTGGCCGCGCTCAGTCGCGCGCTCAAGGATCGCGACCCGCGCACGGCGCGCTGGCTCGACATGGCGCAAGCCGTCACCATCGACGGCCAGAAGCTCAAGATCGCTCTCGAGCCCGGCATCGCCTTCGACGCCCTCAAGGAGCCGGAGACGGAGAAGCGGATCATCGACACCGCGCACGAGGCGCTCGGCCGCTCCTTGAGCCTCGACGTGAGCGTTGCGCCGGCGAAGGCCGCGGCGCCGGTAGGCGCCAAGAAGAGTGCCAAGGCCGAGCCCGCAGCGGACCCAGCGCAGCTGCGTGCGATCCGCAGCAAAGCGCTCGAAGATCCGATCGTGAAGCAGGCGCTCGATCTCTTCGGCGGCGAAGTGGTCGAGGTCAAGCCGCACATGGTCGGCGACGACAAAGTTGCACGACCCGACAAGAAGGGAGGCCGGCCTTGAGCTCGCGGTTGACCGACTCCCTCAAGATGCTGGGCGACTTGAGGGCCAAGATCGAGAAGATGAAGGAAGAGGCGGGTCACATCCGCGTGGAGGGCTCGGCGGGCGGAGGCATGGTCAAGGTGGTGGCCAACGCGCGTCTCGAGATCCTTTCGGTGCAGATCGAACCCGGCATCCTGAACCCCGGGGAACGGGAACTGGTGCAGGACTTGGTGGCCTCGGCGGTGACCTCGGCGATCGCGAAGGCGCAGGCCGAGATGCGCAACAAGCTCGGCATGGAGCTCATGGCGCTGGGCGTGCCGCTGCCGGATCTCACCGGCCTCGTGAACTGACGTGCGGGCCCCCCGCTCGCGAGCGGCGGGCGTCGCGTTCGCGCTCGCGATTGCATCGTTCGCCGACGGGTGTGCATCTCGGCGCGAGCCGCTCCCCGGGGCCGTTGCGCCAGCACCTGCGATCGACGCAATCCACGATGCGCTGGGTGCGCCCCCTCCCGGCACCTGGTGGGTGGGCGCGGCCAAGGTCGACATCACTCCCGCCGGGCCGGCCTACCTCGCCGGATTCAGCCCGGGGAGGCGCTCCACCGGTGTCCACGATCCGCTCTACGCGCGCTGCGCGTTTCTCGACGACGGCCGCAATCCGCTGGTGCTGATCACGCTCGACCTGGTGGGCCTTCTCCATCACGACGTGCGCGCGGCGAGCGCCCGCATCACCGGGCGATTTCCGGCGAGCGTGATCGTCGCCTCCACCCACGTCCACGCGGCACCCGACACGCTCGGGCTCTGGGGCCCGGGCTGGATCGTGCCGGTGGGCTCGGGGATCGATCCCGACTACGTCGAGCGAGTGACGCAAGCCATCGCGCGCTGTGCCGCGGAGGCGGCGACGCACGCCCGCCCCGCGACCGCGCGCTTCGCGCACGCGCAGGCGCCCCCCGATCTGTCGTACAACATCCACGCTGAGGAGCGCGCCGAGGCGGCGAGCGCCAAGGACGACGCGCTCGACGTGGTGCGCTGGATCGACGGCGACGGCAACGGGGTGGCGACGATCGTGAGCTGGGCCTGTCATCCGGAAGCGCTGGGGCGCGACAACACGCTCGTCACCGCCGACTACCCCGGTGCCCTGAACGGCGAGCTCGAGCGCCGCCTCGGCGGCACGTCGATGCTCGTGAACGGGGCAGTGGGCGGTCTGGTGACGGTGCGGATTCCCGAGGGTGGTCCACACGGCTTTGCGCTCGCGGAATCGGTGGGCCTCCATCTCGCGGACGTGGTCACGGCTGCGCTCGACGCGCCAGCGTCTGCAGGTTGGACGCCGGAGTCCGGTGGCATTCGCGCCGTCATCCGCGAGGTGAAGATTCCGTTCGACAACGGCTGGTGGCGTTTCTTCCGCTGGCTCGGTCTTCTCGACGTGGACCTCGACGACGAGCGGCGCGCTACCACCGCAGTCAATGCGTGGCGCCTCGGGCCGAGCACGTGGCTCACGGTTCCCGGCGAGGTCTTTCCGAGCCTCGGACGCCGTTACAAAGCGGCGATGAACACGCCCTATCGCTTTCTGATCGGGCTCGGCCAAGACGAGCTCGGCTACATCATGGACGCCGACGAGTTCGAGGACGATCTCTACGGCTACGAGCAGATGATGAGCCCGGGTCCCGCGACGGGGCCGGCGCTCGACGCTGCCGTCGACGAGGTGCTGAATGAGCTCCGCGACGGCCAGCACGTGGCTCCATTCACGGAAGCGAGGTGAGCGGATGACGCGGTCGAGGACGTGGCTCGTGGTGCTCGGAGTGGCCCTCGCCTGCGTGTCGATCGCGTCGCGGCGCGCCGCACGCGCGCAAGACGCCGACTCGACGACGGTGCCGAGCCTCGACATCCAGGCCGATCTGGAAGACGGGGCACTTCGCCCCGCGAGCTTCGACGTCGATCCCGAGGGCTCGCAGCCGGAGTCGCTGGTGCCTCCCGCAGGCAAGCCCCTCGATGGCTCACTCTGGGACGATTGGGCCGCGCTCCTCGAGCGCCGCACGCAGCAAGTCCTGAAGCGCGAGAGCCTGTGGCGAAACACCGCCGTGCCCCTTCAGGGGATGCTGCTCGTCCAGTACAAGTACAAGACCATCAAGGTGAAGGAGCGGTTCAACGCCGACGGCGTCGCCGGCCCCACGCTGGCGCCGGTGGACGTGTTCGGCGGCAAGCTCGACTTCGGGCTCACCGGCACGGGTGAGGGGCACACGTTCCAGTTCTTCTACGGCATCACCGATCGCATCACGTTCTTCGCCGAGCAGCCCTTCGGGCGCCTCACCCCCACGTTTCACGTGCGCTACACGCCGCCGGATGCGAGCTCGCCGACCAGCACCGCCTCGTTGCTCGATGCCATCCTGCCGCAGCTCTTTCCCGAGGACTACACCGACTCGCTCCAGAATCTCGAAGGCCTGTGGCAGGCGATCGAGCTCTTCGGCCGCCCGCGCCCCGACACCGAGCAGGTCCTCGACGACCTCGAGCTCGGCGACTTCACGTTCGGCATCGGCGTCGACTACCTCCGCACGGACCACCTCGGACTCGCCGCGGCATTCAAGGTCGTAGCACCCACGGGGCACCTCGCCGCTCCCAACAACTCGCTCATCTTCGCGCTCGGGCCCGAGCTCGACATCGGCGTGGGCTCGTGGGGATTCCAGGGTCAGCAGTGGATCGACTGGCGCTTTCCCGAGCCGCTCGGTTTCCTGTCGTGGACGCTCGAGATGGGCTACCAGTACTACCTGCCGACCGATCGCAAATCACCCACCAACTTCACCGAGCCGGTGGCGTTCCGGATCACGTCGCAGGAAAAGCCGGTCCTCGCGGCACTCTTCCGCTCGGTGCTGCCACCGAGCCAGACCGAACCGCTGGCCGGCGGTGGTTACGCGGTCAACGGCACGCTCATCGACGTGCTGAACGCCGTGGATCCGGCGCTCGCCGACGAGCTGGCGCCCGTCTTTCCCGACCTTTCCGGCCTCGGCAAGACCTATCACTACACGCCCGGCTCGCAATTCGCGGCCCAGCTTCAGGCGTCGTACTCGCTCTTCGGAATCGGGCTCGCCGGTGGCTCGACGTTCAACTGGACCGAGTCGGCGACGATCGAAGGGAACGTGCCCGAGTTCGCCCAGTTCGTGGACGCGGTCCAGCTCGTCGCCGAGTCGTGGCGTTGGGCCGCGTGGGGGAAGGTTTCCGTGCCGCTCTTGCCGCTTCAGATCCCCGCGATCGTCGCGGCCGGCATGGAGTTCCAGATCAAGGGCAAGAACGCGTTCGTCTACGAGGACAACATCGAGGTCACCTGTGGGGTGATCGTGCCCTGGTTCTTCCCCGAGTGAGATCGCCCGGTGCTACGCGGGAGCCGGGCGGATCGGGAGAATCCATGGCCGGGCGCGCCGTTCCCCGAGCGTCGATCGAAGAGCTGCTTCGCATCGCGGCAATCCGCCCCGAGCCCGGCTGGGACCCGTTCCGGAGCCGCATCGGCGCTGCCCAGTATCGGCCGCTCCACGCGCTCATCGAGCGATACGTCGCGCCGGAAGCGCGGGTCCTCGATTGGGGCGCGGGGCTGGGGCACCTCTCGTACGTGCTCGCGGCCGGCGGCCGACGTGCCGTCGGCTATGCCCTCGAACCGTGCGCGTTTGCCGCGTGGATGGATTGGGATCGCTATCGATTCGTGCACGGCGGTCCCGGCGAACCGACGCAGCTTCCTTTCGCGAGCAGCTCGTTCGATGCGGTGATCTCGGCCGGCGTGCTGGAGCACGTGCGCGAGCTGGGCGGTGACGAAGCGGCGAGCCTGGCGGAGGTGCGGCGAATCTTGCGGCCGGGCGGTGTCTTCCTGTGCGTCCACTTCCCGAATCGGTGGAGCTGGATCGAGGTTCTCGCGCAGAAGCTGCATCGAGGCGGTCACCTCCATCGATTCGTTGCAGCCGACATCCAGCGGCTCGTCGAATCGTGCGGCATGTCGCTCGTGGAGTGCTTTCGGTACGGTTTCCTGCCGCGAAACGGTTGGGCTCGGGCGCCACGGGTGCTGCGTACTTCGCGGGTCGCCGCCGCGTGCTGGAACGCGCTCGACGCCGTCACGTCGAGCGTCGGGAATCCCTTCTGCCAGAACTACGCGTTCGTCGCACGGAAGCCGGCTTCGGAAGCGGGGCCTTCTGCCGCGGCGATCGCAGGGGCGGGCGCAAGCCCGCCCAAGAACACGCGCTAGTCCTGAAATAAGCGCGACAAGAATCGAGCCTTGTTTGTACGTGCGAAGAATGGGCCGCGCCGAAGTGCCGCGCCGCTTCACGACAGATAGCGCTTGTGGTTTTCCAGCAGGTGAGCGGCGTTCCGCACCGCCAGCGCCTGGATGGTCTCGGCGGGGTTCACGCCGATGGGCGAGGGGAAGAGGCTCGCGTCGCTCACCACCAGCCGCTCGATGCCGTAGACGTGCCCGTAGCTGTTGCACACGGCGCGGGCGGGATCAGCGCCCATGCGCGCGGTCCCCATGAGGTGTACCGTCACGATCTCCATGTGGCTCTTGGGCACGTGCGTCGAGAGCAGCTTCTTGGCGTCGTCGGCCGAGAGCAGATCCTTGGCACCCGCGAAGGGCAGGATCACGCGCTTCGCTCCCGCCGCGAACAGAAGCTCGGAGAGCAGCGCCACGCCGCGCTTCACCTGTGCTGCGTCCGCGTCGTTGAGTTGATAGAACGCGTATGGCTGCCCGCCAGGGCCGAGGCGCACGCGCCCGACGGTGGTGTCTTCCACCAAGATGCCGGCGGTGACGATCTTGGCGTAGTCCTTCATCGCCTCACCCAGCTCTCGACCGAAGCTGGGCATGGTCATGGCCACGACGTTGGGCGGGACGTTCACCGCCGCCATCAAGAAGCCTTGCTCTTGGAACTCGCGCACCTGATACGCCTGGTGCACTCCTTCCCAGCCGCGCACGTCCTCGTCGAAGACCGCGAAGACCTTGCCGTTGGGATGGAGGCTCAGGTTGCCGCCGAGTAGCCCCGAAGCGGACTTGATCCCCGAGCGCATGAGTAGCGCGGGGGTCTGCATCGCGCCGGCGGCGGACACGACCAGCCGCGCATGCACGCGGAACGCACGCCCGAGCGAGCCGTTGGGATTGACGACCCGTCCCTCGACTCCCGTCGCGGTCGCGGCGCGCTCGAGGATCCGGGTGACGCGCACGTTGGCGTAGACCCGCGCGCCGAAGTGGAGCGCTCGCGGGATCCAGCTCACCAGCGCGGATTGCTTGGCGCCGGTCGGGCACCCGAACGCGCAGTTGTTCGAGCCCGCGCAGTGGTTCTGGTTGCGGGTGTTGTGGATCCACTTCCAGCCCTGGCGATCGGCGCCGATCCGCAGCAGCTCGTTGTCGCGGCCCACCGTTTCGGGGTCCTGGGTGGCCACGTGGATGCGCTTCTCCACGCGCGCATAGAAGTAGTCCATCTCGGCTGGGCCGATCTGATCGAGGCGATCCTCGTTCTGCCATTTGGCGAGGATCGGCTCCGGCGTGCGCCACGCCATGCCGCCGTTCACCACCGTCGAGCCGCCCACCGTGCGACCCTCCTGGAAGAAGACCGGCGGTGTCCCGAGCGCCGCCGACGCGCCGCCGTCGCGGTACATCATGCGGATCATCGCGGTGGCGTTGGAAGTGAACTCCTCCGTCGCGTGGTAGCCGCCTTCTTCGAGCACGATCACGTCGAGGCCCGCTTCGGCCAGCTCGGCGGCCATCGGCGCGCCACCCGCTCCCGAGCCCACGATCACCACGTCGCACGCGAGATCACCGTCGCCGACCAGGTCGTCGCGGGTGAAGACACCCGTCGGAATCGATCCGCGGGACGGGATCGGCTGCGCCTGCGAGCGCGCGCCGCCCTCGATCGGCCGGCGCACGCGGCGACCCGGGCTCGCCCAGGGAGGCGGCGTGATTCCCGTCAGGGGCTCGGGCGCGGTGTGCGTGGCGTCGTGGGCGCGCACCGCGTCGCCGTGAAGCGCCATGCGGCGCTTCTTCACCAGCTCGATCCAGGGATCGGGCGTGTAGCCGAGCTCGGCCTTCACGTCGTCGAGCTCGTAGTAGCTGAGTGCCGCGAGCTGGCGGATGCCCTTGGCGAACTCGCGGAAGAGGGCGAAGTGGTTATGCCACCAGCCGCGGTAGTAGCGCTCGGCGCGTGCGGCATCGAGTTGGACGGCGTTCCAGCCGCCATTGCCCGGCCACACCACCGCCACCCAGTTGAACGCGAGGAGGCCCGCGCGCAGCCCCAGACGCACGGGCACCGGTAGCGCGCGCATCGAGATCTCGATGTGGTCGATGGTCGCCTGCATGCGGTCGCGCAGCGTGACCTCGGGCGGCAGCACGATCGGCAGGATCCGCTCGAGGAGCGCACGCGTGGAGCGCGAATGGCGGTAGTCGGCGAGGACGGTGTCGGTCATCGGATACTCCGTGAGAAGGACTGCGCCATGGGTGTTGCGCCGCGGTCGATGCAATGGCTCGGCGCTCAGCCGGACCGCAAGATCGCCAGCAATCGTTCGTCGTGTCGTTCCAGATAACGGTTGAGCACCCGCGTCGCCGTTCGAGCCTGACGGCGTTCCAGCGCCGCGAGCATGGCCTCGTGGGATTCGAGATAGTCGGTGGGCGGCGCCACGTTGCCCGTGAACACCCGCGCCAGGTCGATGTAGACGCTCGCCAATCGGTTGAGGAGCCAAACCGCCGGCAAGAAGCCCGCCGCTTCGACCAGCGCTCGCATGACGCCGAGGTCCGCCTCGACGAAGCCGACAGGATCGTCGCGCAGGCGCCACGCGCGCGCCAGCTCGGCGCGGGCCGTCGCCGTTCCGCCCGGTGGCAGGCGCTTGGCGACCAGCCCCAAGCTTTCGAGCAGCAAGCTGCGCCGCAGCGAGAGCAGGTCCTCGACGAGATGCTCGAGCGACGTGTCGGTGCCCGTCATCCAGCCGCCGTGACGGAGGTAGGCCGGCAGCACCTCGATCGACCAGTCGCGGCGGTCACACACCACCACACCCGAGCCGCGCCGCGCGTCCACCAGGTTCCAGGCCGCGAGTCGTCTCAGCGCTTCGCGCAGCGTGGGGCGGCTGGTGCCGAGCTGCTTCGCCAGGTCGCGTTCCGCGGGTAGCCTTGCGCCCGCGACGAAGGCACCGCGGACGATGTCTCCGAGCAGCGATTCGAACACCGCTTCGCTCGACGAGCTCACCGTTCCACGCGTCGTGCGAGTGCGGGCCGCGCGCGCGCCGGTGCCGCGTGGGGCGCGTGCCGCCGGCGGCTTCGCAGCGGCGATTCGGTTCGGCGCGGTCGTCGTCACGAAAGTGGCCTGACCAATTGGTCAGACCACTATGCCGCAGTCGGCCATGGCTGGCAACCGCCTCACCGAATCGCCGAAGCCACTACCGGAGGGTCGGCCACGCGACCGGCGTGACCGCCGGTGCGCTCACGGCGGGGCGAGGTGGGCGCGGGCGAAGGACTCGAAGCTGCCGCGGGAGTCGAGCTCGAAGCCCTGAAGCCGGTTCGACATCACGGCGATGTGCTCCTCGTGCCACAGGAACACGTACGGCAGCTCGTCGGCGACGAGCCGCTGGATCTCGGCGTAGAGCGGTTTGCGCGCGGCGGGATCCAGGAGCGTGTGGGCGCGCTCGCTCAGCCCGTCGACCCGAGGATCGCGGAAACGCCCGCGGTTGGCGCCCGCGGGCGGCACGTTCGCCGAGTGGAAGACCGTCCAGAACATGTCGGGCTCGGTCACCCCGACCCATTGCAGCGTGAAGGTTTGGAAGTTTCCGCGCTTGATGTCGTCGAAGAAGGTGCCCCACTCGCTCGACTGGATGGTGAGTCCGATGCCCACCGCGGCGAGCTGGCTCTCGAGCACCTCGGCGATCCGACGCCGCAGCTTGTCTTCGCTGGTCTTGTGCACCAGCGTGAAACGCGGCGCAGGGCCGTCGCCGTCGGGATCGGCCTTCCCCGCCTCCTCGAGGAGCCGTTTTGCCGCCGCGGGATCGTGTGCGTAGCGCGTCACGTCGCCGTCGTAGGCCCAGTTGGAGGGTGGCAGGAGCCCGCTGGCGGGGAGCGCGTATCCACCGAGTAGGCTCGCGATGATCGCTTCGCGATCGATCGCATGGGCGATGGCGCGGCGTACGCGCACGTCGGCGAGCACCGGGTCCGTAAAGTTGAAGCCGAGGTACGTCGTGTTGGCGCTCGGCGTGCGCGCGATCGCGAGCGCAGGCTCGCCTGCCAGCTCGGCGATGCGGTCGGGGGCCACGCCGTTGAGCAGAAACTGGACGCTGCCTTTGCGCAGCTCGAGCGAGCGCGTGGCCTCGTCGGTGAGGATCTTGATCTCGATCCGCGCGATCGCCGGCGGCGCTCCGCGGAAGCGCGGATTGGCCTCCACGACCACCCGGTCTCCGCCGGCGAACGACTTCACCTGATAAGGGCCGGTGCAAGTGGCGCCGCGTGGGAATTTCTGCGTGTGATCGGCAACCTTCGCGGCCGGGAGGATTCCCACCGAGAGCGCCGTCAGAAGCGGCGCGTAGGGCTCGTCGAGATGGATCGCGACGGTCGCGGAATCGGGTGTCTCGATCGAACGGATGCGCGCCAATGCGCCGCGATGGGGCGACGCGAACGTGGGATCGAGGATCGCGTCGAAGGTCGCCTTCACGTCGGCGGAAGTGAGCGGCGAACCGTCCGAGAACTGCAAGCCGTTCGCGAGATGGAACACGTAATCGCGATCGCCGCTCACGTCCCACGAGGTAGCGAGCGAAGGGTGCGGCGAGCCGTCGCCGCCGAGGCGCACCAGCCCTTCGCACACCAGATCGAGGATGCGGGAGCTGGCGGCGTCGGTCGCGAGGCGCGGATCGAGGTTGGTCGGATCGGACTCCAGGCCGATGACCAGCGCGCTCGGCGCCGATCCGCCCTTTCCGGCAGCGTCGCCGCCGCGGTTGCAGGCACCCGCGGCGAGCACGAGCGCGAGCCCGATTGCGACGACGCCCGAGCCGCCGCCGTGGAACGGCGCTCGCCGCTGGCTGTTCGCGACTGGTCGAGCGAAGCGACAGCGCGTGCGCGGGCTCATGTCGCGGGCTTCTTCGCCTCGAGCTCGGCGACCATCGCAGCGCGCTTCTTCGGGAGTCTCAACCAGACCCCCGCCCCACGAAGAGCGCCGTTTTCGTGGCGCCCCACCCCAAGCCGACTCGCTTCGCTCGTCGGCGCGCCACCGGCGCGCGCCGGTCTCAGCGGCCGGCT
Source organism: uncultured bacterium (assembly GCA_964450125.1). Taxonomy (GTDB): domain Bacteria; phylum JADJOY01; class JADJOY01; order JADJOY01; family JADJOY01; genus JADJOY01. Next base: position 14,772 of record CAYVDO010000005.1, read on the forward strand.
CCGGGCGAGCTGGGCGAAGTCGAGGCTCGAGCGCGGGCTCATTTCGCGGGCTTCTTCGCCTTGAGCTCGGCGACCATCGCAGCTCGTTTGGCGGTGGCGTCGGGACCGAACCAGTGGCGCACGAACGTGGCCCGCGACTCCACGGCGCGCTCGCGGATGCGCGCCAGGTGTTCGTCACGGAGGTCGTGCTTGGTGCGTGCGAACGCGCCCGCGGGCAGCTCGGCCAGCTCGTGCGCCTTGGCCTTCGCCGCTTTCAGCAGGTCGACGGGGTCGACCACCCGCTGCACCACGCCGAGCTTGAGCGCGTCGTACGGCGAGAGCCGCCGTCCTTCGAGGATGCAGGTGTTCCAGTGCTCGCGCGGGATCGCATGGCGGGCGCATTCGAGGGCGCCGACCGGGAACGCGATCCCGAGCGGCACCTCGGTCAGACCGATGGCGAAGTCGCCGGCGGCCATCACGCGCCAATCTGCGGCGCACGCCAGCACGCATCCCCCGGCGATCGCGTGGCCGTTCACCGCGGCGATCACCGGCTTCTCGAAGGCGAAGAGACGCGCGAAAAGCCCGTCGAAGGCCTCGGCGAACGCCGCGCAGCCCTTCTCGTCGAATCCGTGTGCCTCCACCAGGTCGAGACCGGCACCGAAGGCGCGCCCATGCCCTGTCACCACGAGTGCCCGCACCTCGGGGCCGGCGACCTGGTCGAGCGCCTGATTCATCGCGGCGATGAACGCGAGATTGATGGCGTTGCCCTTCGGGCACGCGAGGGTCATCACCGCCACCGCATCGTCCTTCGTGATCTCGATCGGCATTTCCGATTCTCCCCTTCGTTCCGCACGCCGCCGCGCGGTTGAGCGAGAGACCAAGCTTGGTATGATGACTCGTGATGGTCCAACTGCAACCCAGCGAGCGACGGCGTTTCCCACGCGCGCCAGTTCCGACGCCGATCGAGTTCCAGAGCGATCTCGGGCTGGAATCGGCGGTCGCCAGCGATCTGAGCGCCGGTGGGATGCGCGTTTCCACGCGCACGGCACTCGCGCTCGGCAGCGACGTGTGGATCAAGTTCAAGCCACCTGCGACGCACCGGCCGATGTTCTTCCAGGGTCGGGTGGTGCGGCTGGAGACGGACACGCAGAACCCCGGCGAGCACGACGGATTCGCCGTCGGCTTCGTCGACCCCGTCGGCACCGCCACCGAGGAGCTCGATCGGCTGGTGCGGCGTTACCTGATCGAGAACGGACTCGAGCCCACACCGCCGTCGCCCGCAGCCCTCGAACCGACACCGAGCGACGCGTCCGCCCCGGGTCCCAAGTCCGTGGCGATCCGGTACCGCACCGAGCGCGAGTTCGTCGACGCCTACACGCAGCAACTCTGCGACGCGCGCATCGAGCTTCAGGCACCCGAGGCTTGGCCCGCCGGCACGCCCGTCGAGGTGGAGCTCGAGCTTCCCAACTACTACGAGATCCTGCGCCTCGAAACGCAGATCGAGGGCGTGCGCGAGTTCACGTTCACGGCTACGGCCGGCCGAGCGCGAGGGGCGTCCGGCGAGATCCTGCACCGCGCGCGCATCCTCGATCCGACCTCCGAGGCGATGCGCTTCGTGCACGGTTTCGCGAGCGTGTTCTTGGGATCGCGCTCCAGCGCACGTGTCCGCGCCGAGCCGGACGAGGTGCACGAGGCGCCGGTCGCCGACACGCCGGTCGCTGCTGCCACGGCGTCCGCCGCCGTACCCGTGTTCGAGGGCACGAACGCCGCGAGGGCCGCTAGCGCTACCGTTGCCGCAACGGCTTCGCCAACCCCAGCCACCTCGGCGGACCTCACGGCGCTCATCGCAGAGGCGCTCTCGGCCCTCGACGCCCACGCGCTCGACGCGTGGAAAGCGCCCCGAACGGCTGCCTCCGAGGACGTCAGCAGCACCGAGCCGTCGGTGGACTCGCGCGAGACCCAGCGCATCGAGAACATCGAGGACTTGGTGGCCAGGAGCTTTCCGAGCGCTTCCGCGCGCCCCGCAGACGGACGAGCGACGCCTTCGCCTGCCCCGGCACCGCGTACCGAGCTCGCAAGCGAGGCGAGCCTGGCCGCCGCACGCCTGCGTGTGAGCGGCAAGAGTGCCTCCGAGTGGGCGGCGCTTCTCGCCGACGAAGATCCCGATCAGCGTGCCGCTGCCGCCTCGGCGCTCGGCAAGCTCGGTTCCACCGCCGCATTCGCGGTGATGGCACTCGTCGTGGCGCTGGACGACGCCGACCCGCGCGTGCGCCGTGCCGCCGCCTGGGCGCTCGGCGACATCGGCCACGGTGCGAGCGAGGCGGTGCCCGCGCTCATGGACCGCCTCGCCGATGCGGATGCACGCGTGCGCTGGCGAGCGGTCCGGGCGCTGCGCGCCATCGGTCCCGCGGCATCGCTGGCGGTGCCGGAGCTCAGCCGCGCGCTCACCGACGAAGACGATCGCGTGCGGCAGTGGGCGGAGACCGCGCTTCACGACCTCGCCAGCATCGGTTCCGAAGCTTCGCTTTCGCTCAGCTCGGTGTAGGATCGCCGTCAGGCGACCCTTCCGATGAATCGGCCCAGCGCGCGCGAACGGCTTTGGCAGCGATTCTCGCTGGCCGGCGATCGTGCGCTCGATCGCGGTGAGATCGACGATGCGGAGCGGTTCTACCTCGCGGCGCTGAGCGCATCCGAGGACACGCCAGGGCTCGCGCGCTTCGTGACGACGAGCCTCTATAACGTCGCCTATCTCTACAAGAGCCAGCAACGCTGGCGCGAGGCCGAGCCTTTCGCGCGCCGGGCGCTCGCCACCAAGCAAGACGAGCTGGGCGACGAGCATCCAGACGTAGCGGTCGACCTCAACAACCTCGCGGTGCTCTTCATCCGCCAGAGCAAGTACTCCGAGGCAGAGCCGCTCTACCAGCGTTCTCTCGCGATCCTGCGCGCCCAGCTCGGCCCCGAGCATCCGCACGTCGCCACGACCCTCTCCAACCTGGCGGCGCTCTACAAGGTCGAGCGCCGTTTCCAGGAAGCCGAGGAGCACTACAAGAGCGCCATCGCGATCCAGGAGAGGTCGCTGGGGGCCGAGAACGCGGAAGTGGCGCGCTCGCTCTACAACCTGGCCGGCCTCTATCGCACCGCGCGCCGCTACGACGACGCCGAGCGCGCTTACGTGCGCTCCCTCGAGATTCAGGAGAAGGTGATCGGCCCCGATCATCCCGACGTCGCGAGTGACCTCGCCAACCTGGCACGGCTGCTCTACCTGCAAGGCAAGATCGATCGCGCCGAGCCGCTCTACCGCCGCGCGCTGCGCATCCGGCTCAAGGCGCTGGGCGCAGAGCATCCCGACGTCGCCACCTGCCTCAACAATCTCGGGCTTCTGTCCTTGCTCAGGGGCAAGTACCGTCAGGCCGACATCCACTTCCGTCGTTCGCTTCAGATCCTGGAGAAATCCCTGGGCCCCGCCCATTCGAGCGTGGCGCTCACCCTGGAGAACTACGCCGCTCTATTGCGAAAGACCGGACGTGACGCCGAGGCCCTCGCCGTCGAAGCGCGCGCCCGCGACATCGAGGCGACGCTCCCTCCCGAAGAAGTGATGCCGTGAGGCCCTGAATCGCACATGGACACCGAACGCCTCGCTCTCGCTGCCGCCGTCGAGCAACGTTGGCTGGAATACGAATCCGGCCTGCCGCGCTCGGGTTTGCTGGCGCGTCGCGACGCGGAGGTGCGGGAGATCCTCGACGGCAACGAGGAGGCGTTCCTGCGCGCCCGCCCCGCAGGCTCGAACCACACCCACGACGACGCGCGCCAGATCATCGTGGACAGCATCCAGCGGATGCAGGAGACGTCGCTCGGCTACCACGCCATCGTGGATCTCCTGCTCAAGACCGGGCGCCGCCGGATGCAGGAGCGGGGCGGCGCGCTCTCGGGGCTCGACGCGCGACCGCTCAAGGTGCTGGAGGTCGCATCGGGAAGTGGCTGGTTCATGCGCCATCTCTGGCGCATCGCGCTCGCCGAAGGCACGCCGCTCGAGCTCTGGGCCGGCGACATCAACCCGGAGTTCGTGAAGTCGCTGGTGGCGCGGCTCGCTGCCGACGGCATCCCCTGTCAGACCGCGGTTGCCGATGCCCGCCACATGGCCGGTGTGGAGGACGGACGCTGGGACGTGGCGTTCATGTCCTACGCGCTGCACCACTTCCAGCCCGCCGACGCGGCACTCTGCCTGCGTGAGCTCGATCGGGTGTCGAACGGCGGGATGGTGATGGTCGACATCGCTCGCAAGGGCTTCGGTCTCGCCTTCGGCCATCTCGTCTACGGCTTCATGGATCCAGGCGGAGCTCGTTACACGCACCACGAAGGCTTGGCGTCCGTGCGTCGCGCCTACAACGTCCGCGAGCTCGAGCTGTTCCTGGAATGGGTGGGCATTCGCGACCGTTACCACGTCGGAGCGCTGCCCACGTGGCACCCGCAACGGCTGATCGCGAACGCCATCTGGCCGAAGTGAGCCAGTCGCCGGCGCGGCGGCGCCGATCGCAACGAGCGGTCGCGCTCGCGCTGCTGGCGGTTTCGGCAGCGGTCGTCGGGGTGGGCTGCGAGCGAAGGCACTCGGCGAGCGAGCCGAAGCGCAGGGAGCGCACGGCGAACGCCACCACGCCGATTTCCGCAGCTGCGCCGGTGGGCGCCTCTCCGCACGCACCGAGCGCGCGTCGGCCGAATGTGCTCCTGGTGGTGGTGGACACGCTCGCCGCGCGACATCTCGATGCCTACGGATACTCGCGTCCCACGGCGCCGTTTCTCACCGAGGAGGCGGCACACGGTGTCCTCTTCGCGGACGTCACCGCTGCAGCGCCGTTCACGGCTCCCGCGATGGCCTCGCTCTTCACCGGGCTCGACGGCATGCACCACGGGGTAGCGGGGCACGTGCCGGACCTCAGGTTCTCGCGGGCGCACCATACCGTCGCCGAGGCCTTTCGCGAGGCCGGCTACGCCACGGTGGGTGTCGTCGCCAACCCGTGGCTCAGCGCCGAGCGCGGGTACGATCAAGGATTCGAGCACTATCTCCACGCCAACGAAGGCAAGGCCGACGCGCGCGCGGCGGCTCTGCTGGGTGCGCTCGACTCGCTTCCCGCGGATCGTCCGTGGTTCGCGTGGCTCCACATCCTCGACACCCACATGCCGTACTCGCCGAGCGCGGCGAATCGCGATCGCTTCGATCCCACCGCGTCCCAGAGCCTGCCGCTCGCTCACTTCCTGACGCGGCCGATCTCGATCGACACCCTCTTCTTCGAGTACCGATACACGACCGAGGACATCGAACGCACGCGCGCCCTCTACGACGCGGCGATCCTGACGGTGGACGAGGTGCTGCGCTCGGCCGTGACGGCGCTGCGCGCTCGCCCCGGCGGTGACGACCTCGTGGTGGTCTACACGTCGGATCACGGCGAGGCACTCTGCGAGCACGGCCTCTGCTGGTCCCACGAGTTCACGCTCTACCAGGAGCTCATGGCCGTGCCGCTGGTGCTGCGCGCGCCGGGCCGACTGCCCGCGGGTACGCGGGTCGCGGCGCCGGTACGTACCATCGACGTGGCGCCCACGATCGCCGAGATCGCCGGCGTGTCGCTCGGTGGCGCCATCGACGGCGAGAGCGCGGTGGCGCTGGCCCGCGGGGGGAGCGAGGCGCGACCGCGCATGGCGTTCGCCGAGAGTGCGCCCTACCGCGAGAAGTACAAGAAGAATCCGCGCATCCATCTGCCTGGCGACGAGGGCCGCTGGAAGATGGTGCGCGACGGCCGCTGGAAGCTCATCGTCGTGCCGAGGGTCGACGGCGACCCCGCGCAGGACGAAAACGAGCTCTACGATCTCGAGCGCGATCCCGATGAGTCGCGGAACGTGGGCAGCGAGCACGCTGACGTGGTCGAGCGGCTGCGTGCCGCCATCCACGCCTGGGTCCTGACCCGCCGCGCCGCCCCCGCCGACGACGCGCCGCCGCTCACGATCTCACCGGAGGAGCGCGAGAGCCTCACCAGCCTCGGCTACACCGGGCCGTGATTCCCCTCAGTCCGCCTTGCTCGCGATCTGCGGATAGACGATCCCCGCCAGCGCCGCGCCCACGATCGGCGCCACCCAGAACAGCCAGAGCTGGGAGAGCGCCCAACCGCCGACGACCAGCGCAGGCCCCGTGCTGCGTGCGGGGTTCACGGACAGGTTGGTCACGGGAATGCCGATGAGATGGATGAGCGTCAGACCGAGACCGATCGCGATCGGCGCGAAACCCGCCGGAGCGCGCGCGTCCGTGGCCCCCAGGATGATCATCAAGAACATGAACGTGAGGACGACCTCCGCGACCGCTGCGGCGAGCATCGAGTAGTGCCCCGGCGAGTGCTCACCGAAACCGTTGGCCGCAAAACCACCGATCTCGAACCCGGGCTTTCCGCTCGCAATCACGTAGAGGATGCCCGCACCGATCGCCGCGCCCACGACCTGCGCAACGACGTAGGCGGGCAGCTCGGACGCCGGAAAGCGCTTGCCGACCACCAACCCCACGGACACGGCGGGATTGAGATGGCAGCCCGAGATGTGACCGATGGCGTAAGCCATCGTCAGCACGGTGAGCCCGAACGCGAGCGAGACCCCGAGCAGACCGATTCCGACCTGGGGGAACGCCGCCGCCAGCACCGCGCTCCCGCAACCCCCGAAGGTCAACCAGAACGTGCCGATCGTTTCGGCAGCACAGCGATTCGCGAGTGACATGATCTCCTCCATCGATGGACGAGTGGTTGGAGCGACGACGTGCGTGCTTATTAGTCAGCGCCACGCGAACGGTCAACGCGTGCGCGACCGCCGCCGGGGCGCCCCGCCCGGTGGATCTGGGTCGGGTAAGATCCGTCGCGAGGAGTCACCCATGCCCAAGCTCGCCGTGGAGCTCGTGTCGCGCGACGAAATCGCGCAAGGCACGCTCCGCTATCGATTCACCAAACCCGCGGAGCTCTCGTTCCTCGCGGGCCAGTACGTGTCGTTGGGAATTCCGAACCCGGCCTATCGCGACAAGAAAGGTCCGCGCCGGCCGCTGACACTCGCGTCCGCGCCCAGCGACGATCATCTGGAGTTCGCGTGGCGGACGAGCGATAGCGCGTTCAAGACGATCCTCGCCGAGGCCCCGCCGGGTGGCACCTACGAAGTGGTCGGTCCCATCGGTGCGTTCAGCCTCCACGACGATGCGTCGATTCCGGCCGTCTTCGTGGCCGGCGGCATCGGGATCACGCCGTTTCGCAGCATCTTGCGCGACGTCGCCGCGCGTGGGCTCACCCATCGCATCACGCTGGTGTACAGCAACCGCCGCCCAGAGGACGCCGCGTATCTCGACGAGCTGCAGGAGCTGGCGGCCCGACTGTCCAATCTCCGGCTCGTGCTCACGATGACCCGTGCAGAAGAGTCGGCGCGCGGCTGGGACGGGCTCGGGCGCCGCATCGATCTCGACTTCCTCCGAGAGCACGTCGGTGATCTCACCGCACCCACGTTCTACGTGGCCGGCCCCTCGCGCATCATCGCCGCCGTGAGCGAAGCGTTGACCGAAGCGGGCGCCGACCTCGCCCGACTCAAAAAAGACGAGTTCACCGGTTACGGCGCCGCGCCACGGGAGTGAGCCGAGGTCGAATCGAGCTGAGCAGCATCCAGCAGCGATGGACGTCGACGTCACGATCGTGGGGGGCGGGGTGGTGGGTGTCGCCGTGGCGGCGGCGCTCGCGGCACCCGTTCGAAGCGTGCTGGTGATCGAGCGCAACGCGCGGCTCGGCCTCGAGACCACGAGCCGCAACAGCGGCGTGATCCACGCCGGCATCTACTACGCGCCGGGCTCTCTCAAGGCTCGCTTGTGCGTGGAAGGCCGGGATCGGCTCTATCGGTACTGTGGCGAGCGCGGCGTGCCTCATCGGCGCATCGGCAAGCTGATCGTCGCGACCGACTCCGCCGAGGAGACGGCGCTCGACTCGATCCGCCGCCGCGCCGAAGCGAACGGTGTGTCGAGCCTCGCGGCGCTCGATGGGTCGCAGATACGCATGCTGGAACCGGAGGTGCACGCGACCGTGGCCCTTCACTCGCCGGACACCGGCATCCTCGACGCATTGGCTCTGGTCGCGGCGCTCTGGCGTGAAGCCCAAGACGGTGGCGCCGAGCTGGTTCTCGGAACCGAGGCCACTGCGCTCGACCGGCTGCCCGAGGGTTGGCGCGTGACCACGAAGACCCGCGGGGGCGAGGCCGCGTCCCACACGAGCCGCGTGGTCGTGAACGCGGCCGGTCTCGCGAGCGACACGATCGCAGCGCTCGCGGGCATCGACGTCGAGGCTGCGGGCTATCGCCTGCACGCGATCAAGGGCGATTACGTGTCGGTTGCACCCGCGGCAGCGAAGCGCGTGTCGCGCCTCGTCTACCCCGTCCCGCCGGCTCAGGGGCACGGGCTCGGCGTCCACTGGACGCTCGACCTCGAGGGGCGCGCTCGCCTCGGCCCCGACGCCACGTGGGTGGACCGCGCGCTACCGAGCCTCGCCGTCGATCCCGCGAAGTGCTCGCGCTTCCTCGACGGCGCGCGGCGCTTCTTGCCGTTTCTCGCCCACGAGCATCTCACACCGGAGTCGAGTGGCATCCGGCCCTCGCGGCGCGCGCCGGGTGCGCCCGAGCAGGACTTCGTGGTCGCACACGAAGCCGCGCGCGGCATGCCGGGGCTCGTGAACCTGATCGGCATCGAGTCACCCGGGCTCACGTCGTGCTTGGCGATTGCTCGCTTCGTACGCGATCAGCTTGCGAGCGACGGCTTCCTCGGGTGAGTTTCTTCGGGGGGGGCGGTGTTTTCACGGGGGTCTGTTCCAGCCCCCCGCCCCTCGCGGCCAAGCCGCGATGGGACCCACCCCCACGGCGCTTGGCTTCGCTCGCGGCTCGCCGCTGGCTCGCGGAGAGATGGAAGGCGGGCGTAGAGACCGGGGCGCTGAGTGATCGGCAGCGTTGCTCGATCGGGTCTGTTCCAGCCCCCACACCGTTCAGGAACGCCCGCCTCTCGACGCAGGCCGCATGACGAGCGGTGCTGCTCGCGCCAGGGACTCGTGTCCCTGCAAGGGGTGTGTGTCTCGCGCGGCGGCACGGGAATCGTCTCACCGGTGGGCCGGACGAGACGCAGATCCGACACGACTCGCAATCGATTCGCGAGCTTCGCGTTGCCCGCCTCTGGCACGCCGTTTCCAAGACCCGTGACGAACCCCGCGTTCGAACGGAGGGCGTGCGATGCACCGCATTCATTACAGGCAAGACACGATCGACGACATGCGCCCGTGGACTCCCGCAGTGCGCAGCTTCGAGCGCCATCCCCACGGCGCCGATCACGACACCCGCGCGCTGCTGCGTCGCGGGCTGCACTCGAGGATGCACGCGCCACCGTCGGGCGGCTCTGCGCCGCCGCCGGCGATGCGATCACGACGCCCGGTCGTGCGCACTTGGCGCAGCATCCGCGGCGCGTCGCGCTCGAACCTCGGCGCTCTCGAATCGCCGACGGTGCAGCGCGCGGGACCCGATGCTGCTTCGGCTCGCCGCGATGATCACCTGCCCGGTATTGCCGGAATGGCGATTGGCGCGGCGCTTGGGCTGGTCTTGATTCGTTCCGGGGGCCCGTCGGCTTTCCGCAGCGATTGGCTGGTCGCGACCGTGCCGCTCGTCACGCTCTGGTCGTCGGTGGGCGGGCTGGTGTCGATCTCGATCGCCCGCGCCCGCCGTGGCGAAGACCCGCTCCCCGAGCTCGTCGCCCGCGGGCCGCTCGGCGAGCGCCGCTCGCTGGCGCGTCCGGTGGCGATCGGCGCCGTCATCGGCGTTGCGCTGGTTGCGCTGCTGCGTGCCGGCATCGCGCTCGCGAGCTGGCTACCGCCGCTCTCCTGGTGAACGAGCGCGCAGCCACGCGCGGCGAGAGCGCGGTCCGCCGTCAGCGCGGCGGGTGCCGTCGTGTCTTGCGGCGCAGCACGTGTAGGCCGGCGCAGAGGCACGAGCCCGCGGCGAGCGGCGATGCCCGGCTACCGCTCGCGTGCTCCCCGCCGACGCTCGCCTCGGCGAGCTCGGGGGTGAGGCATCCCGGCGTGGACGCCGAGCAATCGTCGTCGATGCCGTTTCCCGGAATCTCGGGCCGAGCTGGGCTCACGCTCGGGTTGGCGTCGTTGCAGTCGACAGCACCGCACGCCCCGCCTTCTCCGAGCACGCGGTCCACCCGCAGCACCACCTCGGTGCCGTGAGGCAGCGGCACCTGCCGTGGATCGAGATCGGCCAGCCTCCGCGCCGCCCGCGTCATCGCGCCGAGTATAGGCGCGGCGAAGCCGAGCGCCGGTGGCACTCCCGGCGGATCAGAGGAGCTGCGCCCTCCAGTGGATCGCTCGAATCGGCGGGCGGTGGCTCAGCTCGTGAGAAGGCCGATTCGGTTGAGGCGGTGCTGGCGGTCGCGGGTGCAGCGGGCGGCGAGGTGGTCGACGTCGATTCCCACCATGGCCATGTCGTCGCGGGTGCTGGCGATGGTGGCGTCGACGAGCGATGACCAGTGGTCGCTCTTGCGCTGCAGCTCGTCTTTCCGCGCTTTCGAGAGATCGGGGAAACGCTGCGCGAGGTAATACACGCCGAACGCCACGTGGCGCGATTCGTCGTGACCGACGTAGCGCATCAGGTAGTCGGCGAAGAGCAGGTTCATGGCTTTGAGCTCCTCCATGCCGGAGGCCTCCAGGTCCATCTTCCGCGCCAGCGCCGCGCCCTCCACGAAGGTGGTCTGGGCGAGGCCTTCGATGATGACCTGCATGCCGAGGAGCAGCTCCTCGGCGGTATCGCTCTCGAACACTTCCTTGCAGAGCGTTTCGAGGTGGGGCGAGACCTGGCCGGTCACGCCGAGCCCCCGGATCACCCGCGAGAAGAACTCGACGTGGCGCGCTTCGTCCATCACTTGGGTGGAGCCGTAGTAGGTGGCGATGAGATCGGGAGCGCGCGCCACGATCTTGGACGTGACCATGAGCGCTCCCAACTCGCCGTAGTGGAGCTGGGTCTGCACGTTCGCCGTGGCCTGGCGGACGATCGGCGGCAGCGCGCGAATGGATGAGAGAGCGTTCCAGTCCACGTCCGTGGATGCGTTCCACTGCTCGTGCTTCGCCTTCTCGTAGAGCCGGTAGAGATCTTCGTCGGGACGGTCGAAGGCCTGTGCGTAGACGGGGCCCATGAAGTGCCCGGCGGCGCCGTCCCACATGAGCACGTCGGCGTCCATCAGGCTGTGGGGAATGAACGAGCGCTTGGCCTTGCGCTGCGGTGGCGTGCCGCCCGCCGCCGCAACAGGCGCCGCCGCATCGTCGTCGCGCCTCTCCCAGGGCGGCACCACCAACGCCACGTCCTCGTCGCCACCACGCTCGGCGGCGAGGATCTCGTCGATCTGCCCCGAGAAGTAGTGGTCCTGGATGCGCTCCGCCATCTCGTGGTCGGCTTCCAGCGCGGCCCCCTCGTGGCGGCGCGCGGACTTCATCACCTCCGGCATGAGACGCCGGTCGGTGAACATGTTGAGGTTGGGCGCCAGGATCTTCGCGTAGCGATCGAAGTAGATGAACTGCTTGGTGGTGAGGATTTCCTCGCGCAAGAGGCGCAGCCCGTGCTTCCGCGCGATCCAGTTCATCTTGGGCAGGATCTCGCCGTACGCGATGTCCTTGAAGGTCTTGAAGACCAGCGGCCCGTACGCCTCTTCCAAGTCCTTCGCGAACTCGTCGAGGTCCACGGCGTGGCGCGGCGCTCCGAAGAGCACCATGCACTCGGCGAGGCGCGGGAAGTTCCCGGTGTTGAAGGCGATCAGGTAGCGGCTCATGAGCTTGTGGGTCCAGCCGGAGAAACGGCCCACGATGCCGAAATCGAGAAAGCCGATGCGGCCGTCCTCGAGGTAGAGGAAGTTTCCGGCGTGGACGTCGCCGTGGAAGAAGCCGTGGACCACCAGGCATTCCATCCACGCGCGCATGCCGCGGATCAAGAAGCGTTCCGCGTCCTGGATGTGCGGCATCAGCGCTTCGGTGTCGGTGAGCTTGTAGCCACGGAAGCGCTCCATCACGAGCACGTTCTTCCGGGTGTAGGTCCAGTAGACGCGCGGCGCCACGCAATCGTTCAGGCCGGCTTCGACCATCGCGCGGTTGAACTCCTCCATGTTCCGCGCCTCGCGCTCGAAGTCGAGCTCCTCGCGCAACGTGGCCGCGAAGTCCTCGACCACCGCCACTGGGTTCAAGAGCTGGGCGCTCTTCACGAAGCGATCCAGGAACCACGCAGCGGCGCCGAGGATCTCGAGATCGTTCTCGATCTTCTCGGCGATGTCGGGGCGCTGGATCTTGACCACCACCTCTTCGCCGGTCTTGAGGCGCGCCGGATGCACCTGTGCGATCGAAGCGGCCGCCATGGGCTCGCGCTCGAATTCGGCGAAGTGGGTCTGGACGGGTGCGTCGATGGAGCGCTCCACGATGCGACGCGCTTCGTCGGCGTCGAACGACGGCACCTGGTCGAGGAGCGACTGGAACTCGTCGCAATAAGGCTGGGGGAAGAGGCCCTCACCCGACGCGATCACCTGGCCGAGCTTGATGAAGGTGGTGCCGAGCTCGGTGAACGCGAGCCGCGTCGCGCGGGGGGCGGTGAGCGGCTGGCTGGGATCGGCGCCCACCCAGCGGCGCACGCCGTTCACGCCGCGGCGATCCAGCATCATCGCGAGGCGGTACTTGCCTGCGATGCGCGCAACCTCGAAGAGACGCGAAACGAGGTTCATGACGAGCGCTCCTTTCGGCTCGCGGAGCGAGCGCGGCGCGATGGATTTCCAGGATTGCGTGAAACCGCGGCGGCCGCTTTGGCGGCGGCGCGGGCGGGAACCGATTGCAGTTGCGCGCTCGAGCGTGGCTTCGGGTCCATGGCCCGCGCGCCGTCGAGCCCGAGCAGGATCATTGCGGTGTCGATCACGGACTTCCGAACGCGCGCGGCGTGCTCGGGATCGCTCAAGTCCTTGCCGAAGTACTGGCGCTGGCTCGGCTGATCGAGGAACGCCTGCGCGAACTGGCCGTAGAAGAGGCTCAGCATCACCTCGACGTCGATGGTGCGGATGCGGCCTTCCTGGGCGAGCCGCGAGAAGTACTGGACTGCCATGCGGAACCACGGCGCGAAGGTCTGGAACACTCCTGGGAAATCCATCGACTCGGCCTGCATGGAGGCCCACATGCCGATGCGGATTGGACGCGGGTCGACGAGCAGCGCATCGAACATCGTGCCGATGAGCTTCGGAACGGCGACCTCCACCGGCTGGGCCACGTCCAAGCACTCGCGGGTGAGGCGCATGACCTGACGCGCCACGGCGTCGCACACCGCGAGCCACAGGCTCTCTTTCGAGCCCCAGTGGTAGTTGAGCGCCGCCACGTTCACGTTGGCGCGTTTGCAGATCTCGCGCGTGGAGGTGCCGTCGAAGCCGTACTCGGCGAAGACGTCGAGCGCCGCCTCGAGGATGCGGGCGCGCGTGCCCGCGTGCTCGGCGGCGTCCGACTCGGCGCGAGTGGAACGGCGAGGAACGACGCGCAAGGACATTGTTCGCAACCTCCCGAGGAACTCGCGCTCATCGCACCGGGGGTGCGCCGGGCGCTAGGCGCTCGATTGAATCGGATGATTCAAGCGATCGCTTAAACTATGGGCGCGCACATTCGACGTCAAGCACGGCGCTCTCGCGAAGGATCGTCAGGGAGGGACGCGTGCGGCCCAGGCGCTCGTGTCACCGCACTCGAACCCGTCGATCAAGAGCCCGCCGGTGATC
>CAYVDO010000005.1:28576-29256 GCA_964450125.1 uncultured bacterium
TGAATCCCCGATTTTCGACCCGGATCGAGGTCAAGGTCTCTGGGCCGGTGGTGTCGAAGCGGATGTAGCCCACGTGTGCGCTGGCGGTCGCCAGTCCGGAGAGGGCCGACAGCCCACCCACCAGCACTCCGTTCACCAGCACGTCGGCTTCCTCGTCGAGCTGGTCGACGGAGAAGCCGACTCCGGCGACCGCCGGCGAGACCGCCAGCTCGACGTCGCCCCAGCTGCCCGCGTCGGCGTACGCGTGCGAGGCATTGTCGCGCGTGTTGATCAACCCATGCGTTCCGTCCCATGTGCCGTCCAGGAACGCCGTGCCGAAGGTGTCGTCGACGGGGTCGAACGTGGCCGGTAGTGTCGCCACCGGACCTGCATCGCCGGCGGGTGACGTCCAGGCCACCGTCAGGCCCGGGATCAACTCGACGTCCTCGAAGTCCTCGACGCGGCGCGCTCCGGGAAGGCCGAGCGCGCAATCGGCTGCACCCCACTGCTCGGCCGCGATCCCCGTGACGGCCACGTCCGGCATCGCCGCGGGCGCGAGCATGACGAGATGATCGACGACGAAACCATCCCCGCCCGCGTTGTCGAGGAGGATCGACTCGATGGTCGAACCGCCCGTTCCGACGATTCGCACGTAGCCGATGCGACCACCATTCACCGTCAGGTACGAGAGGACCGCCAGA
>CAYVDO010000005.1:29266-50044 GCA_964450125.1 uncultured bacterium
GAGTCAGCATCACCAAGTGATCGATCACGAACCCGTCGCCGCCGAAGTTGTCGAGCAGGATCGATTGGATCGTCGAGCCACCGGTCGCGACGATACGCACGTACCCGACACGGTTGGCACCGGTCTCCAGATACGCGAGTGAGGCGAGCGTGCCGACGTTCTGCCCGTTCACCCACAGCGTCGCGTCACCCTCCATCTGGTGGACACTGAACCCGACCGCCGCCATCGCGGGATCGAACACGAGGCCCACGTCTCCCCAGAACTGGGATTGTGGGTATTCGTGAGACGCGTTTCCGACAGAGCTGATGAGGCCGTGCGTCCCGTCCCAGGTGCTGCCCACGAATGCGTTGCCGAACGAATCCGCAGCAGGATCGAAGAGGGCAGGCAGCGTGCCTGTCGGCAGGACGTTGCCGGAGGACGAGAGCCATTCGACTTGCAGGCCGGACGCCAGAGTGGCGTCCTCGAAGTCCTCGATGCTTCCGCCGGGAAGGCCGAGCGCCGCGTCGGTAGCTCCCCAATTCGCAGGCGAAACGCCCGATACGTAGAAGCCGGCCGAGACAGGGACGACGCTCGCAGCCAGCGTCGTCACGACGAGAGCCAAGACCTGCATCCCAGCGCGCATACGCACCTCCCTGCCTGATTTTCGGGGCACGCGCGGCGAGCCGCAACCAGGAGCCATTCGACGCACGCGCGCAGGGAAGCGGGAGCGCCAGCGCGCCGTATGCTGTGCGCTCAGTCGTCGCCGGAGCCGCGTCGCGCGCGTTTCTTCGCCGCGACGTGTGCCTTTTCGGCCAACCGGCGCTCGCGAGCACCGCGCGACGGCTTAGTGGGCTTACGCGGCTTGGGCGGCGGGCTGAGGGCTTCGAGCACCAGCTCGCGCAGCCGCTCGCGTGCATCGTCGAGGTTCCGCGGCTGCGAGCGGTAGCGCTGGCTCACGATCAGGATCCCTCCCTCTCGTGTGGCCCTCGTTCCGGCGAGCGTGCGCAAACGTGTCTTCGCGTAGGCGGACATCACCTCGCTTTGCTCGAACGCGAAGCGCAACTCGACCCGCGTCTCCACCTTGTTCACGTTCTGCCCGCCCGGCCCGCCGGCGCGCGAGAAGCTCACGCTCAGCTCCGCCTCGGGAATCACGATCCCCGCGCGCACCACTAGTGGATCCATGGCGCGCCCAGAATTGCCGATCCACCCGTACCAGCCAACACGCGGTAGCGGCGCGCGGGCCGGCCGCGGGATGCGGTAAGGTCGCGCGCGATCGGCAGCGGAGGAGGCGAGCGATGGAGCTGGGGATCGGCGGCAAGCGGGCAGCGGTGGCAGCGGGTTCGGCGGGGCTGGGATTCGCGACAGCCGCGGCGCTGGCGCGCGAGGGGGTGCGCGTGGCGATTTGCGGGCGGGATCGCGCGCGTCTCGACGATGCAGCGGCACGCCTCGGCGCGGACGCGATCGCGCTGGCGATCGACGTCTCGAAGCCGGAAGGCGCGGCCGGCTTCGTGCGCGAGGCGCGTGCAGCGCTCGGCGGGCTCGACATCCTCGTCACCAACGCCGGCGGCCCGCCGCCGGGGGATTTCGCGAGCACGCCCTTCGACCGTTATCCGGATGCGCTGGCGCTCAACCTCCTTTCGGTGGTGGCGATGTGCAAGGAAGCGGTGCCGGGCATGCAGGAGCAGCGTTGGGGTCGGGTGGTCGCGATCACCTCGATCGCGGTCCGGCAGCCCATCGCCAACTTGATCCTGTCGAACACGGCACGCGCGGGCGCCACGGGTTTCCTCAAGACGCTGGCCCGCGAGGTCGCCAAGGACGGTGTCACGGTCAATTCGCTCCAGCCTGGGCTCCATGCGACGTCGCGGGTCACGCAGCTCCACGGCGCCGATCTCTCGGGGCTCGCTGCGACCATTCCTGCGGGATTCGTCGGCGCGCCGGAGGATTTCGGCAGCGTCGCCGCATTCCTGTGCTCGGAGCACGCGCGCTTCATCACCGGTGCGGCCATCCCCGTGGACGGCGGTGCCTACGCGGGGTTGCTGTGAGCGCGCGCAGCTTTCGAATCGGCGCCGCCGTCGCCGCGATCGCGCTCGCGTTCCCGTGCACAAGTCCGAGCCCGGCGCACGCGTATGCAGGCGCGTACGCGATCGTTCACGCGCGTGTCGTCGACGGCACCGGTGGACCGCCGGCGGAAGACGTCACGGTCTGGATCGACGGCGATCGCATCTCGCGCATCGGCCGCGATCTCGACTCGAGTGGCCGCGAGATCCTCGACGCCACCGGTCTGACGGTGCTCCCCGGGCTCATCGACTCGCACGTTCACCTGAATTCAGTGCCAGGCGCCGTGTTTCGCCACGATGACCGCGAGACGTACGAACGGCTGCGTCGCACCGAGCTTCCCGCGTACGTCGCCGCAGGCGTGACGACCGTCCTCGATGCCGCAGCGCCGAAGGACTTTCTCGCCTGGGCGCGAGAGCAGGTCGCCGCCACGGGAGCAGGTCCCGACATCCTGATGCTGGCACCGTTTCTCACGCCGAAGGACGGCTACTTCGCCGACCCGAAGTTGCGCGGGGAGAGTTTCGACGCGCTCTGGGAGCCGATCGATGGTCCCGAGCGGCTCATCAGTCACCTCGACGCTGCCCGTGGAGTACCGGGGGTGGTCGGCGTGAAAGTGACGATGGAGTCGGGATTCGGCCCGTTCGGCGTCTGGCCGGTCTTCGACGAGACGATGCGGGCGCGGATCCGCAGCGAGGCGGCGGCGCGCGGTATGCCGCTCTTCGTCCACAGCATGTCGGACTCCGAGCACCGTCTGGCGCTCGACCTCGCGCCGAAAGTGCTGGTCCACGCGGGCTACCAGGACGACGAGCCGGCGAGCGAGACGCTCGCGCGCATGCGCGACGAGCGCGTCACCGTGGTGAGCACGCTCTCGGTCACCGATACGTTCTTGATGCGCGTCGAACCGAGCCGTCTCGACGATCCGCTGCTCAGGCTCGTGACGCCGCCGCTCGAGATCGAGACCGCGCGTGACCCCAAGTCGTGGGACGCGCTCTCGCTCGGCACAGCCGAGATCAGCATGCCGGGCTGGATGCCGAGCTTCCTCGCGCCGCTGGCGTCGAGCTATTTCCTGAGCGAGCGAATGCTGCGCAAGCGGGTGGCGCTCGCCGAACAGGGGCTGCGCACGCTTCACGAATCCGGGATCACGGTGATCGCGGGCACGGATTCGGGCTGTTGGCCGCTCTTCTCGAGCCTCTTCCACGGGTTCACGACCATCCGCGAGGTGGAGCTCTTGGTGGAAGCCGGGCTCATGCCGATGGACGCGATCCGGGCTGCCACGTCGGTGCCCGCAGGCGTGCTCGGCATCGCCGACGACGTCGGCACCGTGACCGCAGGCAAGCGCGCGAATCTGGTGCTGGTGCAGGGCGATCCACTCGCTTCGATTTCCGCGCTGCGGCAGGTGCGCTGGTCGATCAAGTCGGGCATCGCCCACACCCCCGAGGAATGGATGGCGATGGCCCAGGCCGCGCTCGAGCAGAGGTGAACCGATGCGAAGGTTCCTGATCTTCGCCGTCGTGACCAGCGTGCTGCTGGTCACGTCGTTGCTCGCGAGCACCACGGCGTGCCCGACGGCGGAGCTTCGATTCGGCGTGCATCCCAACATCATGTGCCTCGAGCTTCCCGGGACCGGCGAGCGGGCAGACGCGACACTGGCGCTTTGGCGAGCAGGCGACGGTGCGATCGTCCGAGCAGCGCACCGCGACACCGTCGCCGACTACGGGTTCTTGCTCTTCTACGGTGTCACGATGGCGCTCGCGGGCTGGCTGGCGACGAAGCGCGCCGTGCCGGGTGCAGCGAGGTCGCCAGCCCGGCTCATCGCGGCGCCGCTGGGTGCGGCGACAGCCGATGCCATCGAGAATCTGGGGATCTTCTGCATGCTGGCGCACACCGGACCCACGAGCGACTTCGTTGCTGCGTTCACGACGACTTTCGCCGCGATCAAGTTCGCACTGCTGGTCGTGTGGATCGCCGCCGCCGCGCGGCTCGTATCCGACATCCCCACGCACGATCGCGTCGGTCACGCCTAGCAACGGGCGGTGCCGCCGCGCCAGTCGGTAGGGGCTGGCGCAAGCCCGCCCGCGATCGTCGCCGCCGCGAGTGCCGCTCAAAACCAAAGCGGCGAGCGCACGTCGCGCACCCGCCGCAGCGCCCACACGCTCGCCATCGCGCCTGCAAGCTCGAGCGCCGCGAACGCGAGATGGATCGCGCTCGCGCCCGAGACCAGCCATGCGGCCACGAGGCGCACGGCGCCCATCCCGCCCAGCATCGTGGCCATCGCGGTGAGCCCGAGCGGCAGCCAGTCGGTGCGTGTCGCGCAGATGCCGAGAAAGACCGCGATCCCCAGCTCGAAGCCGCCGTAGAACGCGTAGATCTCCACGCGCGCCGTCGGCGAGTCCAGCGCCAAGTCGACCGCGCGGAAGAGCGGCTCGGGAAGAAGCAAGCACGCAACCCCGATGCCGGCGAAGACCAGCGCACCCAGCACCAGCACGCGCCGCGCTGCGATCATCGGGCGCTCACGGCAGCCGAAACGGTACGCCGATCGCACGCGCGTGGAGCCAGTGGCGGATGCGCCACGGCACGATCGGGCGCATCGCGATCATGAAGAGCGCGTCGATCCCCACTGGATAACGCAGCCGCGGCCGCTTCGCGCTCGCGGCGCGCACGATCGCGCGACTCACCCAGCGCGGGTCTTGTGCCAGGAAACGAAACGTCGCCATGCGCGAATTCAGGCTCTCCAAGATGCGGCGATAGGGGCTCGAGGGGGAGGTGACACGCACCATGCTGCCACGGTCGAACTCGGTGGCGAACGCGCCCGGCTCGATCAGCACCACGTGGATGCCGAACGGTGCGAGCTCGTACTGCATGGCTTCCGTCAGGCCTTCCACCGCGTACTTGCTGGCGTGATACGGCGCGAAGATCGGGAACGTGGTGCGCCCGCCCATCGACGACACGTTGATGATGCGGCCCGAGCGTTGTGCCCGCATCCGCGGCAGGAACGCGCGCGTCACCTCGGCGAGCCCCACGACGTTGGTCTCGAGCTGGGCGCGGAACACCTGAGCGCTCACGTCCTCGACGGCGCCGATGAGGCCGTAGCCCGCGTTGTTGACCAGCACGTCGATGCGTCCGTAACGCTCGGCCACGTGCCGTTCGGCGGCAGCGATGGACTCGCCGTCGGTGACGTCGAGACGCACCAGGTCGAGCTCCACTCCAGCACGCATTGCCGCGTCCACGAGCGGCTGGCGCTTCTCCAGGTTCCGCATCGTGGCGACCACGCGAAAGCCAGCCAGCGCGAGATCCACGCTCGCCCGTAATCCGAAACCGCTCGAAGTGCCCGTCACCAGCGCCACGGGCGCGTTGCTTCCACTCATCGTGTCCCTCGCCGCGATCGCGCGGCGGCGCAGTAAGCCGCAATGCGCTCATGAAGCCAACTCGAAAGGATGCGGGGCGTCGGATGCGGGGCCGTCTGTGTTGCCTTGCCCGTGGCGACCGCGTGGAATAAATCAGTGACGAGCACATGGATTTACGGAAGGCTTCTGGAAGCCGGGAGGTGGCGACATGAAGATCCGATCGCGATGCGCTGGTCGACCGGGGTTCTGCGGTCTGCTTCTCCTCTCCGCCGTGCTCGCCGGGTGTGCCCGCGCGCCGGTGAGGAGCGACCCGGTGACCGCGGGGAATGCCAAGCGCAGCTTGGTCCCGATGCAAACCACGCAGCAGGAGGTCGTCGAGACCTTTGGCGCGCCCAATCTGGTGACCCGCACGGCCGACGGCACCGAGACCTGGACGTACGAGCGCGTGGCCTACGACTCGAGTTGGATGGGAGGGGGCGGCGGCGTCGGCGCCGGTGGAATCCCGGGTGGTCCCGCGGTGGTGGGCGGCGGTCTCGGATTCGGCGGTGGCACTTCCAGCTCCGGAAGCCGAACGGTCACGCTCATCGTCTATTTCGACGCTGCCGATCGGGTGCGCGACTACCGCGTCATGGAAAGCCACTACTGAACGCATGCGAGCCGAGCGCCCCGTCTCGATCCTCCTGGAGTCGCGGCCGCTGCGCGCGCTGGCGGTCGTCGCCGTGGCGGCGGCCACCCTCGGCATCACCGGTTGCGCCAAGCAACTCACTCCGCTGCAGCGCCAGGCGCTCGAGACCACGTACGTGGACGCGCCGCTGGTGGATGTTTTTCGTGCCACGCGCACGGCGTTCCAGAACGAGGGATACACGGTCGAGCAGAGCGAGCTCGCCAGCGGCTTCCTGCAGTTCTCGCGTGACGTGCGCACCAAATCCACGGGCACCGCGTTCGCGCTCGGGTTCCTCCCCGGTGGCGGATCGTTCTACGTCGGCAACTACGGCCTCGCCGTTCTGGACCTGCTCCTGTGGCCGTTCTCGGTGCTGTGGGACCCGGCGGTATCGGCGGCGTCTGCATCGGACGCGAAACGCGCGGTGAAGGTGAGCGCCACGATGGTGGAGGTCGGCCCCCGCACGGAGCTTCGCATCGGCTTCGCCGACGCCGATCCGGGCGACGACTACGGCATCTTCCTGAAACGCGTCTACGCCGAGATCCAGCGTCAGGTGATGTTGCGCGAGCACCGCGACGCGACGATGGGCGCACCTGCTGCGGGAAGCATGCCGGCAGCGCCGAGCTCGGGGGACTGACGAGCGGTCCACGGGAGGTTCGCGCGAAGTGCCGCGCTACAAACTCTTCCTCCTCGAGCGTCCCGCCGGGGATGCACGCGCGATCGAGCGCGTGGCCTGGGAGCTGCCTTCGGCGCTCGACGTTCCACGTCTCAGCAAGGCGCTCAAGGGCGAGATCCCGGTGGATTGGCTCGAGATCGCGTCCAGCGATCGCAAGCGCGAGATCGTCAAGATTCAGCACGCGTTGGTTGCAGCGGGCTGCATGTTGGCGTTCGACGATGGCGGCAGCACGTTGGGTCACGATGTCACAGGCGCGATTCGGGAGACGCTGAGCGCCGAGGCACGACGCAAGGCTCGCGAGCGCGAGCGGACGCGCTCGATCTTCGATCGCAGCAGCGCCGCGAGCACTGTGCGCCACGCCGTCCTGCGTCACGGCCGAACGGCTCTGAGCTGGATCGTGGCAACGGCGGTGATGGGCGGCTCGATCGTGCTCTTGCTGCTCTGGCTCGGCACCGGCGAAGCGACGGGCAATCGGCCCGATGCGTCGACGCTCTCGCCACTCGCGGCGTTCGGGCGCGGCGACACCAACTTGCCGGCGATCCCCGACTCGGCCGACGGGGATGGCGGCGCCGAGCCTACGGAGCCGACCTCGGGCGGTTTGCGATCGTTGCCCGCGGAGTCGGGGAGCGAAGACGCGCGATCCGCCATTCCCGACGTGCCGAGCGGCGGGCTCGCGCGCCCCGCGCGACTGGCGCCCCCCAAGTCGAAACCCGCCGCGCCCACGACGCGTGCTTTCGAGATCGTGGGATTCGTCGTCGGCATCGGTTGGGCGAGTGGCTTCGAGATCCTGGCGCGGCGCGCGCGTCGACGCTCGCCTTCGCGTGCGATGTGGATTCGCGTGGTGCCGACTCTGGCCACGAGCGCCGTGGTCATGGCGGCGCTGGTGTGGGCCGAGCGCCCGGCACCGGCAGCGAAGGCCACCGCACCCGCCGAGCCCACCGTGGCGCCGAGCGCCGCGATGCCGCGGCGGACCGCGACGGTGCGGACACCAGCGCGTGCGAGCCAACTGCGGCCCACCGCAGGCACGCCGAGGCAGTCGCCACCCAAGAGCTATCGCGAGCTGGTCGGGCTCCTGGCGCCATCCGCGCCGCCGTGCGCGGATTCGAGCGGCCCGCTCGAGCGATTCGTCTGCCTCGAGCGGCTGCGACGGCCGACCGCAACCGAAGGTCTTCCGCCCGATTCGGCGGCGGCGACGGAGGCCGAGCCCGCGGAAGCCTCGTCCACGCCGGTGTCGCGACCGCGCGAGCCCGCTCCGGAACGCGCAGCGACCTCCGCGGCCGCCGCCACAGCCGCACGCCCAGTCGCACCGACCCAAGGTTCGGGGCATCCGCCGGCCACCTCGGTGGGCGGCGCAGTCGCGTCCGGCGCGGACAGGTCCGGTTCCTCACCATCTCCCGGCGCGCCCGCTGCGGCGGCCACCCCGACGACGGTGGCATCGACGACCAGCGCTGCCGGGGCACCGCGCGTCGTCTCGCCGCCGGCGCCGCCGACGAGCGCGCTTGCAAGCGCGACGTCGAGGTCTACGCCGAGTGCGCCTTCGCAGGCACCGCCGGTCGTCCCCAAGACCGCACCCGCATCGCCAGCGGCAGCGATGGCAAGTGCGTCACCGCCACCGCCCACGCTCACGAGCCGTGCCCGGACCTCGGCCCGCGCAATCCCCACGTTCTTGCTCGGGCTGATTGCCGGAAGCGCCGGCCTCTCGATCGTGGCGCTGGGATCGCCATCCAGCGGCTCGCGCACCACGAGCACGAGGGGGCGCTCGTGAGACGCGCGCACCGCTGGGTGCTCGCCATCGCTCTCGGCTGGGCGCTCGCCGCGGTGGCGAGCGCGGGCGATCCGCTCGGCGATGCGCTGGTCGCGAAGTTCGCGACCTGCTTCGAGGCTCGAGGCGGCACGCTCACCGACGACGACCGCGCCGTGCTCGCCGCCAGCGGCGCCGACTTGTCCCAGGCCGCGGGGATCTCGGTGAACGGCGTGCCGTGCGTGGGCGAGCTTCCCGAGGGCGCTCAGCGGCCCAGCGCCGAAGCGTGTGCCGCCGCGGTGGATGCGATCTCGTGCGAGGCTTTCGCAGGCGATCTCACCGAGGCGAATGCGAATCTCGCGGCGCTTCCTCCCGCACCCGAGTGGGCGACGGCGTACGTTCACGCGCTCCTGGGTCGCACGCTCGACTGTTACAGCGCCGAGACCGGCACCGCGGCCACACCCGAAGAGCGCGCTCAGCTCGACGGTTACGGCGCCGAGCTCGCCTCGGGCATCGGCGTCGCGAGCAGCGGCGGCGCCTGCACGGTGCACACCGACGCGCTCACCGCCTGCACGCAGTGGCTCGGTAGTCGTCCGTGCGACGCGTTGCTCGCCGACTTGAACGGAATGCTGGGACAGACCACCGGCGCGACGAGTGAAGCACCCGCCGCCACGACGACCTCGGCGGATGGAGTCGACGTCGAGACCGCCGACGAAGCGGCCTTGGATCAGCGCCTCGCCGACGCGCAGGCCGATCGCCAGTCCACGGCGTCGCAGCTCTTGGGGCCGTGCGCGGCGCTCGTCGACTGCTCCTCCGATCTGGATGCCACTCTCGACGCCCAGCCGGCGTCCGATGACGCGGAGCGCTGAGTCGAGGTCGCTGCCCGGGAGTGGACGTTTCGTCCGTGCGGCACCACGCGCTGGGCCGTGCTGCGTGGTGCCCGGTCGGTGATCGGCCGGTCCAATCCTGGATCACTCACTTACACTGGCGCGTCGAACGCTGCTCATCCCGCACAGGACCTCCCCATGTCATCCGACGCGACGTTGTTCTCGGCGACGCTCTCGCAGCCGATGAAGATCATGACTTACGCCCTGGGCTACGGCGTCGGCATCGTGTTGCCGGCGATCATCGGTGCGAACATGGCGCGCACCAGCGGCGAAGCGTGGCCGCTGCTCATTCCCGCGGCCACGGCGATGCTGCTCTTGGTGTCTTCGCTCTTTCGGCCGCTGCGCTACGCGATCGACTCGGACGAGATCCGCGTCGAGCGTCCCATCGGACCCGTGCGTGTGCGCCTCGAGCAGATCGAGTCGGTGGTCGACGCCACTCCGCTGCTCGCGGCGCGAATCATCGGTGTGTTCCGCGTGGGAGGCTTCTACGGTACCTACGGGCGTTTCCGGAACTCGACCCTCGGCGTCTTCGATCTCTATTTCACCGGCGAGCCGCAGATGCTCGCCATCCGTCGCCGCGGTAGGCGTCCGCTGGTGATCGGCCCCGACGAGCCGCGCCGCTTCGCCGAATCGCTCGAACGCCAGGCCCGCGCCCGGGGGCTCACCTTCCTCGTCGAGCGCCCCGAGTCCGCCACGAGCTCCGAGGAGAGCTGATGTTTCGACACGTGATCTTGCTGCAGTTCCGCGACGGCACCACGGCCACCGAGCGCCAGGCCCTGGCGGAGGCCCTCGCTGGGCTCCCCGCGGCAATCCCGGAGATCCGCGGCTACCGCTTCGGCGACGACGCTCGGCTCGTGGAGGGCAACTGGGACTTCGCGCTGGTGGCCGATTTCGATTCCGCCGCCGGGTACCAGGTGTACCGAACGCATCCGGCTCATCTCGCGGTGATCGAGCGCTTCATCAAGCCGATCCTGAAAACACGCGCCGCCGTACAGTTCGATTCCGCGCGCGGATGACGCGAGCAAGCGGCGTCCGCGGCGCGCTGCTGCATTGCGCGCTGGGTCTGCGCACCGTGGCGGTGCTCGCCAGCGTTCCCGGCTCGGTCGCCGAAGCTCTGGAACCACCGACGAACGAGCCTGCCGCGGCCTGCCTCGCAGATGGCCAGGTCGAGGACATTCTGCTCGTCGACGGAGTTGGGTATCTCGCGGGGCGCTTCACGCACGTGCGTCCGCCTGGTGCGGCGAGCGGCGGGCCGGAAGAGGTGGCGCGCCAGTGGTTTGCCGCGTGCGACGCGGCGACGGGTGCGGTGCTCGATTGGGACCCGCAGGTCACGTGCGATGCCGGCGTCTTTCCAGCGTGCTCGAGCAATCCGCGCGGCCAGACGCTGGCGCTCGCGGCGGACCGGCAGTCGATCTACATCGGTGGGAAATTCCGTGGCGTCGGTGGTCACCCGAGGCGACATGCGGCACGCGTGAGCCGCTCCACCGCCGCTCTCGATCCGAGCTGGCTTCCCGAACCCAACGATCGTGTACAGCGGATCGTGGTCGCACCCGACGGTGGGCGTGTCTACGTCGCCGGGAACTTCACGCAAGCGGGTGGCTGTTCGCCCGCACCGTGTCATCCCCACCTCGCCGCCGTGAGTCCCACGACCGGCGCTGCGATCGACGAATTCGCTCCCGCGATCTCCTCGGCTGGGGGAGGATTCGCGACGGTCTCCGCGCTCGCGTTCTCGGCGGACGGCGCGACCCTCTACGTGGGCGGCCAGTTCGATGAGATCGACGGCGTGGCGCGCACGAGCGTCGCCGCCATCGACGCCGCGACCGGTACCGTTGCTACCGCGTTCGCTCCCGAGCTCGCCGACACGAATCCGAGCGATCTGGAGGTTCAGGTCTACGACGTCATCGTCGATCGCGACTGGGTCTACGTCTGCGGCGACTGGTGGGTGACGGAGGGCATCGGCGGCCAGCAGAACCAGCGCAATGTGAACCGCTTCACGACGGCGAACGGCACCGTCGACCCGGACTTCTGGATCGCCACCGACGGCGGCGTGCAGGCGTGCGCCCTCGACCTCGATCTCGGCGTGCTCTTCGTGGGAGGCCACTTCGACTGCGTGCGCGCGTGGGTGGACTTCGACACGCCCGTCGACCCGAATCCCTCCCCCTGCGGGACCGACCCGCTCTTCGCGGGTACGTTCCAGCGCGATCTGTTCGCGCTGACCATCGCCGATGGCACGCTCTTGCCATGGAACCCGGACACGGGCGGTGTCGCGGGAACGTGGGCGATGGCGCGCGGCGAGGGCCGCCTCCTCGTGGGCGGCGAGCTCACCTGGCCACGCACGGGCACGGCGACGCACCAGAGCTTGCTCGCCTTCGACGTGCTGCTCTTCGCCGACGACTTCGAGCGCGGCGACACCGCCCGCTGGACCGCCGCGCCGCCCCCGTGACCGAAGCGCGCGTGTCGGTCAGCCGACTGGCTCCTCGATCTTGACGAAGCCGAGCCGTGCCATTCGCCGAAAGTCGTCGTCGAGCGACCAGATCACGGCTCCGTGCGCGGTCGTGATCTCCGCAATCAAGAGATCCGCGACTCCGAAGCGTTCGCCAGCATCGCCCGCCGTGGCCACCCAACCTTCGATTCGCTCCCATGCGCCGTCCAGCATGGGCAGCAGCGGCAGCGCGGCGAGCGTACGGCCGAGCCGTGGGCGGTCCGCTTTCGATGCACCCGACAAGAGCTCGACGCGAATCGGCGGAACCAAGGCCACCAGATCGGCATCGAGAAGCTCACGCAAGCGGTTCGCGGTGGGTGACCCGCCGCGCCGAAACGCGTCGATCCAGACCGACGTATCGACGACGATCACGCGCGGCTGCGGCGTGGCACGCGTGGCCGGCGCCGCGAGGCGGGGACGTCGAGGTCGAGCCGTACGTGGCCGAGCATCTGCTTCAGCTCGTCGATTCGCCGTCGCCGCACCAGCTCTTGCAGCGAAACGATGACGGTGTCCGTCTTGGACTTGAAGCCGAGGAGCCTGCGGGCTTCGTCGAGCAGCTCTTCCGGAACGTCGATCGTCGTGCGCATACGATCGAGAGTAAATCGTATGCTCTCAGATGTCTATTTCGAGAGAAAAGTGATGCACCGCTTGCGTATCGCTCAGGTCGCTCGGTGGAGGACCAGCGTGAAATTGTTGGCGGGCATGGGGATCGTCTCGGCGAGCGCGAAGCCGGCCGTGTTCGCTGCGCGCTCCACGTCTTCGAGGTGGCGAACGCCCCATTCGGGATTGCGCGCGCGCAGGCTCTCGTCGAACGCCGCGTTGCTGGGTGCGGTGGGATTTCCGCCCACGTGGTAGGGGCCGTAGAGGACCAGCGGCGCGCCGGTCGGCAGCAAGCGCGCGCCGCCGGCGAGCAGCGCGAGCGTCGCCGCCCACGGCGAGATGTGGACCATGTTGATGCACACGATCGCGTCGACGGCGTCGACCGGCCACCTCGCGGCGCGCACGTCGAGCTCGAGTGGTGCGTGCAGATTCGGGAGAGCCTCGCTCTCGCGCCACGCGGCGATGCTGGCGCGCGACTCGGCGTCGGGGTCACTCGGCTGCCACACGATGCCCGGCAGATGCCGTGCGAAATGAATCGCGTGCTCTCCCGTGCCGCTCGCGATCTCGAGCACGAGCCCGTGCGGCGGCAGCACGCGCCTCAGCACGTCCAGGATCGGATCGCGATTTCGCGCCGTGGCCGGCGCGCGGAGACGAGCGTCGCGCGGCATCGCTACCCGTCGAGTCCCGCGCCTTCCCAGAGTCGCGCGGAGGTTTCTTCCACCAAGTCGATGACGCCGAGCCCGAGGCTCGCGGAGCCGGTGAGGGCGACGCTGCCGTCCGCGTTCACGGCGAGATCGCCGACCGTCTCGGTGAGATGCGCAAGCTCGAAGAAGGCACCGTTGCGGAGATCGATGCCGTAGAGTCCCTGCCCGCTCGCCAGCACGAGCAAATCCTGGCGCGGATCGAGCGTCATCGCATTGAATCCGAACGCATCGAGCATGGTGAGGCCATGGCCGGCGATCGGTGCCGCATAGAGGTGATCGCCGAGGATGTAGGCGACTGCGCAATCGCGGCTCATCACCAGCCGGCCGTTTCCGGGGCCGGCCATGAACGTCTGCGCAGCGTCCGAGGTCGGGCCGAGCGTGCGCACCCGCACGAGCGCGCGATCGCGCAGCTCGTAGAGCGCGTCAGTGGTCTCGATGCCGTCCGCGGACCACTCCGTGCCGAGCGCGAAGAGTCGCCCCACTTCACAGCTGCTCACGTCGGAGACGTGGGTGCGTTCCGATGTCACGCCCTTGGTGATGTTTCCCGTCCCGACGTCGAGCGCGTCCACCCGTGCGTCGCCGAGACGATACGGCGGGAAGTACGAAAAGCCCGTCGGCGAGACCGCAAGCCAGAGAGTGGCTCCGCCGGCCGCCGAGGTGAACGCGGCCACCGGCTCGCCGAAGGCGCTGCCTCCGGGGAGCACAGGCTCGAACGCGCCGCTCGCGAGGTCGACTCGAAACGGACCCGGCGACGCGTTCGGTCCGCCGACGACGAATGCCGAATTCGCGCGATCGCCGCCAGCGACGTGGCTGATGGCAGCGCCGCCCTCGGCGATGCGCCGCGCTTCCCGCGTCGCGGTGTCGTATTGAAAGACTCCCGATGGCGTTCCGAACCACACGTTCGTGCAATCGCCCACCGCGGTCGCGGGGCCACCGGGCGGCCGCAGCGCGGACACCGCCGTCCGGGTGTCGAACGAGTCGAGCCGTGCGAGCGTGGTCGCGTCGAACACCTCGTAGAGGATGGTCGCGTACGCGCCCTCCGCGGTCGCTCCCGAGAAGTACTCGTGTGCGCGGAAGAGCCGTGCCCCGCCGCAGCCGAGCGCCAGGGCCTCCTGCTGGTATCCCACGATCCCGCCAATCACCTCGCCCGTCATCCGATCGCAACGATTCAGGTTCGCGTACGGGTTGGTGTGCGGGCCGCCGCCCGCCACGTATTGCGAATACGCCGCGTTTCCCGACGAGGCGATCAGCATCGCCGGGAAGTCCGCGCAGCCGTCGAGCCGTTCGCGTGAGCCGTCATCGAAGCGAATGTGATCGATGCCGTTCCGCCAGGTGTAGGCACCCGTGCCGGCTGAATCGACGAAGAAGCCGGTGCCGGCGAATGCACGATTCAAAACCAGCTCCCAATCGCCGCTTTGGATCCCGAGTCGGTAGACCGAGCCGCTGACATCGGGTTGCCAGAGCGGTGGCACCGCTTCACCCACCGTTCCCACGAGCGCTAGGGCAGCGTCTCCCGTCGGATCGGGTTCGAGAGCGATGACCGGCGTTCCGGGCTCGGGTGAGTCGATCCGCGTCAACGTGCCGGTCGCGACATCGACACGCGCGACGCGTCCCGCGGCGCGCTCGAGCACGAGCAGCGTGGCTCCGTCGGCGGACGGCACGATGCTCCACGGGTTGGCGAGACCGCGCCCTGGCGCTGTCGAGAACGCGATCGGCTGCGAGGGAAGGACGAGCGGCGCGCCGCTTTCGCCGGAGCTACACGCGGCGGCGACGATCAACGTCGCGGGAATGGCAAAGCGGCGGCACAGCGGATGACGAACACGCGAACGAGGGTCCATCGGGACCTCCGGAATGCGTTTCCGTCCGCGGGAGATCGGATGGCGTGGCTGACTGCATGCCTCGACGTATAGCACCGCTCACCGCCCGCGCGCGACTCGGCTGCGGTGGAGTGCGGACTACCGACCGCAAAAACGCCCGAGAAGACGGGAGCTACGCAATCTCGATCGGGACCTCGAGCGGCGCGGCACCGAGCGACTCGAACCAGAAATGGCCTTCCTTGAGAAGGCCCACGCGCGCGGTGTAGCGACCGGCGGGAAGTGCGCCAGCGGGAATCGCGAACGTGAGCTCGCGGCTCTCGCTGGGAGCGAGCGGGGGATCGAAGTAGGCGCGCTCCTGATCGCGAACGCACTGGCCGGTGGCGGTTTCGTACCAGCGGATGCCGAGCCCGCACCGGCCGAGCAGCGGCCCCGTGCCGTCGAGTGAAGCACCATCGGGACCGCGAACCCGGGCACGGATCGCCACCGAGCCGTCGGCGGTCGCCGCAGCCGGCGCCGCCAGCTCGACACCCGCCGTCGCGAGCGTCGAGCCCTCGACCTCGACGGTCCACTCCACCGGCGTGGCTCCCAAATCGGCGAGCCAGAAACACGCCTCCCGCACCAGATCGACGCGGCAGCGATAGGTGCCGGCCGGCAGCAGCGCGACGCTGGCGGAGATCGTCAGATCGCGCACCTCGCCAGGAGCGAGCGGCGGCGTGAGCGCGGCGCGATCCGACGCCCGCACCTCTTGGCCGTCCGTGGCGCGGAACCAGCGCATACCGACGGCGAGGCGACCCCAACCCGACGCCGCCGCCTCGCTGCTGTCGAGGGTGGAGGTGGCGTGACCGCGCACGCGGATCGGAAGCTCGAGGTCGTCAGGGCCTCGCGCCGTGCCCGGCTGGCTCAGCACTTCGATCAACGGCTCCGCATGCGGCTCGCCCGCCACGTCGAGGTCCCACTCGACGGGCTTCACGTCGAGGTGCTCGAACCACCACAGCCCGTGGCGCACGAGATCGACCTTGAGGTGGTAGCGGCCAGGCGTGGTCGGTACGCGGCCGACGAGGGTGAGATCGACGCTCGCGCCGGCCTCGACGGTCTCGGCCATGCCGACTTGCGCGAACGTGTCGTCGATCACTTGGCCCGACGCGTCGTGGAGGCGCGCACACAGGTACACCTTGCGATACGGCCGCGTTCCCGCAGCAACCCACGGCATCTCGCCCGTGTTCGTGGCGCGAAAGCGTGCCACGAAGAGCTCGCCGGGCCGAGCGCTGCTCGGAATCTCGCGCGCCTCGATGCGCGCGTCCCAAACCAGCGCGTTGGGCAGCTTGCGGCCGCCGTCGATGAGCGCGTGGCGCACCCGCTCGTAGTCGGGCTTGCCCGGGTAGTAGCGCTCGGAGGGAAAGCCGAGCGGCTGATCGGTGGTCGCGAAGGTGAGCCGGTCCACTCCCAGCTCGCGCGCGAGGCGTCGAGCCTTGTCGAGCTCTTCGTCCGAATCGTTCCAGCGGAAGAGGATGTAATTCCAGATGATCCACGGGAAGAGCAGGCCGCGGCGCTCGCGCTCCTCCACCACGTCGTGGATCGCCTTCAGCACCTTGTCGAGCTTTCCGCGCTTTCGGTAGGTCTCGTAGACCTCTTGCGTGGCGCCGTCGACCGAGAACTGGATCTCGTTGATCCCCGAGTCCACCAGCGCCGCCACCTTGTCCGGCTTGTCGAAGTAGTGGCCGTTGGTGCTGGTCCAGATCCAGATGTTCGGATTCACGTCCTTGGCGTACTTGAGCATCTTGAAGGCTTCCTTGTGCAGGAAGCTTTCGCCGTAGTTGTAGAAGACCATGCGCTCGATGTGGGGGCCGACCTCGTCGATCACCTTCTTGTAGAGGTCGAAGGGCAGCATGCGCTCGACGCGGGTGTCGTAGACCTCCACCTCGCAGGCGGGCTGCGGGCAGCGCAAGTTGCAGATGATCGTGGGCTCGACGTAGAGGACCTGCGGGTAGGTCTGGGGAACGAGCGGCAGGTCGGGCGGCTGATAGTCGCCGTCGTGAACCTCCATGAGCCCGCATTTGTAGCAAAAGGCCGGCGGCCGATTGGCGTGCATGCCGCGACGCATGCGCTGGAAGCCCGAGCCCTGCCAGATCTCGAGGGCGCTCTGGCTGCCCACGTGGCCCATCTTGTTTTCGTTGCGGGCGTCGCCGCAGCCGCACACCACCGTGCCGTCGCACGTGAGCACCAACGTGCGCCACGGCCACATGCAGAACATGCGCTTGCCCTCGTAGCTCACGCCGAAGCGATTGAGCTGCGGCGGGCCTTCGGCAAGGACGTCGAGCTGTGTGAGACTCATCGAAACCTCGAGAGGAGCGCCGGGGTGCGCTCGAACCGAGGAGGTTATGCGCCACCACGATCCCCGTCCAACCAAGCTGCCGCCGGGTAGTGGGTCAGGTTCGTGCGGAACCCGTGCCAGGCGTGAGGGGCTGGGGGCCGGTCGAAGGGCGATCCGCGGCTACGCACCTCGAGTCACGCTCGTGGGGAGGGAGCTTGAGTCGCGTGGCCGCGGCGCAGGCGAGCCTTCGGTCTCACCGGATCGAGTGGGGGCGAGCCGTGCCCGCCGACAGGCCCCCGGACCCTCGCGACTGCACCGGCGCTTCCTGGGCAACCCGACCCGCCACCTCCTGCCGCGAGCGACGCGGGCACTCGCCCTGGCGCTGTGGGTCGCCACGGTTGGGGCGATCGCAGGCATCGTGCACGCCGGTGAGACGTATCGTCGCGTGCAGCTCGTCCCTCGCGACGAAGCAGTGACCGACCCATCGTTCCGCGCGTTCCGTGCCGGGCTCGATGCCGCCGTTGCCGCCAAGAACGCGAGCGCGCTCCGTGCGTTGCTCGCGACCGACGTGCTGATCAACTTTGGCGGCGAAAGCGGCCCGGATGCGTTCTTCGAGCGCTGGCAGCCGGGCGCGGCCGACTCGAAGCTGTGGGAGCTACTCGCCGAGCTGCTGCGCTCGGGCTCCACGTACCACCGCGAATCGGGCTCGGCCGACGCGACCTATCCGTTCTTCTTCGAGTCGTTCCCGGACGACTTCGACGGCTTCACGAGTGGTGTCATCGTCGGCAGGAACGTGAACGTCCGCGAGCGACCCGACTCCGAGTCTCCCGTGATCGCGCAGCTCAGCTACGACGTCGTCCGCGTCCCCGACTGGGGCGAGGGTGACCCGCAGTCCCCGGCGTCGCCCTGGACACACGTGGAGCTTCACGACGGAACCTCGGGCTACGTTTCGCGCAAGCTGATCCGCTCACCAGCGGGCTACCGTGTCGGGTTCCAAAAGAACGCCGGTAGCTGGAAGCTCACCTACCTCGTCGCCGGCGATTGACGATGGAGGATTTGATCGCGGCGCTCGGCGAGCGGGTGGTGTTGTTCGACGGGGCGATGGGGACGATGTTGCTCGGTCGCGGCCTGCCGCTCGGCACGCCGCCCGAGCGCTGGGTGCTCGACCGACCCGACGAGGTGCAGGCCGTTCACGAGGCGTACGTGGCAGCCGGTGCCCAGGTGCTCGCGACCTGCACCTTCGGTGCGAATCGCGTGCACCTGGCACGCGCTGGGCTCGCGGAGCACCGCCGCACGATCTGGAACGTCGCGGTCGAGATCGCCCGTGCCGCCGCTGGACGTGGGCGCTGGGTGCTCGGCGACATCGGCCCCATCTGGCCGCCAGTCGGTGAAGCGAGTGCTCACGGCGAGCAGGCCTCGGCGCTCGCAGCGGCGGGTTGCGACGGCGTGCTGCTCGAGACCATGACCGACCTCGACGAGGCGGCGCTCGCGATCGCGGCGATCCGCGACCAGACGCCGCTTCCCATCGTCGCGTCCGTGGCATTCGTACCCGCTACGCCGCATCGTCCGGCAATACGGCGGGCGCTGGCCGCACATCGGCTGGTTCGTGCGGGCGCTTCGGCGGTGGGCGCCAACTGCGTGCTCACGGCGAGCGAGCTGCTGCCGCAGATCCTTCAGCTCGTCGCCGCGACGGACGCTCCCGTGATCGCGCGCCCCAACGCCGGCCAACCGCGCCGCGGCGCAGGTGAGCGTTTCATCTACGACGAAACGCCGGAGCGATTCGCGCGCGGCATCGTGGCGCTCGCCGCGGCCGGTGCGCGCGGGGTCGGCGGCTGCTGCGGCACGACCCCGGAGATGCTTGCCGCTGCGGCGACGGCGATCAGCTCGTGGCGAGCGGGAGCTTGATGCGGAACGTGGTACCCACGCCCTCGGCGCTTTCGCATTCGATCGTGCCGCCATGGCCCTGCACGATGATGCGGCAGATCTCGAGGCCGAGCCCGGTTCCCGCGGAGCGGGTCGAGAAGAACGGCTCGAAGACTCGCGCGCGCACCTCCTCGGGCATGCCGCGGCCGCTGTCTTCGACCTCGATGCACGCCTCGGATCCGAGCGAGAAGCTGCGAAACGTGATGCGCGAGCCATCCTCCGTGGCTTCCACGGCGTTTTGCAGCAGGTTCCAGAGCACGCGCCAGAGCTTGCGGGGAGCGACCTCGCAGATCAGCGACACCGACGGGTCGAGCTCGAGACGGCGCGTCTGATCGATGGTCCCGCCGCGCATGTCGTTCACGAAGCCGCGCACCACCTCCGCCAGGTCGGCGCGCTCGAGCGGATACGAGAGCGGTCGCCCTTCGGCCACCATCATGAGCTCGCTCGAAAGCTCGTGGATGCCGTGGACCGCTTGATCGAGGAGGCGACGCACGGTGCCGCCCGCCGGGCCGAGATCGGCGAGCCCGGCGAGCCCCACGACCGCCGTGAGGTAGTTGCGGATGTCGTGCGCAAAGCCGGAGGCGAGCCTTCCCGCGAGCGCCAGCTTCTCCGCGCGCACCAGGCTTTCGCGAGCGGCACTCAGCTCGCGCAGCGTGTACTCGAGATGCCGGTTGCGTAGCGCCAGCTCTTCGAGCAGGTGCCGGTTCTCGCGCGCCAGGCGGCGCCGCTCGAGCGCTTCCGAGATCTCCTGGCGCAGGACCGTGGGATTGCAGGGTTTGAGCAGGAAGCGCAGCACCTCGCCTTCGTTGATGGCGCGCAACATCGCATCGGGCTCGTTGTACGCGGTGAGCACGATGCGCACGATGTCGGGATCGCGTTCGCGGATCCGTGCCAGGAGGTCGGTGCCACGTACGCCGGGCATGCGCTCGTCGGTGAGCACGAGATCCACGGGATGCTCGTCGAGGATTCGCTGTGCTTCGCGCGCATCCGCCGCGGTGAGCACCTCGTACTCGCGGCCCAGGATCACCATCATCGTCTGGCGCAGCGGCTCTTCGTCGTCGACCACCAAGATGCGTGCACGGGGCATGGATGCGTCGGAGGGGAGGGTCATGAACCGCAGTCCTGTGGTGAGCCGAGGTGCGTCGAGAGCGCACCCCGCGGCTCACGAATGTGAGTCGACCGACGAGCTGGTTTCCAGGCCCGGCGTCGGGCGAGCGCGACGCGCCCCCCTCGCACGGCGCATTCTTTTCCCCTAGCCGTCGGCGCGCGTCAACCCCGGATTCGCCGGCGAATCTTCGCCGTCGCCCCCCGGCGTGGACGGAGGCGCCGCCGGAAGGCGGATCACGGCGCGGGTGCCCTCGTTCACCACGCTCGAGAGCGAGAGGCTGCCGCCGTGCTCCTCGACGATCTTGCGGCACAACGCCAGTCCGAGCCCCGTGCCGCGTCCCGGCTCTCGGGTGGTGAAGAACGGATCGAAGACCCGTTCCAGATTCTCGGGAGCGATGCCTGTGCCGTTGTCGGCGATCAGCACCTCGACCTCGGCACCGATCCGTCGCGTCGTCACCCACAGCGTTCCACCCTCCGCCGGTAGCGCGAGA
>CAYVDO010000006.1:0-2048 GCA_964450125.1 uncultured bacterium
TCACCCGTGGATAGCCACCCGTCGGCCTCCCCCAGGTTCGCGGTCGATGCGAGACCGGAATCTGCGCGATGCGTGCACCGCGACGCTCGAGTGCCAGCGCCAGCTCGGCGCCGAACGCTGCACCGTTCGCCACGAGGTCGAGCGAGCGCACCACGTCGGCGCGGAGCAGTTTGAACGCGCAGTTGATGTCCTCGAGGCGCACCCCCAGCGTGAGCGACACGAATCGATTCCAGGCGGACGCCATCGCCCGGCGATGCGGCGGATCGCGACGCAGCGTGCGGACGCCCGCGACCACGTCGTGGTCATCGGCCAGCGCCGCCAGGCGCGCGAGCTCGTTCACGTCGAATTGGCGATCGGCGTCGGTGAAGAAGAGCCACTCGCCGGTGGCAGCGGCAAATCCGCTCCGCAGCGCCGCCCCGTAACCGCGGCTCGCCGGGTGCCGAACCAGGCGCAGCTCCGGCACCTGCGTCCGCAGCGCCTCGACGAGCGCGGCCGTGCGATCCTGCGAGCCGTCGTCGACCACGATGACCTCGACGCGCGCGGCGACGGCACGTGCCGCACGCCACACCTCGTCGACCGCGGGCTCGATGTTGCCCTCTTCGTTTCGCGCGGGCAGCACCACCGAAACGCTCGCGAGCGGGCGGCGCTCGAAGACCGCAACCGGTGCGGGCACGTTTACGGAAGGCGGAGATTCCACGCGGTGGGACACGACGTGCGACGGGGACCGCCAAGACTATCCGGCCCGCCGTCGCGCCGTCGCACGGCGAATCCAGTCCCGGCGATCGTCCAAGCGACGACCACGACGGGAGTCGCCTACCCAAGCGGTTGCGTCAGTTCGGACGGACCGCACCCACCGACCGACGCCGAAGATGCTTCGCGCCGAGCCACGCCGCGGCGAGCGGCATGACGCTGGCGAGCGACGACGCGGAGGAACCGGCGGCGGGAATGCGTCCGCACACCGGCGGTGTCGTGGGCTCGAAGCGCGCCACCACGTCCGGGTACGACGCATTCGCGTCCACGTCGCGGATCGCCGCGCCATTGGATGCGCCAGACAGGTAGTTCGACCGCAGCACCAGGTTGGTGCGCGAGAGCGGTGCCGTGTTGTCGGGGCGCGGCAGAAGCTCGTCACCGGTCGAGAAGAAATCGGCCGCGTCCTTCTCGTGATCGAATCCGGCCTCACTCTGGTACTCGAACAGACCGTCGGCCTGCTCGAAGAAGATGAAGGGGTTGAACTCGTTGCAATTCGGGCATTCGAGAAGGCGCGGAATGATCGTGAACGTCGGATTGGGCTTGTGTAGGTCGAGGACGCGGTACACCGCGAGACCGCCGCTGCCGACGACGTCCGAGTCCCAGGGGTACCATGCGTCGCCCGGCGTGGACGGTCGCCGGTTCTCGATCAAGAAGTACTCGTTCCCGCTACCGAGCTGGTAGACGACGCCACCTTCGAGCACCGGCGGCACCACCGCCGCCGGCAGGGTGGTCGTGAT
Organism: uncultured bacterium; assembly: GCA_964450125.1. GTDB lineage: Bacteria > JADJOY01 > JADJOY01 > JADJOY01 > JADJOY01 > JADJOY01. The sequence continues at coordinate 1,488 of CAYVDO010000006.1, forward strand.
CGGCACGACCGTGGCCCAGCCCGCCTTCACGCGATCCACGGCGTTGAGGCTCGTGTAACGGCTGTAACCGCTGCCCATACGCGACCACGCACTTCCCGGGTTGGGCTCGAGGCCGAGCGAGGGGTTCGTGCCGTCGAGCGCGTCCTCGTTGTACATGTCGTCGAAGCCGATCAGGTGGCCGAACTCGTGTAGGTAGTTGCGGGTGTCGCTGAGCTTCGCCACCGCCACGGCATTCACGCGCACACCGTCGAACGTGAAGTCCGCAGGCGTGAAGCCGGTGAGCGTCTCGGAGAGCTCCGCCACCGGCAACGCGATGCCGCCGACGTCGGTGTTGATGATGGCGGCCACGCCGTCGGTCCAGCCGTCGGCATTCGAGTCGAATTGGCTGAAGTCCACACCGAGCTCGTCGTGGGCTTTGCGCAGCACGTCGCGCAGCATGCCGAGCGCGGGCACCAAGGCAGTGACGTCGCCGCGGTCGATCACGCAGTCGTCGTGCGGCGGTGGCATCGGACAGGTGTCGAAGTGGACTGGGGGCGGCAGCACCGCCTCGGGCCGGTAAGC